>JAADIG010000028.1:0-36259 GCA_013151445.1 Actinomycetota bacterium
CGGTCACAACCCGCTCCGGTGCTTGCCATGCCCGGGTCGCGGCAATCCCGAGACACAGTGCGATCAGAAAGGGCGCCGCCACCCGCAGGGTCGCAGCCCATTCATTCCCCAGAGCGTGACTCTCACGACCAATAAACACGAACGTCACCACAGCCACACCGTCGAGTATCCAAAACCATCGTTTCATGGCGTGCAGGATACCGGCATCGTGACACTGCCAGGGCGCAACGATGCCTGCTCCTTACACTTCGACGTCATCGGCGCTGGCCTGGGGGCCTCGAACCACGCGCGGCACGTGGGACTCCACGCGCCGGCGACCCTTTGACCGTGAACTCTCGGTCTGCCAGTGGCCGATGTACAACTACCCACATCGGTTATCGACGCGAACCCGATCGTTGTGGGGGTCGCTCCGGCATACTTCCTACGTCGAGGAACTCTTGGCAGCTGCGTCCGACTCTATGAGTTTGTCTATGGCGCTGTAGAGGTCGCGCCATTCCTGGGCACTTAAAACTGCCTGAAGTTGCACATACGCCTCGTCGACCAGGGGAGCCACGTCGTCACGCAACGCGTGTCCGCTCTCGGTGAGGAAAATATGGACCCGTCGCCGATCTTGCTTCGACCGCCGACGTTCGACTCTGCCGTCCCGCTCCAACCGATCGATGATGCCAACGAGGACTGTCGGCACGATGCGCGTACGCTCAGCAATCGAGGTCAGATTCTGGCCATCCTCATCCCAACTCGCAGGACACGCCATTGTGGTTGGGTGATGTCGAACTGGGCGAAGATCTCCCGGAACCTCGGAAGAACAGCGTCAAGCGCTTGATAGAACATCATCGGGATGGAGCGGTGGAAGTCGCGAGAGAGAGGTCCGTCTTGGTGTGTTTTCATGGTCCCGGCAATATGTTCAGCTGCGATTGTTGCTACAAGAATGATAGGGACCCCAAGGACCCGCCCGTTGGCAGCAGGCACATCATTGGAACTGACGAGACCACACGATGTCAGCGAGACCCCGGCGCACCCAAAACAGTCGAAGAACTGGCCGCGCAGAACGTTCGCCTTCGCGGTGCGATCGTCGAGAGCGACACGCCGCACCTTCGAGAGACGAGTCCCATCCGAGGGGAGATCCGCAAGTGATTCCGCTTCCTCGGCATCCATGTTCCGCTCGGCGAACACCGATACTACGGAACGAGTACCGATCACGAGTACGCCTTGGTCTGGACATCGCCGGCAGCCGGCATCAGGTCGATCGGTGCCCGTCGTAAGTTCTTGTCGCAGGCGTCGGGTAGATTCACGCCATGGAGCCATTTACGATCATTACCGGCGACGACGGCACAACCCGGTGTTGGTGGGGTATGGAGCCGGAAATCTATCGCACGTATCACGACACCGAATGGGGAATGCCGGTGTCTGACGATCACCGACTGTTCGAAAAGCTCTGTCTCGAGGGATTCCAATCGGGCCTGAGTTGGTTAACGATCCTCAACAAACGCGAGTCATTCCGCGAGGTGTTCCGCGGTTTCGACTTCGATCTCGTTGCCGAGTTCACCGATGGGGACGTGGAGCGTTTACTCACCGATGCCCGGATCATCCGACATCGCGGCAAGATCGAAGCCACCATTAACAATGCTGGCCAGGCTCAGACGTTGCGGGAAGAGTTCGGGTCGCTCGCTGCCTACTTCTGGAGGTTCGAACCCGCCGACGAGCCGCAACGGCCGAGGCTCGAGTCGAAGACTTCCGAATCGGTCAGCATGGCGAAGGACCTCAAGAAACGTGGATTCAGGTTCTTCGGGCCGACGACTGCCTATGCCTTCATGCAAGCGATGGGGATCGTTAACGACCATCTGCCTGGCTGTATCGCCCACCCCGTAGTCGCGAATGCTCGCGCAACGTACACCCGGCCGGTATGACGGCCCGGTGAGATAGCACCAACCCACCGGTTCTGGCGTCCCCGTCGATCACCAATACGATCCCCGGCATATCGGACGCCATAACAGCGCCGATACCGAGTCCCTTCCCGCCCTTGGGAACTTGGTTCTTCGGTCGATCCTTGGAAGCTCGCTGATGAGCATTGCTGCGGCCTCGAGTTACGTCGTACCTACTGCCCGTTCCTGGGCACTACGCGAGTGCTTGAGAACCACTTCCATGATTGCGCGCACATAGATTGGGTCTATGCCGAGCTCTACGGCATCGTCGGCGGCCTCATCAAGTAGCTCTGCCTCCCGGTCAGGCGACCGTAGCGGCAACCCGCGAGCGACCTTGATGTGGGCGATGCCGATCGAACTATGCAACCGCCTTTTCAAGAGCTTGATGATCTCGCGGTCCAACCTATCGATCTCGTCGCGCATCGCCGGAATACCGAGGCGGTCCATCAAAACGGTGAACCCCTTCACCGTCATCTGCCCACCGTTGCCGGCAAGCGCATTGTCCGGGTCCGGATGCACGGACACGATGAGCCCGTCGGCGCCGGCGCTTCGGCCAGCCATAGCCAGCGGCTCCATGAGGTCAATGCCACCCTTGGCGGGGGCGGGATGGATGATGATCGGCAGGTGAGAGAGCTGCTGGATTGCGGGGATGGCGGTGATATCGACCGTGTCGGTTGTCCGCGGGTCAAATCCCCGGCTTCCCCGCTCGCATAACACCAGGTTCGGATTGTTCTCCGCAAGAATGTATTCGGCAGCCATCAGCACTTCGTCAACCGTCGCCGACGGCCCCCGGGTCAAGATGATCGGCTTTCCGGTACGACCTGCGTCGCGCAGCAGAACAAAGTTCTGCATATTCTCCGGACCGATTTCGAGCATGTCGATATGGTCCGCAATGAGATCAAGATGGGCCGAATCGAGCACCTCCGTCACCGTCGGCAACCCGGTTTGCCTGCCGGCGTGCTCCAACAACCAGATAGCGTCCTCCCCGAGTCCCTTGAAACCGTAGGGACTCTCCTCCGCTCGAAACGTGCCGGCGCGCAACATGGACGCCCCGGATTTCCTCGCTGCCACGGCGACAGTCATGAGCTGTTCCTCCGACTCGACGGCAACGGGACCTGCCACGATCGGGTAGGAACCATCGCCGAAGCGAACCGCTCTGACGGAGACGACGGTCGTCTTCACGTCGGGTTTGCGGAGGCTCTTGAGAATCGGTTTCTTTGGGGATGGTTCGGTAGTCATGCTGGCTCTCTCAATACGGGTGGTTGGGAGGCTCCGGACAAACAAAAACCCGAAGCCTCGTGATGGCTTCGGGTGTTTCGTGGTGTGGGACTTACCGGCTCACATACCTCTTACCCGGGCCATCGGCCCAGTAAAGAAATACACAAAAAAGTAGGTACGTGTCGGCATTGCTCAACACTGTACCCGCGAATCATCTATCCGACAAGGGTGCCTTCGGAGTCCCGCTCACGATCCGATTGGTTCGGGGCGGTGGTACCCACCGTCGGTGTACATCAGGGGTGTGCCGTCATGGCGGTCGCCGCCGACAACAGCACCGATGAACACGACGTGGTCTCCCGCCACAACTGCGTCGGTGACTTCGCAATCCAAATGCGCCAGAAGCCCGTGGAGCCGTGGTGTGCCGAGCTCGGTCCACGTCCATTCGAGTTCATCGAACCGCTGCTCCTGGTCGGTGAACGCAAACCGATTCGATAGCTCCGCCTGGTCGTCGGCGAGAATATTCACGGTGAATTTGTTGGTAGCCGACACCGCCATGGTCGTCGCCCCACCGACCGTCAAACACACCAGAACGAGAGGTGGGTCTACCGCGACCGAGTTGAATGCCGACACCGTCATACCAACCGGATCGGTACCACTGCGCGACGTAACGACGGTAACTCCTGTGGCAAGCTGCCTCATGATCCCCCGAAACTGATCCGACTCCATGCGTCCTCCTCGTTGCCTGTCAAGCCATCCTACAAACCGTTCGGTCGCCGCCGGTCCATGGCGCCACGCTAGGGTCCGTCTCATGGCAGAACGTTATGACTGACATGGCATGCAACCCACCCGGGAAGGGCACGATGAGCCTGACCGAGGTGATCTCGGTTGGTATCGGGGGCATGGTAGGAGGAGGTATCTTCGCCGTACTGGGGCTTTCGGTAGAACTCGCTGGCGGCGCAGCCCCCATCGCGTTTGGGATCGCCGGTGTCATCGCATTCTTCACCGCGTTGTCCTATTCGAAACTCGCGACCGCGTTCCCCAGCAGCGGCGGAACGGTGACCTACCTCAACTGTGCCTACGGGACGGGAATCGTGGCCGGTGGCCTCAACGTGCTGCTGTGGCTCAGTTATGTGGTCATGCTGGCTCTCTATGCCTCTGCGTTCGGGTCCTACTTCCTCGCGCTGTTTCCGGCGATGCCGGGACCCGCGATACCTACTGCCGGGGTGATCCTGCTGTTCACGGGTCTCAATGCCCTGAGTGCCGGAGCGGTGGGAAGGGCGGAGGAGATCATCGTTGGTATCAAGGTGCTGATCCTCGTCGGGTTTGTCGTGATCGCCTTCCCAACAATGGAGGTCTCCCGACTCTCAACAAGTGCCTGGACATCTCCCCTCAGTATCGTCGGAGGAGGCATGGTGATCTTTCTCGCATTCGAGGGTTTCGAGCTCATTGCGAACACTGCCGAAGACATCGTCGATGGGAAACGTAACCTGCCGCGCGCTTTTCTGATCTCGGTGAGTTCCGTGATTGTCTTGTACATCGCAATTGCAATGGTCACTGTCGGCACGCTGGACCCGTCAGCTATCAGCGCAGCGAGCGACTTCGCCTTAGCGGCCGCAGCCCGACCGATACTCGGGCAGGCCGGTTTCACCATCATCGCCATAGCCGCACTTCTATCCACGGGCTCTGCAATCAACGCGACACTGTACGGATCGGCACGACTGACGTATGGCATCGCCCGTTCCGGCGAACTCCCCACCATGCTCGAGAACAAGGTCAGGGGCCAACCGATCGAAGGGCTACTCATCACGTCGGCACTGACACTCGTGGTTGCCCTTGGTCTTGACCTGAGCCGGATCGCAACAATCGGGAGTGCCGGATTTCTGGTGATCTTCGCCGCAGTGAACATCGCCAACCTGAGGCTTCGAGCAATGACCGGGGCGTCCCGCTGGCTTCCGATTGGCACCGCGGCGGCATGTGTTGCTGCGCTCGTAGCGTTGCTGGTCGAAATAGGTGGGCGTGACCTGGGTGCGGTTTTCATCGTCGCCGGTCTCGGGGTCGGGTCTTTCGCTCTCGAAGCGATCTACCGCCGCTCCACGGGGCGAACGATCCGATCGCTGCTGCCGTTGGAAAACCATCATCCCGGATAGAGACCGGCCGGCTATGTCTCCAGGATTTCGCGGGCAGCACTAGCAAGGATCGGGGCGAGAGGTTCGAATCTTGCGAACCTCTCATCAGCAGTCTGCCCAGCGGCGTACCGGGCGTAGATCTGCTCGATGATGACCGCTATCCGGTAGAGCGCGAGGGCCTCGTAGAACCGAACGTTCGACAGGTCGAATCCCGTACGCGACGCATAACGCTCAACAACTTCGGCCTTGCTCATGAAGGGTGTCATCGTCACGGCCTCATCACCGAAAATGGGATATGTCGGGCCATCGGGATCCACCCAGTACGCAAGCAGGGTGCCAAGGTCGATGAGGGCGTCGCCACGGGTGGCCATATCCCAATCAAACACGGCAACAACGGTGCCCTCATCGTCACACATGGTGTTGTCGAGCTTGAAGTCGTTGTGTAACAGGGAGGGCGACTGTGCGTCGGGGATCGACGAGGAAAGCAACTCGGCGACCCTTCCCATATCGGGTACCTCCCGAGTCTTCGCCCTGTCCCAGCGAAACAACCACCCATCGACCTGACGTTGCACGAATCCGTCCGGATGGCCAAGGTCGCCGAGACCGACTTCATTGGGAACAACAAGATGCAGGTCCGCAAGCGTGTCGACCAGGTCCTCGGCGAGGTGCCTTCTTGCGGCATCGTTGTCCACCAGCGATGGTGGCCATGCCGAACGAATGACGTGACCCGATCGGCGTTCCATGACAAAAAACGGTTTCCCCATGATGGTGGGATTCGGGCAATAGTGATAGGCCCGGGGTGCCTTCGGAAACACCCGCCAGAGCCGTGAAAGCACCCGGTGCTCGCGCTCCATGTCGTGGGAGCCCTTTGCCGTTTCGCCAAGTGGGGGCCGCCGCAGCACAAGTTCACGATCACCACAGCGGGCAAGGTAGGTGAGATTCGCAGCCCCACCAGGGAACTGTTCGAACTCGATAGGTCCTTCGGGTAACTCATCTCCGAGAACCGCACGAAGGTACTCGGCGACACGGGCCTCATCAAACCGCTCGTCGAACCGAATGGGGGCAGTGTCCTCGGTCACAGAAAACCACCGACAAACGCCAACAGCACCGCGACCCCGATGATGGGAATCCCCACCTCGATACATAGTCTTGTTATCGATGTCGTGCGATGGTCGCGCTGGAGCACGACCTCCCGGCGCACCACCCATACAAGGCCGAACGCCACCAAAATGACGCTGATCACAAACGCGGCCGCCTGATACGTGCTCATCGGCGCAAGCCTACATCGGCGACCGGCACCACTGCGACGGTCCGACCATGCGGAGACCAAAGAAACAGTTCGACGAACAATGTCTCACAAGTCACTCCAAGTACGAAACCCGGGGACTCGGTATAGTCGGTATCAATCGCCGTGTGGGAGGGCGCAACATGAACACTTTGTCCCGCTATCGAACCGGGCTGCCGATCATGGTGTTGGCCGTGATACTCATCGCAGCCGCCTGCAGCGGAGGAGCCGATACGTCGGCACCTGCGACACCAACTGTGGCACCCAGCAACGATGCTCAGACGAGCGCACCGGCCGCATCGGATGCACCGGCTATACCTGCCTCGGCGTTAGACCCGGCAGTCCTCGAGCGAACCAAGTCCGTCGATGAGGTGACGACCGCTGACGGAGGTCAGGTCATGGTGGCGATCGAATGTGACGCCCAGACCGGTGGCGACCTTCTCCACGCTGGCGCGATGGGACTCACCGAGGGGATCTATACCGGAACGGTCGATCCCCCGATAGGCGGCTCCGTTAAGTTCCAGGTCGGCTCAGACGGAACCGGGTTCCAGGCCCGGCAGGCGACACTCGACCAGGCGACATATACCGTCACGTTTGCCGACATTGACGGAGGGATCGAGTTGACTCTCGCTGGCTGTACCGGCTGAGAGCAGTTTTGTCAGGGGGCTACGTCGATCACAGCCCGGATCGGTGCGGTGGCGTCGCTCACAGACGCGGTGGTCCGCTGCCTGCTCAGCGACGCAAATCTCCACAGTCGACCGGCTCCGCGGTGAGACTTCGCGCGACAAATAGCGAAACTACCCGGTTACCTTCTCGCGACTCACGACCCAGGCAGCGAGGATGGCGACACCCGAACCCGCGATGGCGATCGGGGCCACAGAATCGTTGCGAACCATCCAACCGAGGAGCAGTGCGACGGGTGGTGTGATGTAGATCGTCACCGATGCCCGAGAGCCGCCGACACGCCCGATGAGCGTCGTCATCGCCACAAACGCAAGGGCCGTCCCACCAACACCGAGGGCGATCATGGCAAGCAGCGGTGTCATCGCAAACGAACTCTTGGTGAGTGCGTAACCGCCAAGAGGGAGCGACATCACGAGCGCCGCCAACTGGGAACGCCACAGCACTGGGAGCGCTCCATATTGCTGCTGCAGGGGTGCCGCGATGTTGATGGAGAGGCCGTAGGAGGCCAGGGCGATCAGAACAAGCAACACGCCAAACGCACTCGACGCAGAGCCAAGACTCGGCAGCCCCATCAGGACAAGTCCGATCGTCCCGATACCAAGACCCACAATCTGAGTCCTGCTCGGAGTCTTCGCCAGCATGATCGTGGCGATAATCACAGCGAAAATGGGCACCGCACCGTTCAGCATCCCCGCCAGCGCCGACGTGATCTTCTGCTCTGCGATGGCAAAAAGAACGAACGGAAACGCCATCCAGAAGAAACCCAGGGCAATGATCGGCCGCAGAGCTTCACGCGGAACGGGGGCACGCGCCTTCGGCAAGAACGTCAGAGTCAGTGCGCCGAAGAAAATCCGAAGAGTCGCAATCAGACCGGGTTCGAAAGCAACCAGACCCTCTGCGATGAACAGGAACGAAGCACCCCACGTGATCCCCGCAAACAACATGAGTCCCCACTCTTGGCTCCCAAACGCGCCCCGGTGCGTCCCCTCGGTTGTCGTCAGTATCTTGTTCACCACGTGATGCTAACGGTCCATCAGCGTGCCGGCGGCGACCGCTACGCGAGCACCACACGGTCGACGATCATCGCAAGAAACACAACCGAAAGATAGATGTTGGAGGCACTAAAGAATGACATCGCAACCTCGGGATCTCGGCGAAGCCCGGGCAGCAGTCGCACCATCCAGAGACCGGCAAGGGTGCTCGACACGAGATAGATCCAGCCAACACTCCCAGTGACCCAGAGCGCCAGCGCCGCACCGACCATCACCACCGAGTACGCCGCGATGTGACCTATCGACTTCTCGACACCAATGACCGCTGGCAGCATCGGCACTCCTGCCCTTGCGTAGTCATCCTTGTATCGAATGGCGAGAGCCCAAAAGTGTGGTGGCGTCCAAAAGAAGACGATGGCGAACATGACCCACGGCGCAACCCCGAGATCACCGGTAACAGCGGCCCAGCCGACAAGAGCAGGCACGGCCCCGGCGGCCCCACCGATGACGATGTTCTGGACGGTCGAACGCTTCAGGGCCAACGAATAGACGAACACGTAGAACAGCAGTCCGGCCGTCGAAAGCCACGCAGCCAATGTGTTCGACGACCACGCCAGTACGGCGAAACCGAGCACCCCGAGCACAACACCGAATATCAACGCCGCGCGCGGTGTGACCTTCCCCATCGGGAGGGGACGATTCTTTGTCCGCGACATGATGCGATCGATATCGATATCAATCACCTGATTGATCGTGTTCGCACCAGCCGCCGAAAGGGTTCCCCCGAGGAGTGTCCAAAGGACCAAAGCAAGACCGGGTACACCGTCTGCTGCGACGAACATGGCCGGCACGGTCGTCACCAGGAGCAACTCAATGATCCGTGGTTTGGTGAGGACGAAATAGACCCCGATACGTTCGCGAACCGTCCTCGGTTTGGCCTGCGGATCTGTGACGGTCACTTTCATCGGAGTCATACTGGCACCTCGATCACGTTATCCGCCACCCGCCTTGTGGTTGCAGCAAACATGTAGAACAGATATGCAATCCACAACAGGTCGGCGATCACCAGATGGAAAACCTGGATCTCGACGGGTGTCAGCAGTGCGATATTCGCCAGACCAACCACGAACTGGAGGCCGATGATGCCCATGATCATCCAGCCACGTTTGCGCGTTGAACGAGACATCCCAACATCCAAATAGCGGATGATGAAGACGATTCCAATACTGCCACCGATCGCGACTATCGGATGAAGCACTCGGATCTTCAGGAGGATCGGGGCGGTCGATCCGAACTCCTCAGTGATGGCTGATGCGATCGACTCCGCAGGGAAGAGCGTGTCGGCGAGGGCGTTGAGCGACCCGATGGCAGCGATGAGGACCAGGATTCCCGCACCAACCACAAGGACCCGACCCCGGTGTCCCGCATTCGAGATCGAAAAATCGGCTCTCCCGGCGGCCCGCCACGCAACGAGGGCATAGGCCGCAATGAGGGCGAACGTGTTCATGAGATGTATCGGGACTGCGACAAGTCGGCCAATGGATGCATCCTGCTCGACCCACCCGAAGAGCACCAAAGCCGCACCGAGCACCGATTCAAAGAGAAGGAAACCGAACGCGATGACAGCTGCTCGCGTCACAGGGTGACTCTTCCCGAGTTGCATATACGACAACACGATGAGAGCGATCCCCCCGATTACGAGACCGCTCGTCAACATACGATGAGTGAACTCGATGAGCTGCTCGATTGAGTCGGGTATCGGAAAAAGTTGCTGATCGCATCTTGGCCAGGACTCGCCACATCCGGCTCCCGAGTTAGTTGCCCGGACGAGGGCGCCCGACGATACAACGACAACCACCGCAGTCAACATGGACCATGCGGTTCGTGAGAGTGCTCGGCTTGGATTCATGGCCGAGAGATTACTCCGTCACGGCGGACCGTAAACCACAAGAATCAGGGCGTCGTACACTACTGAGTGAAGGAGGTTGCGGTGAAGCGACTTATCGCTTTCGCGATTCTGGCAGGCATAGCGGTGATGATCTATCGCTACTTCGCCGACGACGTCAGCCGATCGTCACATTTGGGTGTCCACGAGTGAACAAACTCGATGGCCATCTCAACGTCCGCCGCTACGGTGCCGACGGTAGCCCGGTGATGATGTTGCACGGGTTCACCCTCACCGGAGCAATGTTCGAACCGGTCGCCGACCGAACGACTCTCTCGGTGCACGCACCGGACTTGCCCGGCCATGGAAAAACCACCGTTCACCCGACGTTTCCCGAGACGGTGAAGAGCCTCGCCGATTATCTTCGGGATTTCGGCCCAATGCCGGTTGTCGGGTACTCGCTGGGGGGACGAATCGGGGTCCAGGTCGCTATCGAGCACCCCGAACTGGTTCCGTTGCTCATCCTCATCTCGGCATCGTTTGGTATCCAAGACGTTCAGGAACGTGCCGACCGGGCGGCGCGCGAAATAGCACTTGCGAAGTCAATCCGTGCAGGGAGCATCGAAGGGTTCGTTGACCGTTGGCTCACACACCCGGTCGCGGCACCATGCGGACTCGATGACGCCACCAAGGCGTGGGACCGGTCTGTCCGCCTCGAGAACACGTCCGACGGTCTCGCGGCAGCCCTCCAAGGGTTGGGCCAGGGCGAACAAGAGTGGCTCGGCGACGCGGCACAGTCGCTCCCGATGCACATCATCACGGTGACCGGATCACGCGACGCCAAGTACAGTTCACTCGCCGCGGCGTGGTGCGCCGCAGCCGATCCTGACGGCCCCTCACGTTGCCACGTCGTCGTACCTCGGGCCGGCCACAATCTCATCGTGGAACAGCCCGATCATGTCGCCCCGTTGATTGAAAACCTCGTCAAGTCGGATTCGCCCTGACACCAAACCGCGGCCCTATTCGACCTCGCCCCCAACACCGAGGACACGGCGAATCACCGCGACGTACTCGTCGGCACGGGTGATGACGGACTCATGACGCTCGCCAACGAGTTCGACAACTTCGGTATCAGGAGGAAGCAGTAGGGCAAGTTCATACTGTTGCGCAGGATCGACGATTTGGTCCTCAGTGGGGATGATCTGGGTGACCGGTGTCGCCCAACTCTTCAACCACTCACGTCCGTCGAACCGCCACACTGCATTTCCAATCTCGTAGTGCAGCGAGCCATCCTTGCGCATGAGCCCCTCGTACATCCACCGCTCATGCTCGGGGGCGAGACCACCCACCTTCCCGAGATACGAGACTGTTGCGACAGAAAACTCGTGAAGAGAAACACGCGAGAGGGCCCGCCCCAACCAGAAGATGATTCTCGCAATGACACGGTGCTGGCCGATGGGGCGCGCGGCGGTGCCGCCAAGGACCGCATACGACACGAGACCAGGATGACGGTGGACCAACGCCTGCAGGACCATTCCCCCAAGTGAGTAACCGAACACCGCACAACGTTCGATCCCAAGGGCTGAGAGCATGCCGGCGATGTCATCCGCGATATCTTCCACTTCGGTACCTGTCCGAACCCAGCGAGACCGTCCGTGATTGCGCAGGTCGGGAACGATCACCCTGAAGTCTTTCGCCAACTGGGGGATGATCCGATAGAAGGTGAGTTCGCCGTCGAGACTCCAGCCGTGCACCAGGACAAGCGGTGGTGCATCCACGGGGCCGACTTCGCGAACGAACATTTCGTCATCCCCAACAAACACGGTGCGGCCGGGGACACGGATGGGACGAGACTGGGCGTGTCGGCCCGGCGGAGACGGCGACGGACCGAAGAGGCGCCATCCGAGCCATCCTGTTGCGGCAAGGCCAAGGAGTTTGCGCAGCTTCACGATGTCAGGGCATCGCATGCGAGAACGTGTTCCAAGACTGGGACACCACCGACGAGGCGCTCTTGATTGATACGTTTCATAGCTGGAATCGTAATCGAGTGGCACCGCTCGCCTTCGGGGAAGACAACTGTGATCGGGCCACGCTCACAGCTCCTGCGACAGTCGACCTTGTTTCTCATGACGGTGCCTTCACCAGGATCCGTTGCTGGCGCCGGTTCGCTGAAACGAGCTGGACGGACCGGTCCGTTCCGTTCATGTCCATCGTTGCTAGACGACCACAACTGCACCCGATGGGCCATCGGCGAACGCCCGTGAACGGATCACGCCGATGGTCACACCGGACACGCCTTCTTCCCTCAGCGCCTGGAGCAGCGCCTTCTCCAGGGGGGCCTCGACGGAGATAAGTAGACCGCCCGAGGTTTGTGCATCTGCGAGGGCTATTTGCCGCGCACGGTCGTGTGATCCGAAGTTGGTGAAACGCGACACAGCTTCGAGGTTTCGCAGCGTTCCGCCGGGAACCACATCATCACCAATGAGCGCGTGCACCCCAGCAAAAAATGGAACCGAGTCCCATTGCAGTGTTGTAGATACCTGGGATGCACGAATCATCTCGCCCAGGTGCCCAAGCAACCCGAACCCCGTGACGTCCGTCGCGGCGTTCACGCCGACGCGTCTCATCGCACGGGCCGCACCGGCGTTTAGGGTCGCCATGGCATCAATCACCGGATCGGCAACCACGTCGTCGACAAGACCCCGCTTGATACCTGTCGCAACGACGCCACTGCCCAGGGGTTTCGTCAGGACGAGAACATCGCCTGGTGTGGCGCCCGCATTCGTCACAAGATCGTCGGGGTGAACAGTTCCAGTGACCGCCAGGCCATACTTTGGTTCATCGTCCGCGATCGTGTGACCACCAAGCAACACGCAGTTCGCTTCCTTGAGCACCGTCAACCCTCCCGCAAACACTTCCCCGAGCATCTCAAGAGGGAGGGTGTCGCGGGGCCATCCTGCAACCTGGAGGGCACTCAGCGGAGTCGCCCCCATCGCGTAGATGTCCGACAACGAGTTTGCCGCGCTGATCCGCCCCCAATCGAAGGGATCATCGACGATCGGAGTGAAAAAGTCGACCGTCTGCACAATCGCGAGGTCGTCCCTCAGGAGATAGACACCAGCATCATCGGCCGTGCCGAAACCGACGAGCACGTTGGGGTCGGGTTCTGGCATTTGGTTGTGTAAGGGGCGCAGAACCTGCGCCAGCTCATCAGAACTGAGCTTGCATGCTCAGCCAGCTCCGTGAGAGAACGATGTCAAACGGGGTTGCACGGATGTCACCTCCTTGTGCAGCGACAATACCTCATGTCAAGGCCCGACCCGCCGTCTTGCCAGAGAGAGACCTACGACCAATATCGGACTAGGCATTCCCCCGCCCAACGCGCCGACTTTACGTCGATATGGCAGTGTCTATAGTTCTGCTCAGCACGGCTCGTCCGTGCGAACAGGCCCCCTCGTCCCCCCTGGGGGGCCTGTTTTTTTTTGGGGATGTTTTCTGGGTTTCGCTGGGTCGTCGCCACGATGCGATAACCTGCCGAAATGCGCCTGAAGTTTCTCAGACCTCGAATCGTGGCCGACGGACTCCGCGATTTGGCGCGTCGAAAGCCTGCCGAGGCGGAAGAGTATTTCGATCAACACGCCGGCGAGTGGACCGCGCTGGCGTCGACCAACCCCCACAATGCCGCCGACATTCTCGAGGTGATGACCGAGCCATCGGCCGCCCGACTCCTCCAGCGTCTCGCACCGGAAATCGCTGGCGAAGTGCTCAACGAAATGAAGCCGGAGGCGTCGGCGAATCTGTTCCCTGAACTGTCGACCGAGGTGGCCGCCGGCCTGATCCAGGCGATGGACCCGGACCAGGCAGCCGACATCCTCGGGCACCTGCCGGACGAGATTCAAGCGGATCTGCTCACACGGGTTGAGGACCCGGAGAAGGCCGCAATCGTTGACCTCCTTCGTTACGCACCGGACTCAGCCGGTGGCCTGATGACGACGGACGTCGTCTCGCTTCCGGTCGGCATAACCGCTGGCGAAGCGATCGAATCGTTGAGACGTATCCACGAAGAACTCGGCAACAACCTCACCTATGTCTACGCCGTTGATACCGACAACCGGCTCCGCGGCGTGGTCTCGTTCCGTGAGCTGTTCTTCGCACGCCCGGGCGTGGGACTCGACGAGGTCATGGTGGAACATCCTATTTCCGTGACCACAACAACCGACCGTGAGGTCGTGTCAGAACTCGTGCAGCGCTACCGGCTCCTAGCCATCCCGGTCGTGGATAACCAACACCGGCTCGTTGGGATGGTCAAGGTCGACGAAACCCTTGAGGCAGTCCAGGCCGAGGCAACGGAGGACATTGCGGCGATGGTCGGTGCTGGCACCGAAGAGACTGTCTTCACGCCGGTGAGGACGTCCGTCCGAAGACGATTCCCGTGGATCCTGGTGAACCTCCTCATCGGAGCCATCGAAGCGGGAGTGATCCTCCAGTTCGACGGTGTCATCGCGGACAATGTGCGACTCGCCGCCTTTATGCCGCTGACGGCACTGCTTGCGGGCAACGCCGGGGCACAGAGCCTGGCCGTGATCATCCGGGCCATGTCCGTTGGAGATCTGCCCCCCGGCCGGGCCCTTCGTGCGGTTCGTCGAGAGTTCATCGTCGGCGCTCTCAACGGAATCCTTATTGCCGTCGTTATCGGTATCGGGTCCGCAGCACTTTTCGGTATCGCGACGGCGACGGTGTTCTTCCTGGCAATCCTCGCTGCGTTCTTCGCGGCAGGACTTGCGGGCGCTGGCATTCCCGTTGTGTTGAGAAGGCTCGGACTCGACCCGGCCCTCGCATCAAACATTTTTCTCACGATGGTCACCGACATCGTCGGTATGGGGGGATTCCTGTCCGTCGCCGCGATACTGCTGTAACTACAGAAACGGTGCCAGCCCGGAACGTGGGCCGGGTTACCCGGCGATCGTGATCGCGTGATCGTCACCCAGAGCGAGTTCCTCGACCGCTGCGGCAACAACACGAGGGTCGAACTGTGCACCCGAGCAATGACGCAGTTCGGCCAGTGACTCCGCCAACGGGACGCTCGCCTGATACGGCCGGTCCGTCGTCATTGCGGAATACGCGTCAGCGACGTGAAGTATCCGTGAGAACTCCGGGATAGCATCACCGCTGATCTTGCGCGGATACCCCGTTCCATCCCACCGCTCATGGGTCGAGAGCACGGCCTCAGCAACGTCGGGGTGCACAAAGCCACCCAACAGTTCGAAACCACGTTTCGGAAAGTCATGGATCGCGGACCAATCCTCGTCAGTTAGCGGTGACGTCTTGTAGAGAATGGAGTCTGGCAACCCGATCTTGCCGACGTCCGACAGCAAAGCGGCAACGGCGAGATGTTCGAGTCGGCCGGTAGACAGACCGAGGCGTGTACCAATCGCGATCGCAACCGCCTCTGTCCGCTCCGCACGAATCGCCAGCTGCGGATCGCGCAGTCGGATCACCCGAACGAGTACGTCAACGATCCCGGCACGGGTGCGCCGTGACGCGGTTTCGATACCCGCAACACCGGAGTCGACGACCCAGGCACTTCCACCCAGTGTCGACCGGGCCACGAAGAGTGCCCGATCCGCGGCATCCACCAGATCATCGGTCGTCGATGCGTGCGACGGGGCGCCCGCGATGCCAACGCTGACCGTCACCGATCCGACACCGCCAACGACGAGGCCCCGTACCGACTCTCGGATTCTCTCGGCCACCAGAAACGCACCATCAGGCGACGTCTCGGGGAGGATGACGGCGAACTCGTCGCCGCCGGTCCGACAGGCGATATCTACCGATCGCACAACATCGCCGATAACGATTCCGATGTCCCGGATTACTCGGTCACCAGCGTCACGTCCGCGACGTCCATTGATGTCGTTCAGCCCATCGATGTCGACGATCAGTACCGAAACGGGGCGCCCATGCCGAAGTGCACGGTCGAGTTCCACAGTCAACCGATCGAAAAAGTACCCGCGCGAATGCAGACCGGTGAGGTAGTCGGTTGCCGCGACGTCGTGGAGTTGCTCGACCAGTTCCTCAACTTCCTTCGTCCGTTGCGCGTCGCGTCGGTGGAGACGCACAAGTTCGGAGAAGATGCCGCCCGCCAGGCGCGGATCGATGTAGTTGCCGGCACGCTGAACGGCGCCGATCGCAATGTCGATATCTTCGGCAGTCTCCGAGGTTATGCCCATGGCACCAACCGAGATCGCTTCGCCGACACCAACAGCGCCATCAAGACAAGCAAGAAATGGGACCCCGGCCTGGCTGAGTCCCGGTCCAATCGTCGCGATCGCATCCGCAGCAAGAACTGCCAGGTCGATGTTGTGCTCGACAACAGCATCCCCGACCACACCGACCGAAGCATCCACCAGAGAAACGGTTCGTGTGGAATCCGAAAGATAGTCACTGAAAGCCGCCGCGGCGCTTGGATTGAATCCGATAAGAAGAAGACTATGTATTTTCATCCGTAGCCAAACCATCGGCATCGGCGACGCAGATTCTTTAGATCATTCGCGGGTTTCTTGACAAGCGACGTCCACCCAGTCCGGGCGACCCGTTAACTGCCGAGGAGATCAGTGCCGAAGGACGCAAAAGGACCGAGAAAGGTCACCTTGATTCCGTCCTCAAGAGCCAGAAGGTAGTTCTCTGCAAGAGCGGCCTTCTGCTCATCAGTCGGGTCCTCGGCCAGTACCGCGTCTGCGGCCTCCTGAGTATCCACGATGTGCGCTTCGAGAATCGGCGGGAAGGCCTCGATCACGTCCTGGGTAATGCCGAGAAGATCGATGTCGGTCAATGAGGTGTAGGTGGTTGGGTCAAGAAGGACAACCACGATATCGCCGTCCGCCCCATCGATTCGTTTGACGATCGAATATCCGATCTCGTCGGGGATCGCAAAGGTCGTGCTCGTCGTCGTCACCACCACAGCGTCTTCGACACCTGTCTGTGCCGGTGCCAGGGTGGTGAGGGTAGGACTCACCGTCGAGGAAATCGCTTCATCGCTGTTGGAGCATGCCGCAAAAACGAGCAAAAGGAGAGACAACATTACGAGCAAGCGGGGCAGCTTCATGATCGCACTCTACCTTTCGTACAAATTAGGTGCCCGCCTCTGGTGAAGCGGCTGTTTTCCACTCTGTATATGTGACTCCTTCAAGCCACGGTTGGTTATATACCAGCCGAAACCGGTGCTGCACCTGAGCAAAAAGCTCGGGTGTCGGACCGGAACGCAGACCATGCTGAGCAAGCTCAAGCGTCGGTCTCCACGCCGGTCCCCCAAGAGCTATATCGACACGTGTTCGCCAGTCTTCAGCATCATCGACGCGAGAATTCGAGGAGTCGATCCAGAACAGTTGCAGTTTGGTTGCTGCTCGCACACAGCGCCGCACACCGCGGGCGGTCTCTCTATCCGGTTTCTCGGCATCGAAAAGCTCGCCTGCCCAGTCGTGAATCGTGGAATTGCTCCAACTCGTTGGATCCATAACAACCGCGCTGTAGAGCTCGTCGATCCGATCCAACAACCGGTCAATGTCGATCACGGCCGCACCAAACCCAACTCGGCGGCGACCAGATCCCGAAACCCCATCTGGAGCTGGTTCGTCACCGGTCCCGCCAGGTAGCGACGATCACCGACCGCCACCACGGGCAAGATCTCGCGTACCGTCGACATCACGAACACCTCGTCGGCCTCTGCAAGACGATCCATGACAAACACCCCCTCCACGATTGTGATGCCTGCACCACGGGCAACCTCGACGATCGCGGCCCGAGTGATCGATGCGAGGATTCCATGTCCAAGGGCCGGCGTTTCGAGCACACCCTGACGTATCCATCCAATCGAATACGTTGGCCCCTCCAGGACATGGTTGTGGCTACCGACAAGCAGGGCATCGTCGAAACCTGCGGCCTTCGCCGACTGTGTGGCGGCCACGTTCGGCCCGTACGACATCGTCTTGGCACCGGTGAGCTCGGAGTCGGTTCCATCGGAATGCCACGGGGCACGTACCGGAAGCAGTGTCAATGCCGTTGGTATTCCGGGAAGCGGTTCCGCCGTCACGATCGTCTTCGAGTTCGTTCCCAAGATGGCGGGGTTGGTCCCACCGGTCACGAACACTCGCACAACGGCGTCCCCGGAAGCGGATGCGCGGTTGTCGACCCAACCGGCAATCACGGACGGATCGACCGTCGGGATCTTCAAAGACTGGGCGCTCGCCACCAGCCGCTCAATGTGCTCGCGGGACCGGAACACTCTTCCGCTGTATGACCGCATGCCCTCGAAACAGCCGTAGCCACGTTGAAACCCTATATCGAATACCGAGACGGTGGCGGCCTCCGGTGCGACGGGCTCACCGTTGATGAGTACGTCCCAGGGTGGTGCACCCACGGCGCTAGCCCCTGAACCTATTGACGATCGGCAAACGTCGGTCCCGACCGAATGCCTTCTCGGTGATCCTGACACCGGGGGCTGATTGGCGCCGCTTGTATTCGTTGCGGTCGACAAGCGCCGTAATCCGGTGCACCGTGTCAACGTCGAAACCGTCGGCAACAATCGAGTCGACCGGGGCATCGTGCTCGACATACCGGATAAGGATCTGGTCAAGGATCCCGTAATCGGGAAGCGAGTCGGAGTCGCGTTGGTCCGGGCGAAGCTCGGCGGACGGCGGTTTGTCGATGATGGTGCTCGGAATCACCTCTTGTTGTTTGTTACGCCATCGCGCCAGTTCGTAAACCGTTGTTTTCAGCACATCCTTCAGCACGGCGTACCCGCCCGCCATATCCCCATAGAGGGTCGCATATCCGACAGCCATTTCCGACTTGTTCCCGGTTGCAGCAACAAGACCGCCGAACTTATTTGATACCGCCATCACAACGGCTCCTCGGATACGGGCCTGGAGATTCTCCTCCGCGACGTTCTCCTCCGTGTCAGCGAACGTCGGTTCGAGCGTCGTCAGGAAGGACGAGAAGATGCCCTCGATCGGAATCTCGTCGCACCGCATACCAAGTCGGCGCGCCAGGTCGATCGAGTCGGCAACCGATCCCGGTGACGAATACCGGGTTGGCATGGTGATTCCCCAGACGGCCTCAGGTCCGAGGGCGTCAACAGCAATCGCCGCAGTCAGCGCCGAGTCGATGCCCCCCGAGAGACCCACGATCAACGTCGAGAACCCGCTCTTGAGAACATAGTCCTGCAAACCTGCAACTAACGCCTTGTATATCTCCGCCGGTTCTTCAAGCTCCGGCCAGATCTCCGGCGCGTCGAGTTCCACTCGGGTACGGCTCGGAGGCGTAACAACACCCACATCGGCCGAAGTGTCCGTGGCAGTGTCGACCTCGATGTCGAGGCAAAAGAAATGTTCAATGAACTGGGGACTACGTGCAACAATCTCACCCGAGGCGTCGAACACCATCGAGTCGCCGTCGAACACGAGTTCATCCTGACCACCCACCATGTTGAGGTACACGACCGGAACCCGGCTGGTGCGAGCTTGGTGTGCCAGCAGATCACGACGATCGTCACGTTTGCCGCGATGAAACGGCGACCCGTTGATGTTGACAAGGATCTCGGCACCCGCCGCCACTTGCTTCGTCGGCGGACCATCCGGCGACCAGATGTCTTCACAAACTGAGACACCTACGGTGATTCCCGCAACATCCCAGACCGCCGCGGCATGCGAACCTGCATCGAAGTAACGGGCTTCGTCAAAGACTCCATAGTTGGGAAGCAGGACCTTGTGGTAGATGCCCTTGATCTCGCCACCTTGGAGCAGTGCCGCCGCGTTCGCGACCGACCGTGGCTGGCTGTCCTCATCGGGTAGACCAAGCGCCCTGTCAACGAAGCCGACCACCGTCACAGTCTCCCCGGAGGCCGCCGCGAGTCGATGCAGCAATGCCAGATTCTCTTCGACGAAGGATTCCCGAAGGACAAGATCCTCCGGCGGGTAACCAGTCGTGACGAGCTCTGGGAGGGCGAGCAGATCAGCGCCACACTCCTCGGCGCGGCGCATCGCGGCGAGAATGAGTTGCTCGTTCTTGGCAAAGTCACCGACCGTCGGATTGATCTGGGCGCCGGCGACGCGAATGGACTTCATGACGAAATGATAACCATCGAACCGGTCGAGCTAACCGACGTTGGCGGTCTCAGTGATCAGCCAATCAACAACATCTATGAGTGCCTCTTCGTCGCTGGCACCGGAGGCGGTTGCCGATTCGAAGATCGAGAGCTGCCGATCGGCGCTGGTGCCACGCTCGATGATGGTCCGCACATGCAGCATCTCTTTTGTACAGCCCAGTTCCTCGGCGCCAGCCGAGACGAGATCGATGAGCTCCTCCATCAGTTCGGCGTAGGGCACGAGGGTGCTGCGACCGAAGTCGATCAGCGACTCTCCGACACCGTATCGTTGCGCACGCCAGGTGTTTTCGCTCAGCAACATGCGCGAGTACAGCCGCCACCGTTGGTTGTGGATGCGTCGTTCGTACAACATGTACAGGAGCGACTGGTACATGGCCGCTACCGCCATGGAGTCATCAATCGACGTACAGATATCGGATGCCCGCATCTCCAACGTCGGATACCGTGCCGACGGGCGAAGATCCCACCACAGCTTGGTCGCATCCTCGATGACCCCTGCGTCGACCAGCACCCGGACATGGCGCTGATAATCGGCCCACGAACCGAATTCGTCGGGAATCCCGGTTCGGGGTACGGCCCGGAACACCGATGTTCGATAACTCTTGAGACCCGTGTCGGTCCCCTGCCAGAACGGCGACGAGGTAGACATGGCCAGGAGGTGAGGCATGAAATAGAGGACCTGGTTCATGAGATCGATCCGTAGATCCTCGTCCTCGATGCCAACGTGTACATGCATGCCGCAGATCAACAGCCTCCGAACGACACCACCGAGTGCCTTGGCGAGAACGTTGTAACGCTCCTTGTCGGTGTGGCGCTGATCACCCCAGATGGCGAACGGGTGGGTCGAAGCGGAAATCGGGGCGAGCCCATAGTCGGCAGTGACATCAACGATCGCGGTGCGGAGCCGAGCGAGGTCCTGTCTTGCCTCGCCAACATCGGCGCAGACCTTGGTCCCGACCTCGATCTGGGATCGGAGAAACTCAGGGCTCACTTGCCCGTGGAGGATCTCCTCACAGGCACGCATGAGGCCCTCTGGCAAGTCTTGCACAAGATTCCGTGTCTCCCGATCCACAATGAGGTATTCCTCTTCAATACCGATCGTGAAACTGGGCCGCTGCGTCGTCATTGCCCTTCCTCCATTTTGACCGGTCACCAACATACAGAGTTCGGGTACCCACCGCAGCCCGATCCCGACCCCCGGTTACCCAAGAAGCCAGATATGTGCCGTGTGCCGCCTGCTCACTCGATGATGTAGAGACCCTCTGTGGTCAGCGCATCGACCATGACCTCAACGTCATCGACATTCACTGACACGGTGAGGATGCCGCCACCACCGTAGGGTGCGTGTCGCATCTGGATATCTCGAATATCGGCCGATGAGCGCTGGAATGCCTGCCCAACACGGGCAAGCTCGCCGGGGCGGTCCGCCAGGGCGACGCGGATGGCGCCAATGGGTGCCCCAAGGTCTCTGCGAGCCGCCTGGGCTTGCGACAATCGATCAGCAATGGCATCAACGTCACCGCTCTCAATCACCGAGAGCATCTCATCGAGACGCACACGAAAGGCAGTCACGCTCTCAGCTATCACATCAGCGTTGGCGACCAGGACCTCTTTCCAGAAATCCGGTGAGGATCCCGCGACCCTGGTCAAGTCACGGAACGAACCGGCCGCCAGCTCCAACGATCGGGAATCGTTCGATACAAGGTCCATCAGCGTCGACGCGATCAGATGTGGCAGGTGTGACACCACTCCGACCGCCCGATCATGCTCGGCTGCGGACATGAGCAGTACTCGAGCACCGACTGCTTCAATGACTGCTGTGACGGCGGCGAGATCATCTGGCGAGGCACCGTCGGTTGTGACGACCCAGGCGGCCCCACGGAAGAGTGCCGCGGTGGCAGCGTCGGGTCCCGATACCTCGCGTCCCGCCATTGGATGTGTGCCTACAAAGTGCGCCAGCGTCGATGATTCGAGGATCGGAGACTTCACGGATGCCACGTCCATGACGAGCACATCAGTTTCCAAGTCCTCCAAGAGCGAACGAATCGCACTCGGAGGTGCCGCCAAGATGACAACGTCCGGCTCGGCGTCCAGGACGGCTTGAGGACCAGAAACGGCGACGTCGATCGCACCGCAGACTCGTGCGGTAGCAAGAGCCTCGGGGTCAGCGTCCCAGCCGGTTCTGGTCCATCCGGCCTGACCGAGAGCCAACCCGATCGATGCACCGATGAGTCCGGTGCCAATGATTCCAACGTGTGACGCCATTGTCTACAGCTTCAATCCCATGACATCCGCAAGAGCTCTGACATCATCCATGAGTGCGGAGAACTCCGCGGGGACAATCGCCTGGGCACCGTCAACAAGCGCCATCTCCGGTTCGGCATGCACATCAATCATGGCACCGTGGGCGCGAGCAGCGACCGCGACACGCGTCAGGGGTGCGACGAGTTCCCGCCGGCCACCCGAATGCGACGGATCGACAATCACGGGAAGATGCGAGAGTTGGTGCAGCACCGGTACCGCGGAGATATCAAGGGTATTCCTCGTCGACGTCTCGAAGGTGCGGATGCCTCGTTCACAAAGGATGACGTTGTGGTTGCCCTCCTTGTAGATGTACTCGGCGGCGTTGAGCCACTCTTCAATGGTTGCGGTGAATCCACGTTTCAACAACACCGGTTTTGCCTGTTTACCGAGTTCGGCGAGGAGCGTGAAGTTGGCCATGTTGCGGGTACCGACGCGGATAAGGTCAGCATAGGATGCAACCAGTTCAACGTCGCGAGGGTCAACGACCTCAGCAACGAACGGCATACCGAACTCCTCGCGGGCCTCGGCAAGCAGCTGCAGACCTTGTTCGCCGAGGCCTTGGAAGCTATACGGCGACGTGCGCGGCTTGAAGGCGTCGCCGCGCAGGATACGCGCACCGGCCCTGTGAACGGCCTCAGCAGAAGTGAACAACTGGTCGCGAGTCTCAACCGCACACGGCCCGGCAATCATCGCAAAGTTGTCACCACCGACCAGCACATCGCCGACACTCACCACCGTATCGTCGGACCGAAAGTCGCGGGACACGAATTTGAACGACTGCAACACCGGGACGGCGCTCTCGACCCCACCCATTGCCTCCCACGGCAGGGTCGCCAGGGTCGCCGGGTCTCCGAGTGCACCGATGACAGTACGGGTCTTGCCAGCAGAGACATGGGCCTCCGCACCGGCACCCTCGAGACGGTCGATCACACGTCGCGTGTCCTCATCGGTTGCGTCTCTCCCCATCACGATGATCAACGAACCGTCTCCGGGTGTGTTTCGGCTTGTCACATTCTCAATCCTTTTAGAGCGGCAATGTTAGCGCCGCGAATCCGACGCCCAGGAGGGCCATCGCCGGGGGCCGCGACCTGATCGGGTTCGAAGTTCCCCACCGCAGTAGGCTGGATCGCCATGAGTCGAATAGTTGTTACGGGAGCCACAAGTTGGACGGGCAGACAGCTCGCCGTACCGCTCGGTGAGCGCGCCAGCGACCTCCTGCTGGTCGATAGCCCGGCCGTTATCAGCGACAAACACAGCGATGTCGTTGCGGGGGACCTCGACGACGCATCATTCGCCCGCCAGCTCATCGACTACAAACCAGACGTTGTTGTCCATCTCCAGGCGATCGACAGAAGAAGGGTGCTCGGATCGGACCGTGCCCGCGAAGCAACCGTGATCGGTGCCCAAGGAGTGTTTGGGGCGATCTCACGGATGCGCCATGACGTTGCCGTCATCGTGAAGTCCGACGTCTCGGTGTACGGCGCGGGACCGCGCAACCCTTCGGTCTTCCTTGAGTCGACAACCCCCGGAGCCCGCAAGAGTTCCTATGGCCGCGACCTGGCGTCGGCCGAACGGTACGCAACCGAAGCACTGGCGAAGCGAGAGAACGCATCGCTGTCGATCTTGCGGTTCGCAAAGATTGTCGGACCGGAGGTCAATAACCCTCTCAGCCGTTACTTCTCACTACCGGTGCTGCCAACACGAATCGGATACGATCCTCGCATCCAGTTGCTCCACGAACAGGATGCGGTCGATGTGATCGTTCATACCGTCGACCGGCGCATCCCCGGCACATTCAACATTGCATCGGCCGGAGTCCAATACTTGGGGAGGATCGCACGGCGCACGAAGCGGTACTCCCAACCGCTTCCCGAACGGATTCTGAAACAGGCACTAAAACGGGCAGGCACACCACTCCCGAGTCACCTCCTCGCATACCTGACGTACGGTCTCGTCATGGACACCTCCGCAATGCGGAATGTCCTCGGGTTCGAACCGAGTCGCACGCTCGAAGAGGCCCTGGCATCAATCGCTGAGCGAGCCAACTGATGGACGATCTCAGCAACCTCACCAAGGCAGACCTCCTCGCCCGCGCAAGGAGTCAGAATGTTACGGGCCGATCCCGCATGACGAAGGCGGAGCTGATCCAAGCGCTGGCCGTATCCGATGTTCCTCACACCGCACCCGCAAAAGCGACGCTGAGTGTCCGCACATCAGCGGTTGCAAAACGTACTGCTCAAGACCGCGAGCACGCTCGCCAGCGCCGCGAGGTCACGGCACGACGTCTCGCGGCGTTCGTGGACACATCGAAGAAGTGCAAGAAACGCCAATCTCACTACGGTCCGTGTGGTCTGCCGGTCGCCGTCGATAGGGACGTGTGTGTACTCCACGGTGGAGCCGACATCTTCGACCTAGCCATTCCAGTAACCGGCCAGCTCGGGGTCGCGACATGGCCGACGCTGCTGCGCCACCTCATGATCTCCGACTACGAGACCGATGCCATCGGCCTCGATCCGATCATCGCTGAAGTTGTGCAACACATTGTGAACTGGCTCTACTTTGACTACTTCCGTGTCGAAGTTGAGGGCATCGAAAACATTCCCATGTCCGGCGGTGCCCTGCTTGCAGCGAACCACGGTGGTGCGGCCCTCCCGTACGACGCTGCGATGTTGGCGTTGTCCGTGGCGAACGAAGCACCGCTTCCACGGCGAGTCCGCGTTATCGGTACCGAGATTTTCAACATGCTGCCAACCGTGTCACATCTGTACCGCAAGGCCGGGGCCGCCTACGCATCACGGGCCGACACCGAGCACCTGCTCGGCAACAAACGGCTGGTCGGCGTTTTTCCCGAGGGAGCCGCGGCCTTCCAGAAACCCGCATCGGAGGCCTATCGACTTCGCCGTTTTGGCCGTGGCGGGTTTGTCACAGTCGCAGAGCGCGTCGGCGTGCCCATCATCCCCGTGGCCATCGTCGGCAGCGACGAGGTCCATCCAGCGGTCACCTCTTCATCGTTGCTTGCCAAGATGGTGCAGATGGTCTTCCCGGACCAGAGGATGGACCGCCTAGCGATCTTCCTCAACCCGATCCCGCTTCCGGTCCGCTGGCATATCCGCATACTTGAACCGCTGCAGCCGGACAATCCGGGATCAGATCCGGATCCGCTTACCGTGCTCGAACGCGCCGACCTCGTGCGTGATCGCGTGCAGGCGGCGCTCGACGACATGCTCGCCAAGCGCACCAGCGTGTTCTAGGGAACCACACCTGGCTCGGTCGAGACACTGCGGCCATTCACCTCTCTGGAATGGGAGGAAATGTCCACATTATTTGCTTGCAATAGTTAGCATTCCGCTGTATTCTGCTTGCAGTATGAAACAGCAAGTACCTGACCTCGGTAAATTTATTCGACAGCAGCGAGAGCGCAGCGCCATGTCGCTTCGCAAACTCGCCGATGTCGCCGGCATCTCGAATCCGTATCTCAGCCAGATTGAGCGTGGCATTCGGAAGCCGTCCGCGGAGATCCTGAAGTCGCTCGCACGAGCACTTTCCATCAGCGCCGAGACGTTGTACGAACGTGCCGGTCTCCTCGAGGGCGTCGAACGACCAACCGTCATCGACGCGGTCGCCGCGGATCACGATCTCAGCGAAGGTCAGAAACAGGCTCTCATGCAGATCTATCAAAGTTTTGTCCAAGAAAACCAACCCCAGGAGGAAAAATCATGATCTCCCTTGAAGACAAAAAGGCCATCGCAACAAAGGCCCTCTATGCAGCAGTCGGCGCTCCAGTCGTCGCGATTCGTTTGCTCACTGAGTACAGCGACAAGATGATGGAGAAGGGCACCCAGCTCACCGGAGCTGCCAAGTCACAGTTCGACACGCTCGCCGAAGAGGGCGAAAAGTTCGCCACGGGTCTGCGCGACTCCGACATGGTGGACGACATCCAAGAGTTCGTCTCGGTCGACCAGATCCAGGACACCGTCGGAAAGTTGCGTGAGCAGCTCGAGTCAGCGCTGAGCAACTGGCGGGACAGCTTCACCCCTGAAACCGCTGCCAAACCAGCAGCCAAGAAAGCCGCTGCCAAACCAGCAGCCAAGAAGACCGCTGCCAAACCAGCAGCCAAGAAGACCGCTGCCAAACCAGCAGCCAAGAAAGCCGCCAGCAAGTAACTGTCGGCTCTGCACAAATGGAGGGGCCCCGGCAGTGCCGGGGCCCCTCTATTTATTGGTCGGTTCGCCGCCTCGGTTTTCCCTCAGTCTCTGCGGTGAAGGCTTCGTTCAGTAGGTGATGACGGGCGGTAGCTGCTTGGCGTCTTCGACCCAACGTTGCACCATGGACTCTGTCGGAAGTCTGCGGACAAGACGTTTCTTGTCGTTGGTGGCGATCATCATCGCGAGAAGGTTCACGGGGTTTCGCCGTCGTAGCTCCTTGACCGTGTCTACACCCGCGGCTTCGAGAAGATCGGAGTATTCCTCGCCGACGCCCCGAACCCGCATTAGGTCGGCTCGGTTCACCCACTCAAGGATCGATCCCTCGGATATGCCAGAGGCCGCAGCAAGCGCCCTGCGGCCCTTCTTGGTCGCACCTAACTTCAGTAGTGCCTGTGTCGTGCGGACCCGCGCCTTGCGCAGTTTGGTCGCAGACTTATGCCCTATCCCCTCGATCGCATCAATCGATGCCATCACTGTTCCTTTCCATTGCCACACACTCGTTGGCAGCCCGTAGTGCGGGGGCCAACATTTCCAGAATATACTCCGCGCACTGGCGGTGTGCTCGTAAGCACTTATGCCCGATTGAGCATCCGCAGATCCTCGCGAGACCTCACCCGCGGGGGACGCCCCTGGTCGAGGCGTAACTCCTGCACCCAATCGGGGTGCGCCTGTAGGATTTTGTCCAACTCCGCATCCCCCTCACGTCCAAGAAGTTGCGGCCAGATATCGATGCCAACGAGGTACGGAGCATCCCATTTGTAGCGGTACTTTGTGACGACCGCCCATGACGGTTGCTCGTCAGCGGCGTCGAGGAGCAGGCCAACAGTCTCTGCGTCGGAGGCCATCTGGCCCACGTCAACAACAACAGCGGCGGTCACACCATGCTGACGCAGGAGATGATCGATCCCTGCCCGTAGCGGTGATGCCGACCCCTCTTCCCACTCGGGGTCCACAATCACCGTGCAGTCACCCATGTCGTGACGGGAACCCACGAGCTCTTCATCGGCCCCGAGCACCACAACAATCCGGTCTACCGGCCACTCGCGCACACGCTCGAGCGAGGACGAAAGAAGCGTTCGGCCACGCACCATCTGTAGTGCGGTGGCTTCTGACAGATCGATTCCGCGATCGGCAGCCAGGATAAGAGCGGCGGTTTCACTCAAGGGTAAGTACTCCTCGGAAGACGAACGGGAGGTTACTCCGATCCCGGCGAGTGACGAAGTCGTCCTCATGCGGATGCCAAGTTTCCACCTGCCCCATCGGTCTCGCGATGTGGTTGTCACCCGCCAACGGTGCGGTGCGGACACGGCCACTACGCTGTGCGTGAATCAGCAACGGTCGTGGTAAGGATCGACTTCGTGTTTCCCCATGTGACAACCCTTCCACCAAGGGCGTACACTCCCTCCGGCAACTGTCACTTACCCCATCCGAGGAGGCGTCGTGATAGTCGGAATCCCTGCCGAGATCAAGAATGAGGAATATCGGGTCGCGTGCACGCCGGTTGGCGCACGCGAGTTAACTGCCCACGGTCACACCGTCCTCATTCAGACCGGTGCTGGCCTCGGATCGTCTATACCCGACGAGGACTACGTCGCGGTCGGGGCACAGATCGTGCCAACCGCAGCCGACGTGTTCGCCCGGGCAGACCTGGTTCTCAAGGTCAAGGAGCCTCAGGCGGTCGAAATCGGAATGCTACGAGCCGATACGACGCTGTTCACATACCTCCATCTCGCTGCCTACCCCGAGCAGGCAGACGGATTGGTGGCATCCGGTGCGACATGTATTGCGTACGAGACGGTGGAACTAACCAACGGGTCCCTGCCGCTGCTCGCTCCCATGAGTGAGATCGCCGGACGCATGGCTGCCCAGGCCGGCGCCTACAACCTCGAGCGCCCGAAGGGTGGCCGTGGTGTCTTGATGGGTGGCGTACCCGGGGTCGCCCCGGCTCGGGTTGTCGTCATCGGAGGCGGCAGCGCTGGCACGAACGCGGCGCTTGTCGCGGCCGGGATGGGAGCCGATGTCACCATCCTCGACATCAACGTTGCCCGTCTCCGCCAAATAGACGACATTCACCGCGGTCGCATGAAAACCATCCGGTCATCAATCGCCGCCATCGACGACTACGTCAGTCAGGCCGACCTTGTTGTTGGGGCGGTTCTTGTCCCCGGAGCACGGGCACCGGTCGTCGTGACCGAAGACAACATCAAGGCAATGAAACCCGGAAGTGTGATCGTGGACATCTCGATCGACCAGGGTGGATGTATCGCGACCGCCCGAGAGACCTCCCACACAGAACCGACGTATATCCTCCACGACGTCGTTCACTATGCGGTCGGCAATATCCCAGGAGCGGTCCCGAACACTGCCACGTATGCGCTCACGAACGTAACGATGCCCTACGCAGTGGCATTGGCTGATGGGTTGGCTCAGGCGACCACACGGTTCCCCGAGCTCATCCCCGGGATCAACGTCGCAGACAACAAAATTACGAACGAGACAGTGGCGCGCTCTCTCGGTGTCAGTTTCGTCGACCCCCGAGAAGTTCTCAGCCTGGGCTAGCCAGCCCCTTGAAGACCTTGCGGGCCCGGAAGCGGGCCGCCCACATAAGCAGTGCCGTTGCGCTGAACAAACCGAGAAGACCAAGGTGGAAAGCCGATGATCCCCATTTCTCGCCCGTGGACAGCGTCCATAGGAACGTGAAGGCTGCGAACGTCATCTGCAGCGCCCCGGTGGTGACCAGAGTCGCCCGACCCTCGGGTTGTGCAATGACGAGTGACGAACCCACCGCCCACGCAACGAGTACGGCGCCGACCCATCGAATCCCACCGAGCTGATCCGCAACGATGCGGTCGAAACCGACGGCATCGAGAAACGATATCGGGAACACCAGCAGCGGAAGTCCCACGATGGTATTGACCACAATGTAGGCCAGCATCGCGGTCTTCAGTGACCGGGCAGGGTCCTTCGTCTGACGAGTATGGATCGTCGGAGACGGGTCCTGTCCCTCATCGGGTCCCTGGGGATCGTCCTGCATTGTGGTTCTCCGTTCGTTCACCGGCGGTACCGAGCTGAGAACTCACGTTAGGGCGCTTGGTGGCTCGCTGTCTCTTCGATGCTTGGTTCGCTTGCCCCACCGGCACGCTGTTCGTTGATCCAGTCCTCGAAGTCCTGTCGAGCAACACGCCATTCGCGTCCAAACTTCACTGCTGGCAGTCCACCAGATCGGAGTTGGCTCGTCACCACAAAAGTGGACACACCCATGTATTCACAGATGTCAGCAACCGACAGCCATTCTTTGTTCATATCTACTGTGATTCGCTCCATGCCTGCAGAGTATGCGTTTGATCGACGTCCGGCAAGGGTTTTGCGCTGCTGCAATGCCAGGGATCGGTTCGGCGACCCGGCGAGGAGGCGCAACGCGACGCTAGAGTGCTGGCGTCGGCGGAGACATACTGGCCGTCCCCAAAAGCGCGATGGGCTCCGAGAATCGACCGTTGGAGGCAAGTTGTGAGCATCGACTCGCACATCATCGAGACGCACGTTTTCACGCAGAGACGTCGCGGCTACGACCCGGCAGAAGTTGACGCAATTGTCGCCCGCCTGACGGCAGCGCTGGTTTCGAACGAACGCGCCCTCGCCGAAACGCGCGCCACGGTCCGATCGCTCCAGGAAGACCTCCAGGCCGAAACCGAAGCAGATGATCGCCACGCCGAGCAAGAAGTTGCCCGTATCTTGGCGACCGCGCAGGCCCAGGCAGATGAGCTCTTGAAGAGTGCCCGCGACCGTGCGGACACGTACGAACGCGCAGCGAACGACCTCTTTGCGAAGGCCGAAGCCACTGATCGGGACCTCACCTCCGAAATCGAAGATGCGGTTGGGGCCACCGCAGCTGAACAGGCTGACATCCTCGAGGAGGCGACACAAGAGGCCGAGGCGATGCTCCGAGATACCGAGGTTCAGGCGCAGCGGCGTGCTCGAGAGATTATCCAAGATGCCATCACCGAATCCGAAACGATGCTTGCGGACGCCGAGTTTGGTGCTGCCGCCCGAGTTTCCTCGGCAAGCATGCACGCCGAGGCCGTGCTGAAACAGGCCCGCGCCGAAGCGGAGGATCTCATCATCGGTGTGCAGGCTGACATCGAGCGTGAACGTACGAAGGCAGCCGCGGCCATCGCCGCGATGGCGAGTGCAGTTGCAACACCGACGGTTGTCGACCTCACCGATTCTGACCCCACGGTGGCGTTGGGGCGGTCCGCAAGTCCATCACCTACCCGCCGGCACACCCAGTCCGTGATTGTCCTCAAACCAGACGGCGTCACGATCGACCTTCACGACAAGTCTTTCGCTGATCCCATTGCTGAGTTGGTCGCCCATCGTCACTATTCGTTTGCGATCCCCGACGGCAGCGGTGCACTCCCCGCGACACGGGCCTTGCTCAATAGCGACATCGTCACATCAAATTCTCGACGCATTCCCGATGGTGCCGAGGGGGGCCGGGCCACGATCTATCAACGTCGCGGTCTCGGGATACGTAGCCGCCTGTCCCTGCTCAACGAGTCCTAACAGGGACCCGGATTCCATTTCGCCGGCGGGGTGTGTCCCTACATTCGGCTGGCGATCGCCGCCGCAAAACGCTCAGCCGCACCAGCACAGAGCGACAGGAACAGCGCCGGCTCGATGAGCTCAAGTTCGATAAGAAGTGGACCGGTCATCCCCTCGATGAGATCGACACGTGCATAGAGCGGTGTGTCGGCGAGGAACGTCAGCGAGGCTTCGGCGACGTCTTGCTGGATCGACGTTGCCTCTGTGGCGACGAGCGTGCCACCCAGGTGGGTCTGGGTCCGAAAATCACCGTCGGCGGGGATCTTACGGACCGCATGCGAGTACTGTCCGTTGAAGTAGACGAGCGAGGTCTCTCCATCCGTTTCCACTGCAGGTTGGAAGGGTTGGGCAATCATCATTTCGGGCAGCGACATCAGATGGTCAGCGATTCCGACGATGTCGTCCCCCAGGAACCTTGCGGTCCCTCTTGCGCTCGCCGAGACAATCGGCTTGATCACGACCCGATCCGCACCCCACGTGACGGCCGCTTCGAGAACAGTTCCGGCCGATCGAGTTGCGATTGTCGGGATGACGGGCAGTCCCGCTTCGGACATCTGGATCAAGTAGTTCTTGTTGGCGTTCCACCGGATGATCTCGGGGGCGTTCCACATCGTTGTTGCCTCCGAAACGCGATCGACCCAGGCGAGGAACTCGGCGATTCGATTGTGGTAGTCCCAGGTCGTCGAAACCACCAGGGCGTCGTACGAAGACCAGTCGACCGTGGCGTCCCATGGGACCCGGTCGGTCTCCAGGGAATGGGTGCGGAGCGCGGCCATGAGCAGTGGGTCCTTGGTGTCCGCACGCACCCAGTCGAGATCGGTAGTAACAATCGCAATCGTCATCGCCACCAAGAGTACTTTGGTGTTGGCCCGGCACCTGACCACTAGTGTCCTAGTCCATGGAAGAAGCCGCTACCCCTCTCCTCGTTTGCTCGGATATCCGCAAGACGTACGGCGATCTGGTTGCGGTAGATGACGTCTCGTTTCACATTCTCCCCGGAGAGACGTACGGGCTACTCGGCCCAAACGGGGCGGGCAAGACCACAACGATCAACATCATTGCCGGGATCCTGGACGCCGATGGCGGCGAGGTCCGAGTCGCCGGGCAGCCGATGAATCCACGAGCTACGCGTGCCAAAGCAGCCGTCGGCTACGTACCCCAGGACATTGCTCTCTATCCCGATCTCACCGCCTCGGAGAACCTCGTATTCTTCGGTCGTCTCGTGGGCCTTTCCGGGACGACGCTGAAGGAACGGACCCGCGAGATACTTGAACTGACGGGTCTAACGAGTCGGGCAGAAGACCGTACCGCAACATTCTCGGGAGGGATGAAGCGGCGTCTCAACATCGGTATCGGTTTGATCCACAGTCCCCAACTGCTGATCCTTGACGAACCAACGGTTGGCGTTGACCCGCAGTCGCGCAACGCCATCTTGGAGTCGGTTGATGCCATGGCAAACAATGGGATGGCGGTGCTGTATACGACGCACTACATGGAGGAGGCGGAGCGTCTCTGTGACCGGATTGGGATCATCGACGATGGCAAGATCGTTGCGGAGGGAACCCAACGCGAACTCGTTGAGAAGCTCGGTGGCCACGACAAGCTCCACATCGGTATCACCGGACACGGCCAGCCTGCGGTGAACGCCACCGCCATGCTCGACTGTGTGATCCGGGTCAGTTTGGGTGATGCCGCAATGGAACTCATCGTGAGCGACGCCCGATCGTCGCTCGCCGAGATCGTGAACACGATCGTCGAAACCGGGGCGGAGATTACGGGTATCGAGATCGAAGAACCCAACCTTGAAGCGGTGTTCCTCCATCTCACCGGCAAGGCACTGCGGGACTGACCATGCCAGCAGTCCTCATCGCCCTCAAGGACTTGCGACTCCGGTTGCGCGACAAGTCCGCAGTCACCCTCGGGCTGATTGCACCTCTCGGTCTCGCCATCATCTTCTCTCTCATCATTCCGGATGTGTCGGCTGGCGAGTTCACAATGGAGCTCGGGGTTGTCGGCATCGAACAGTCCGATCTAGGTGGAGTGTTCGAATCCGAGGTTATCGACGACTTGGACAGGTCCCTTTTCGCTGTGACCGAGTTCGACACAGAGGGCAACGCTCAGAAGGCGGTCGATCGTCTCGACGTGTTTGCGGTGATCGTGTTTCCCCCCGACATCGATGCTGCCGTTGCGGCCGGCGGTGGTGAGATCCAGGTCATCACCACGAACGAGGCACCGATCAGTGGGGAGATCGCTCTGTCGATTGCCCGGCAATTCGCAGGCGATGTGTCCGGTGTACAGCTCTCGGTTGCAACGGCGCTGTTTGCCGGGGGAACGGATGTCGAGGCTCTCGCTGCCCGAACGGTCGCAACGCCACTCCGCCTTGAGGTTGTTGATCTTGAAACCGGGGACCGGCAGCTCGACATTTCGACATTCTTCGCAGCCGGTATGGCCGTGTTCTTCTTGTTCTTCACCGTCCAGTTCGGTGTGTCCGGCCTCATCCAGGAACGCACCGACGGCACCCTTCCCCGTCTGCTCGCCGCCCCGATCCACCCGGCTTCGATCATCGCAGGCAAGGGCCTGGCAGCGTTTGCACTTGGCGTGATTTCGATGGCGGTGTTGATCAGCGCAACGTCGTGGCAGATCGGGGCGCGCTGGGGTAACCCGGTGGGGGTTGGCATGCTCGTCGTTGCAGGGGTCGCATCGGCGATTGGCATCATGGCGGTGATTGCAACCCTCGCACGAACTGCCGAGCAGGCATCCAACATTCAGTCCGTTGTTGCGGTTGTACTCGGTCTCCTCGGGGGTTCGTTCTTCCCCGTGAGCCAGGGTCCCGCGATCCTGTCCAAGCTCTCCCTCGCAACACCTCACGCCTGGTTCCTCCGCGGATTGGGCGATCTCGCTGGTGGGGCCGGACCCGCAGCAGCTGTGCCATCAACGATCGCCCTCCTTGGGTTTGCGGTCGCGACCGGTGTTGTTGCCGCTCTTCGAATGCGAAGCATGGTCCGGCTGTGAAGGCCCTCACGATTGCGAACGTGACCCTGCGCCGCATGGTGCGTGACCCGCTGTCGTTGTTCTTCGTGTTCGTCTTCCCGCTGCTGTTGGTGCTCGTCATCGGTGCGACGTTTGGTGACGGATTTCAACCGCGGATCGGGATCGTTGAGGGCAACGGTCCCACCGCCGAGGCGCTCGCCGCCCGGCTCCGAGCACTCGACGGATTCACGCCGCGGACGGTTGGTTCGGCAAACGAGGCCGCAGACGGTGTGGCCCGCGGTGCCTACGAGGCTGCGATCGTGATCCCCAACGACGGTGGCAACATGCTTGCGGTCCAGGTCGTGGTGCGCCAGGGTTCAAGCGCACGCCAGATTCGTACCGTCATTGAGGGTGCCGTCGCCACGGAGGCCGCGTCCCTGCGGGCTGCCGACGTCCTCGTCGCTGAGGGGCTTCGGCCCAACCTTCGCACGGCGCTGGCAACGGTCGACCGGGTCGAGGAACGTGTCGCGGGGTTCTCCGTCGTCGAACGCAGCGTGGATGATTCACCGAACGAACGTCCCATCGGCGCGTTCGATCTAGGCGCCGCCCAACAGTTGGTGTTGTTCACATTCCTCACGTCGCTGTCGGGGGGCGCGGCGCTGATCCAGTCACGCCAATGGGGCGTGTCCCGCCGGATGCTGGCGACCCCGACGAGTGCGGCGACGGTGATTACGGGTGAGGCACTGGGACGGTTTGGTGTCGCCATCGTGCAGGCGTTGACGATAGCTGTGGGATCGTCACTGTTCTTCGGCGTGTATTGGGGTCCGTTGCTCCCCGCCGGCATCATCATCGGACTATTCGCCGCCGTATCGGCCGGGGCATCCATGTTGCTGGGGAGCCTCGTCGACAACGATCAGCAGGCGGGGTCGCTCGGGGTGTTCCTCGGTCTTGCAGCCGCTGCCCTCGGTGGGGCCATGGTCCCGCCCGAGATCTTCTCACCCACCATGCGCAACATTTCGCATCTGCTCCCCCACGCCTGGGCACTTGATGCCTTCACCGAGATCGTCCGCCGCGGCGGAGGTGTTGGCGACATCCTGATCGAGCTCGGCATGCTCGCGTTGTTCGCTGTCGTCATCCTGGTCGCGGCCGCGACGGCGTTCCGTAAGACCCTGACTACGAGCTAGCGGCATGCCTCCGGCGGGAATACTGTGACCTGAAGTACAGTTTGAGCCACCATGGGATACACCGAAGCACCACCCGACTGGTGGAAGAATTTCATTGCAGCGCTGCCGGCGCGCACCGCAAAGCTCGCCATTGTCCGCAAGAATGGTGCGCCACACGTCGCACCCGTGTGGATCGACCTGGACGGTGACGACGTCATCTTCATGACGGGGGCCAACACGATCAAGGGAAAGGCTATCCTGCGCGACCCACGGGTCTCGCTGTGTCTTGACGACGAAACACCACCTTTTTCGTTTCTCACAATCTCTGGCACCGCTACAACATCAACCGACACCGAGGAGCTGATGTACTGGGGCACCCGAATCGGGGGACGCTACATGGGTGCTGACCAGGGTGAGGCGTACGGGAAGCGCAATGCGGTCCCCGGAGAGTTGCTGGTCCGTGTGACGGTCGACAAGGTCGTCGCCAAGGTCGATGTCGCAGGCTGAGACGGAACCGTTGGAGAGTACACCAGTGAGCAACACAGACTCAGAGACCCGGAGGAACCGGGTCGTTCTTGTCGACACCACCGGAGCGGTGATCGGCGAGGCAGACAAACTCGCGGCACACCGTGACGGGGGTGAACTGCACCTGGCGTTCTCGGTGTTCGTGATCGATAACGACGGGCGGGTGTTGCTCCAGCGCCGTGCCCCGGGGAAGTATCACTTTGCGGGCCGGTGGAC
>JAADIG010000028.1:36354-45863 GCA_013151445.1 Actinomycetota bacterium
ATGTCGGCTCGTTCATCTACCGGGCCGAGGACGCAGCGAGTGGGCTCACCGAACACGAACTGGATCATGTCCTCGTCGGCGAATACAACACCGACCCGGTCCCGAACCCGACCGAAGCCGACGCCTGGCGCTGGGTGACAATCGCAGATCTCCAGGCTGACCTCGCCGCAACCCCCACCCACTACACCCCCTGGCTCGCCCCCGCTCTGCAACTGGTTCAAGGGAACTGAAAACGCTGGACTGGTGCTCGCCCATCAGGTCGTGGGTTGCAGTACCATCGCTAACGGATCTGGGACGATTGTGTTCCGGTAGCAGGAGGTTGCTGCGTCCGTGTCGATGTCTCGCATCTTGGCAGTCGGATTTCTTTTATATCTACTCGCCGCCTGCGCCCCCGCATCGAATGACAGCGTCAGATTCGAGGACACGTCACCCGCATCCACGATCACCGAACCGCCACCGGGTGGATCGAGCACCACCGGGGCGCCAGCCGACACGACAACCACGGTCTTCAGCGACTCCTCAATCACGACTACCTCGATCGCGGCGATCGCCAGTACGACAACTGTCACGACAACCACGGGGACTCCAACCGGGTCGACGACACCACCGACGCTGGTCGCCGGTCAATTCGCCGTCGTGGTTTCTATCACCGACGGGGACACCATTCGTGTGGTCATCGATGGGGTCGAGGAGCCGCTCCGGCTGATCGGCATCAATGCGCCAGAAGGCGGTGAATGCGTGGCGGCCGCGGCTACCGCCCGCATGGCTGTGCTTGTGGCGGGTCAAACCGTGCGCCTGGAATCGGATGTCTCCAACCGGGACCAGTACGACCGTCTGTTGCGATACGTGTATGTGAACGACCTCTTCGTCAACGAGATCCTTGTCCGGGAAGGTCTGGCGCTCGCCAGGGAGTACTCGCCGGACACCGCGATGGCCAGCGTCATGGAGGCCGCCCAGACACAGGCAGAAGCCGAAGGCATCGGTATGTGGGCGGCCGACGCTTGCGGGGTAGCCGCATCTGGTGAGATACGCGTCGGCAAGATCCGCTACGACGCTGATGGAAACGACAACAACAACCTCAATGACGAGTGGGTTGAGATCACCAACCTCGGTTCTACCGCAGTCGATCTTACCGGGTGGCAGGTCAAGGACGAATCGGCCTCCCATCGTTACAACTTCCCCAGCGGGTTTGTCCTCGCGGCAGGTGGCACCGCCCGTCTCCACACTGGCTGTGGCACCGATACCGATACATTCCTGTACTGGTGCTTCACGTCGTCAGCCATCTGGAACAACTCGGGCGACACGGTCTTCATACTCGACCCATCCGGAAATTTCGTCGACTCAAAGAGCTACTAGACCACGTCGTGAGTGACGGGTTCCCGACAGCGGTTTCACACGCCCGGCCATCGACACGCCACAGACTGAGGTTGGATCTACGACCAATCCGGTCGCAACGGCCTACCCGCCACCGGGCACATGTTCCGCGACCGGGGTTGCCGCAGCCAGTCCGGCATCCGTGGTGACTACCGCGGCACCGAGTTGGGTCGCGAGCTCGACGTAGACGGCATCGACCAACCGCAGGTTGTGACGCAACTTCCACGCGCCTGCGAGCAGTGGAGCGAGAAGGTGACGTTCAATGGGAGCGTCGGCCAAACGCTGAACCCTCGCTGCGACCTGGTGGGCGGAGAGGTGCGAACCGCGGTGGAGGCGCCCTAGAGCCGAAAGCACCTCGGCGTCGAAATGTGCCGGGGCGTGCAGTTCCCGCCCTCGGAGCCGATCACGGATCGCACCGGCGGAGGGTGAACCTACAAGAAGATCGACCATTGTCGAGGCGTCGACGACCGTCGCTCTAACCATGGCCTTCGAGTTCATCCTTGGCCGCCGCTACCGCAGCAACAACCGCGCTCGGATCAATGCCGACCGACCGGGTTGATCCAATCTCGTCGAGCCAGTCGTCGACACGAGCAGTCGCCAGGGCACTGCGGAGCGCCTCCTGGGTCAGCCTTGAGACATTCAGATCTGCCGCTTTCGCTGCCGAAGCTAGGTCATCTGGAAGATATACGTTCACTCGCGCCATACACACAGTATACACACGTCGGGGAATTCAACAATGGTGTAGAGTGCAATTAGTTGGGACTGAGGGGTCCTGCTCAACCAGGAGTCCTACTGTGAATAGTCGATCAAGAAGAGTTGCGGTCGCACTGACCGCGGCAGCCATGATGCTTTCCGTCTTTTCCGTCGCTTCGTACGCCGACGGTCTGCCCCCACTTGGCACTTTCTTCGACGATGACGGCAATACCCACGAGGGCAATATCGAAGCGATCGCTGCCGACGGAATCACCAAGGGCTGCAACCCACCTGGCAACGATCTGTATTGCCCGAGTGCGACTGTTACCCGGGGCCAAATGTCAGCATTCCTTGCTCGGGCGCTCAGTTTGCCGAGCACCGGCACGGACTTCTTCACTGACGACAACGCATCCATTTTCCAAACCGATATCAACCGAATGGCTGCTGCTGGCATCACCAAGGGCTGCAACCCACCGGACAACGACCAGTTCTGTCCAGATGCAAACGTGACTCGCGAGGTCATGGCGGCGTTTCTCGTCCGGGCCTTCGGATATACAGACGATGGCGGGGGTGGATTGTTCGCCGACACGGATGGCTCGATCTTCGTGAACGACATCAACAAACTCGCAACCGCGGGCGTGACGAAGGGCTGTAACCCACCGGACAACACGAACTTCTGTCCGACCGATCTCGTCCTCCGCGACCAGATGGCGTCGTTCCTCGCCAGGGCGCTCGGCCTCCCTGCGATCACACCACCACCGCCGATGAGCCCGGGCGATACCAAGAATTGCTCAGACTTCGCAACGTGGGCCGAGGCTCAGGAGTGGTTCGACTTCTATTTCCCGTACTACGGCGATATCGCAAACCTGGACGGCGACAACAACGGCGTTGCGTGCGAATCGCTGCCCGGCGCTCCGTAGAACCGATAGATCCCACGCCGCACCCGAGTTCAGAACGTAGCTGGACCCTCGTCGTTCCACTCACAGCACTCGGAACCACTCCAAACCGCAAGTGAACTCCACGGTTGTTGTCACAGATTCATCGCCGCATGCCCGCCGAAGGAACATCCACGCCACCTGGTCTGATGGTCTCCGATTCGACAGCCGAGGGCTCCGCACTCCCAGAGTTTCACCACCGAGAAGAAGGGTATCTGCCATGACTCATGGTTGATCGGTCGCGAAAAAAATGTAAACGACACCCTTGCCTGTTGCCACTTGGAAGTGATTGGATTCAAGTACGGCTAGTGGGAAGGCATAGCGGTGGAGACTGGCAGACACCCCGACCTCATCGGGATCAGCCGCGAGTTGCGACGCCAACTCGACGCGACGCTGCTTGCGGAGCAACACGCCGCCCGAGCTGCGGCGATCCGCCGGACAACGCTTCGTGACCGCATGTTGAACCTCGCCGACGCCGATTCATCTGCCCTCATCACCACCACCGACGGCAACCTGCACCGCGGTGTTGTTGCCAGCGTCGGTGCCGACCACATCACGATGACCGACGAGGGAACAAGTCGGCTCGTCATGTTGCGTAGCATCGTCTCGGTGGAAGTCCGATCATGACAACTGTTTCTGAGCGGCTCGCTTCACTGCCAACGATCGATCGAAGAACTGCCCTGGCGCTAGCCTCCGGGTTCGCAGCTGCCCTTCTGGTACTGGCACTTACTGTCCCACCGAGCCTCACTGCCGTCCTTGTCGCCGACGGACCGCTCCCGGCAGGTACGGCGCTCGGCGATCTCCCTGTCACCTTCCGCGATGTCGACAACACGGACGGCCTCATCATCGGTTCCGACATCGGAGAACTCGCCGACTGGACACTCGTGACACCACTCGCCGAAGGCGAGCCCCTGTTGGCCTCGCTGATCCGGCCACCTCAGCAGATCACCGCACCTCGGCAGATGGCGCTAGCGGTACCGGCGACCCAGGCGGTGCTTGGATCGGTTCAGGCGGGCGACTCCGTCGACATCTTGGTGACCAGAAGCGAGGGAGTCGGATCCAAGGCGATAACCGAAGTGCTCGCCCGGGACGTCTATGTGATATCCGCGGTCGTCGCCGAGTCGTCGGCGTTCGGGGACGAGCTCCGGCTCGTACTCGCAGTCACCGATGAGCTTGCGATCGATCTTGCGAACGCATCCCATGCGGGCGATATTGACCTCGTGAAGGTGAACCCTTGATCCCACGGATTGCAACGGTGCTATCAGCCAGGGAGTGGGAGTCGGCCCTTGTTGCATCTGCCCACGACACCGCCCGAGTCCGCCTTGTCGCCCGAATCTACCAACCGGACGATGTCCTCGACATCGACGGGGACCTTGAGGCCATCGTGGTCGGCGCCGAAACACCATGGCTCACGACATCGATTGTCCAAGCATGGACAGGTCAGGGGATCGTGGTTGTCGGTCTCTATCCACCCGACGATCCGGTCGCCCCAGGGCAGCTCGCCGCCATGGGGGTCGATGTCATCATCAAGGACACCGAGGAGCCCGAGGTCGTCCTGCACCGGCTCCGCATTGCCCTCCCCGATACCCTCGTCTCTCCGACACCCACCGGACTCATCACGGTCGTAACCGGGCCACGCGGAGCGCCAGGAATCACCGAGGTGTCTATCGGTGTCGCAATGCTCATCGCACGAAAAAGCGAGACCGTACTCATCGACGCCGATGCGACCGACCCGGCGATAGCTGTCCGTCTCAATCTCCGACCCGACCCAACGATCGAAGATGCGATCGATCTCATCCACGCCGGAAAGCCGGTCGCGACATGTGTCCAGCGGTTTGCGGACCTTGGAGTCATCGCAGGTGCGAGCAACACTGAATATCTTGCAGACAGTGCTACTCCTCTCCTCGAAGGGATCGCGGCGGAGACAGCTCATGTCGTCGTCGATGCCGGTCCGAAACCACTATCAGCCATCACGAAGCGTGCGGATGAAGCCATCGTCGTTTGTGACGCGTCGGCCGTCGGTATTGTCCGCGTCGCCAAGTTTGTTGCCGGATGGTCAGGCCCACAACCACGGCTCATAGTCAACCGAGTTCCCCGGCGCGACACTACCCAAGTCGGTGAAGCAGTTCGACGCTGGACCGGCATAACGCCCGAAGCGCTCATCCCCGACAACCCCGCGATTCGGGATCGTTCTCGCCACGCTCTGACCCCTCATAGATCGCTGCTCAAGGCACTTGAGGCAGTGGTGCACGTATGACGGTCGCCCTCGATCATGCCAAGACCCGATACGGGTTCGTCGGCCCGCTGCTCGCCGATCCCCTCGTCGAGGAGATCATCATCCTCGGCTCGCTAAGGACGTTTGTTGTCCGCGACGGCCGGAAGGAACTTCTTCCCGTTGTCACCACCACAGCAAATGTCCGCCGGATTGCGGACCAACTATTGGCTGGTACAGGACGCCGACTCGATCTCGCCAACCCAATAGTCTCCGCCCAGCTTGAGGACGGTTCGCGGGTCCACATCACGGGTCCACCAGTGACACACCCTGACCGCCTCAACATCCAGATACGAAAGTTCGTCGTCCGTGCGAACCGGATGAGCACGCTGGTTGACAACGGAGCAATGCCCGACCACGTGCGGCGCTTCCTTGTCGCAGCGATTGCCAACGATGAAACCATCCTCGTCGCTGGTGCGCCCGGCGCCGGTAAGACCACGCTGATCAACTGTCTCCTTTCTGAGGTTCCGCCACACCGCCGTGTCGTCACGTGCGAGGAAGTATTCGAGATCAGGTCCGACCTACCTGATATCACACAGATGCAGACTCGGGAGGCGGGACTCGATGGGGGCGCCGAAATCACTCTCAGAGACCTAGTTCGCGAGGCCTTGCGCCAACGACCGGACCGTATCGTGGTCGGTGAGGTCCGGGGACCCGAAGCCCTCGATCTGTTGATGGCCCTCAACGCTGGTTGTGCGGGGCTTGCGACGTTGCACGCCAACTCGGCGGTAGATGCCCTCGAGAAGATGGTGTCATACTCCATCCTTGCCGGATCGAATGTGACAGTTGCATTCGCCGAACGAACCATCGCGGCGGTCGTCAGATACGTCGTATTTCTGCGCAGAACACCCTCCGGGCGAGTCGTCGAGGAGCTGGTGGAGGTGCGCCCAACCGACCGAGGGACCTGGTCCACTCGCAGCATCTACACGGCAAAGCGCCGAGGCGGACTACCCGCGGACACCAAGCGATGAGGGGCGTTGCCGCACTCCTTGCCGGTCTGGCAACATGGATGCTCATCGCACGTCCAAATCTGTCGTTTCATGGACCTCGACTATCGATCACACCGCGAGCCTTGGCGGCGGCGGGCCTACTTGGATTGCTGACCTTCCTCCCCATCCTCGGCATACTCCAGGTCCCCGCCGCCGCCATTTCGATCGCATTGCTCGTTGCCCTGGTGCCGCTGGCCAGGGCCCAGGCCGCACCCCAGATTGAAGCTGACGCCACCGCCCAGGAATGGCCCGATGTACTCGCACTCCTACGGGGTCGCCTCGCATCCGGAGATCCACTCCCCGATGCGTTCGTATCCGCGCTGCAAGCATCGGATGGTCACCTCTCTCAGTTTGCAACCCAAGTCGAGCGGGAGGCGTTCTTCGGTGAGGGATTCACCGGTGCCCTGGGAACGTTGCGTACCAACCTGGCGGACCCAACGGCCGACCATATTTTGCTCAGTCTTGGTGCAGCACATCGAGTCGGTGGACAACGCGTCGGGTCGATGGTTGCGGCGCTCGGGATCTCGGTCGCCGATGACCTCCGAGTTCGTGCTGCCCACAACGCAGCTCTCACCGAACAACGAATGACCGCGCTCGTCGCTCTCGTTGCTCCCTGGGGTTTGCTCGCCTTGACAATCTCGACCAATCCGGCGGCGGCTTCGGCGTACCGGACGGCTGCCGGGGCTCGGATTGTCGCAATCGGGCTGGCCGTCACACTCTTCGGATACATCATCGGGCGCAGGATTTCCATGCTTTCTCGTCCGCCGCGGCTGTTCCAATGATGGGTTTCATCGCAGCAGCCCTTGCGGGATGGGCGGCCTACGTCGTTATCAGCCCGCCACCGGTTCGTTCGCTTTCGGAACGGGTTGCTCCACATCTCCTCACCCGGACGTCACCGACAGAGGCACCAGCCGCGGCGGCTGCCATTCGCCATGCGGGCCTCCCCTGGTCGAACGACGATCTGCACCTTCGACGTGTCGCTGCTGTGGTGATCGGGGCGACGGTGGGTGTGTTGTTCGGGCAGGGGGATCTATTCCTTGCCGACCCTCAAGCTTCGACGCCCGCACTCGTGGTGCTTGGTGCCCTCGCCGGTCTCCTCGGTCTGCGAATGTGGATGACATCGCAGGCCGAACGCCGCCGCCAGCAGGCGATCCACGAACTTCCGGCCATATGCGACACACTCGCGCTGTCGGTTCTGTCTGGAACGTCGCTCGGTATGGCCATCGAGGAACTTGTTGCTCGGTCAGACGGTGTTGTACCTAGCGAGTTAGCCGACGCTTACGCCGACTACGACGCTGGCATGTCACTCACAGAAGCCCTCTATCGCGCTGCGAAACAGCCGGTCCACTCATCAGCGTCGCGCCTCTATTCGCTGCTCGGCCACGCCCACCAATCCGGAGGTCGTCTCAGCGAGGCGCTCAACGAGCTCGCCCACGACTTCCGTGCCGACCTCCAGCGTTCTCTCACATCAGAAGGCGGCAAGAAGGCACTCGCGATGTACGCCCCCATCCTCGCGCTGATGGTGCCCGTCACGCTCTTGTTCTTGATCTATCCAACTCTCGTATCCCTGCAACAGCTCGCCGGCAATCCCTAAAACAGGAGTCACCATGCTCAAATACCACATGTACGGCCTCGACACACACAACCGGGAACGAGGCTCAACGACCGTCGAATGGCTCGGCCTCGCAACCATCGCAGTCCTCGTCATCGCACTGTTATTGCCACAAGTACGGTCGACCGCAGGAGATGTGTGGGGCAACGTCGTCGGCCAACTCACCGGCTTCTTCTCATAGAAGTCGAGGTCATCTCATAGACGACCATGGCAACGCTACGATCGAAGGGATGGCGTCAATGGCGCTCTTCTTCGTCTTCATGCTGCTCCTGGTTAATGTCGCCTTCTTTGTTGTCGCACGCAACGCGGCTTTCTCAGCGGTTGATGCCACTGCGCGTCGTGCTGCCATCGGGAGCACCTCGGATTCGGAGTTGCGGGACTACGCAACCGCGGCGATTGGAGCGACGGCGCCGGGCGCTGCAATCCAATCGACCGCAATATCGCGCGACCAGGACACCGCAGCGGTTCGGATCGTCTACGTGTGGTCGCCGCCGGGACCGCTGTTCCCTGCAATCACGGTAACCGTTGAGTCCTCGGCGCCGTTGGTGGTCGAACCATGAGGAACGAACACGGAACCACTTTGATCGAGACACTCATCGTTGGTTCGCTCATTGTCCTGGTCACAATCCAGTTGCTACTTGCGGTTACCGCCGTGTCATCGGCCGGTGATATCGCAGCGGAGGCTGCTTTCAATGCCGCGACGATTGCGGTCCGTACCGGCGACGACACCGCCGCCAGACAGGCAGCGATCGACGCTGCGCCGGGAGCCACCGTAATTCTCGACACAACCGCTGTCGGAACCACTGCGCTCGTCACCATCGACGTGCCGGTGGTGGCAATCCTCGGTGACGCCGTCACCTACAGCGTGGTCGGGCGTGCCACGGTGGCCGCAAGCCCGTATCGGAGCAACGCCTATGCGCCGTAGCTGCCGGGCTCGCGACGAAGCTGGCACGGCGTTACCCGCCGTCATCGGTCTCATGATGATTGGGCTGCTACTCGTCGGACTTGTGTTCGAATTGGCCCGCTGGGGATCGCTGTGGCGCGAAACTGCGTTTGTCGCCGAAGCGGCTGCTGAGGCCGGGGCGGCAACGATCGACCTGGCAACCTTGCGATCCGGAACGGTCGCACTGTCTCCAGACCTCGCGATCGCTGCTGCAGTCACCGCAGGGAACGAGGCCCGCCCGCGTCCCAACCGGGTGATCACCGCTGCGGTACCCGCACCCGACATTGTCTGTGTCGACGTCTCCCAGGAGTACTCCTCCGCATTGCTCAACCTCTTCGGCGCGACCTCCGTACAGGTATCCGCCACAGCCTGCGCCTCCCCCGCCCGCGGCTAACCCCGGCTTCTTGCGTAGCTGGGGGCCATATATGGCCCCCAGCTACGCAAGAGGCCCAGGGGTCGTGAAAATGACACCGTGAGTAGTCACTTTTCGCTGGCATACTGACGTTATGCGTTCGAATCGGAACAGGGGTCGCCTTGCGGCGGCGCTTTCAGTGGTGGTGTTGGTGACGGTTGTCTCGGCGTCTGCCGCGTTTGGCGGCGTGGCCCCGGGTGGGTCGTTTGTCGACGACGACGGCAACATCCACGAGGGCAACATCGAGGCGATCAAGGACGTCGGGATCACCAAGGGGTG
>JAADIG010000106.1 GCA_013151445.1 Actinomycetota bacterium
CGAGTGGAGGAATCCCAAGCGCAGCACCGATCTTGTTCAATCGAGCATGCAGTACATCGGTCTCTGCCATCTCATCTATCCACCTTCCCGTTTCGGCTCTTTCGCGAATGAACGAGGTCCTTGCCCAGACGATCAGTGTCACGCCCCATGCCAACAGAGCACCTGCGAGCACGTCCCGCCAGGAGTCTGTGCCGAGGAGCAGGACACCGCCGACACCAAGAGCCAATCCGATGAGGCCGGTGACGGTCCGACGAACAGCTTTGCGTCCAGACGCCGTCAGATCGTCGGCGTATATGAACTCTGAAGGCATTGCTCTCGCGACAATAGGCACGCCGATACCAGCCAAAATTCTACGGTGAGCCCACCGTTGGACGCGATGCAGTGGATGTTTCTCATCCATGCCGAAACTCCGTTCGCTTGATCCGTTGCTGTCCATCATGGACCCCGCCCGCTCATTTGTCTCGAAGTATCGCTGCGAGAACGCGAACCAGCGGTCGTCGCAGATCGGACGGCTGAGGTGCGACACAGTTGTGCCTGGCTCGTACTCACCTGTCGGCATCGTGGTACCCGCATCGAATTCGTGATCCGGAGGCCGGGTGGGAGGTGTCACGACAGAGACGGTATCGGTGAGAACCTCGCGACAAGAGTCTTGAACGCGGTGAGTTGAGCGCATAGGTTTGGGGATGTCGCTTCCCTGTTTTTATCCGTCGTCCGAGTACGACTGGGAAAGGATTGACGATGCGATCGTTGGCAGTGTTCTCGCCGGAGGACTACACGCTCGCGACGATCGGGGCACTTACGTTGGCGTCCACCCGTCCCACCGCTTTGATCGTTGACCTGGACTCCCGGCAGACACGTTGGTGTGAGGGTCGTTCGTTGCGCTATCTCGTGGACGAAGGTCCGACCGGTGTTGACCTCAGTCCGGTGCGTTCGGGCATTGCTCTACTCGGCAACGGTGGAGTCGAACCACATGAGGCGGATGAGGTTCTCGACGCCTTGATCGGCGGATGGGACAGCGTGGTGCTGGTACTGCCGGGCGACATCGATGTACCGGTGCCAGTGGTTCCGATACGACCCCACGCACATCCGAGTCTGCTGGTTCCTTTTACCCGGCCGGCGGTGTATGTCCGCGCGGGATGGGGTGGATCAACGGCAACACCCGGTCCCCTGGTTCGAGCCCCGAGTTCAGCCGCTGTGCACCGCCTGATGAATGGCGGATTGCCAGCTCCCGGCCGGTGGGTTCGCGACTGGTCGGCGGTGTGGGATATTCCATGGCAGTAGCTGACCGCATTGCGCGCGAACTTGTCGACCGCGGTGTGAAGCTCACCCGGCCGGACCTGCGCCACGCAGCGAGACGTGTCGTGCCCGATGTGGCACCGCTCGCATCCCCCGGGGAAGTAGAAAGCGCGATTGATCTTCTCGTGGGGTTCGGAGTATTGGAACCCCTGATGCATGACGACGCTGTCACAGACATCTTCGTGAACGGGCCCGACGATATTTGGGTCGAGCGTCGTGGAACACTTCGGCGCAGCAGTATTACGTTCCCCTCGGACGAGGCGATCAGGGCGGCCGTCGAGCGAGTCATAGCACCGCTTGGGCTTCGGCTCGACCTGGCCTCTCCGGCCGTCGATGCGCGTTTCCCCGATGGCTCGCGTCTCCACGCGTTGATTCCGCCACTGTCACCACACGGAACGACCGTCGCGATCCGTCGGTTCGGTGCGCGCCTTGGAACCCTCGACGAGCTCGTCGGCGTTGGGTCACTCGACCGGACCGGTGCACGTTTCCTGTCCCAGGCGGTAGCGGCTCGCGAGAGCATCCTTGTGAGCGGTGGTACCGGCTCCGGCAAGACCACCATGCTCAACGTGTTGGCAAGCAGCGTCGATCAGTCTCAACGGATCGTTACCGTCGAGGACGCCGCGGAGTTGTCGATCACCGGACACGTAGTGAAGCTCGAATCGCGCCCCGCGAATAGTGAAGGCATCGGGGAGGTGACCCTCGGCGATCTGGTGCGCCACGCACTGCGACTCCGCCCGGACCGGATCATCGTCGGGGAGGTTCGTGGTCCCGAGGCACTTGATCTGATCTCCGCCATGAACACCGGGCATGACGGGTCGATGTCGACCGTCCACGCGAACGGTCCCGAAGAGGCCCTCTGGCGAGTTGAGACGCTGGCGCTGAGCGGGGACCGTCGCGTGCCTGCCGAGGCGGTTCGCCGCCAGTTGCGCTCGGCCATCGACACGGTCGTTCATCTTGCTCGCACCACCGCAGGCCGACGCGTCCTCTCGATCACGCGGATCGGTCGAGACGATATCGAGGAGGTGTGGGCATGCTCGCCGCGCTGATCACGGCACTGCTCCTGGTGACTGATGGGCCATGGTGGTTGGGTGTTGTCCTTGGGGTTGGGATGATGTCACCGACGCTGGGGCTGCTCCTCGTCGGAGGCGCGGTCGCGGCTTCGCTGTTTCGCCGCACGAGGCGCCCGTCCGCAACCGTGCTCACCGGGTGTGTGGACATCATCGCCGCCGAGCTTCGGTCCGGGCAGAGCCTTCGCCAAGCAGTCGCCACTGGTGCGCGCCACAGCGGTGTGCCCGGGTGGGAGCAAGTCGAGGCCCGTTCGCTGGCGGGACTGCCGATGGCCGACGTGGGTGCGGGGCTCCGGGTTCCCGGAGCCGACGGTATCCGGTTGCGAGCCGTCCTTGCCATTGCGGACACTACCGGTGGGCAGGCAAGCGTGGTGTTTGATGCATTGGCCGACACGATGCGTCGACGCCAGTCGCTCGATCGTGAACGGAGGATGGCGACCGCCCAGGCACGGTTTTCCGCAGGTGTTATTGCCGGGGGACCGCTGATCGCATTGTTGTGGCTTCTCATGACCGGGGCGCTCGGCCGAATGCTTACCGGCGGCGGCATCGGAGCCGTCATCGTCGTGGTTGGCACAATGCTTGAACTCGCCGGAGTCAGCCTCGTAGTTTGGATGATCGCCCGCGAGGAGGGTCGATGATTCCCGTAGCGCTTGTCGCGGCGAGCTGGGTTGGACCAGAGACACGTCAGCTTCGGCTGGCACTGTTGGCAGGAGCTGCGCTGTGGTTGGTCCATCCCGGTGTTGCGGTCGGTGTGGCACTCGGAGGAGGCTGGGTTTTCCTGTATCGGCGGTCTCGCCAACGCCGCATGATCGAGACTCCGGTGGATGACGTCGTGGCGTTCGGTGAGCTGGTGTCGTTGGCATTGTCATCGGGAGCGTCCCCGCTGGCGGCGTTGACCGCCGCCGGTCGTTACGGTCCGCCGAACATCGGTCCCGAGGTTCAGCGTGTGCTCCGCAAGGCCATCGCCGGTGGCGCCGCTGTTGCGTTGCGTGGATACACCGGCGCCGTCGAGCCGATCCTCCGACCAATCGGCCATGCTCTCGCAACCGGGGCACCGCTCGGGCTGCGGGTCGAGGCGGCCCTGGCGGATCTCCGTGCTGAGGTTCACGCCGCACGGATGGCCCGAGTCCGGAGGCTCCCGGTGCGGCTTCTTTTCCCGCTCACCCTGCTCATTCTCCCCGGATTCATGGTGCTGACGCTCGGACCGTCGCTCCTCGCTGCCCTTGATCGACTCCAGTTCTAGCTTCCTCCGCCCGGGTCGACGGCTTCGACCACGAAAGGAATATCGTGATTCGTAAACTACGCACACATGAATTCGGCCAGGCGACGGCAGAGTACGCACTCGTCATTGTCGCTGCCGCCGGTATCGCCCTCGTCCTCATCGCATGGGCGACACAAAGTGGCTCCCTGCCGCGACTCTTTGATGCGGTGATTGAGCGAGTGATCGGCATGGTGCCCGGTGGGTGAGCGTGGCAGTGCCACTGTCGAGATGGCACTGTTGTTGCCACTCTTCGTCGTGTTGCTCCTCTTTGTCGTCGAGGTCGCGGCGGTAGGGCGGATGCAGATGGAGGTCGTGCACGCAGCCCGCCAGGGTGCCCGCCAGGCCGCGGCGGATCCGGAGGTTGCGCTTGCCGCCGGTGCGGCGCGCCGGGCGCTACCCGGCTATCGAGACGTACAGGTGCGCGTGCGCAGGGACCACAAGGTGGGGGGCGATGCCAGCGTTGTTGTCTCCGTCAAACATCGTGTGCAGCTTGCGTTTATCCGGGGGCCGACGCTGACGATACGTTCCAAATCGACGATGCGTGTCGAACAGTGAGCCAGGGCGAACGCGGGGTTCACGATTCGGATTCGGCACATCTGAAGGCGCCCGAGCGTGGGGCGGCATCAGGGTTAGTTCTTACCATTGTTATCTGGGGGATCGTGATGGCCTGGATGGTCGCCGCGGTGGCGATTGCGGGCACGGCGAAGATGCGTGCCGAGTCGGCTGCCGATGGTGCGGCCCTTGCAGCCGCACCGGTAACGTTTCGACCGTTCGGTGCTCGCGGGAGTGCCACCGGAGAGGCCGCACGTTTCGCCCGCGCCAACGGTGCAGAGCTCTCGATGTGCACGTGTCGCCCCGACCCAAGCTGGAACGAGCGGACGGTCGAGGTACGAGTGGTGGTTTACGCCCGGGTGCCTGGTCTTGGTGCGATTCCGGTGCGTGCTCAATCGAGGGCCACGTTTGATCCGTTGGCGTTGTTGGACGAAGGCGCACCTGAACCGGCACCGCCGTGAGCGACACCAGTAACCGCGGTGGCTAGCGGCGAGCTCGAATATGGAAGAAATGGAAATGCCGAGTTCGGTTCGCCGTGCCGTACGGGGCGTCGTATTGGCGTTCATCGATGTCGACGTGCGCAAAATCACGCAGGTTCTTCTCGACCCACAAGTGGTCGACAACCACGGCACCTTCTTCCGCTACCCAGTCGTCGTGTGTGCCAAATAGCTGCCCTACGAATGCGCCTCCCTCGGTCACCGCCCCTAACGCAGCGCGAACCGATTGCTCGAAGTGTTCTCCTGCGAACGGGAGCGAGAACTGTGCATAGACGAGGTCAGCGGGGACAAGCTTGACCTCGTGGAATGCCCCGATCGTGATCTCCAGGCGCGCTCGGCGCTCCGGGGAAAGTCCCGCGGTGAGGAGTCGTTCGCTTCCCGGTTCCGCATCCACGGCGAGGACTTTCCACCCACGTGCGAGCAGCGCACGAGAGTCTGCTCCTCCTCCACATCCCAGATCAATCGCCTGGCGGCCCTTGGCGTCGTTGCCATCAACGTACTCCATGGCCGAATGAAAGTATTCGAGTGGGCCGCGCCCTGCGGTGGTGGCACCAAAAGTTGTCCACGGCCCATTTGGTGTGATGGTGTCATCGTGGAAGCGGAGTTCGTCACTCATCTACAAAGTCTACCGACGCCCACAGCGCCTGGGCTACCGGGCGATCCATATTGTGCTCGTATACTTTGCCGATGAGCACTTTCAGTATCGAACGGCTCCGCACCGCTCGCGAGGTTTTGCCGCTGGTTGAAGGTCGACTACCGGTGTCCATCGATATCGTCGACCGCGTCGGCCGGACTCCGCAGGGGAGCCATTGGAAAGCCCATGCAGTGCATCGTGCCGGGTCCCTCGTTGGTTTCTTCTTTCAGTATCGGCTCTGTCGAGGAAAGTGGGAGGCAATCCTGCTCCTTGACGAGCCGATAGCCGATGCCACCTTTGAGCGCCTCGTCAACCGTGCCCAGGTATGGTCGATTGGTGGACCCGGCGACCATGTCGCGACGTTTCTGGAACGCCTCCCACGACTCACCCGACTGACAAAGCTCGAGATGTTTCACGAACGCACCCCACCGGATTACTGGACAGCCATGCCGGGTGCCGTGTCTCTGGGGGTCGAGCATTCCGAGCGCCTCGTCAAGTTCTTCAGTCACCACGAGCGGTTCGGAATTCCGACTATGGCCGGCATCCGCGAGTTCGTGGGGCTTGCTCTGCAGCGTGGCCCCGCCGTCGTGGTTGAAGAGGATGGCGAAATCGTGGGTGGTGTGCTGCTCGGGGCCGCGACGCCTGATTGGATCTCACTTGATGGACTGACGGTGCGTCCGGATCGTCGCGGGGCCGGGTTGTCAACGGTCCTGCTGTCAGGTGGCGCTCGCATCTGGTCGAACGGTGCGGTAGGGATGTGTGGTGTCCGAGCCACGACCAACCCCGGGGGGTACGGACTTCACGCGGGTCAGACCGATTGGTTCGCCGCGAATCTGCGTCCACCGAAGAGGTTCCGTGGACATCAGCGCCTCCGGGTCTTGGCACTCAAGTTCCAAGAGCGGAGCAAGCCATGGAACACGACGTACATCCGTCCCGAGTACCGCGGCGAGGATGGGCAGCTACGGAATCGTCCCGATGATGAACCGGGATAAGACGCGAAAGAGGGACTGACAGAGTCAGTCCCTCAACCGGCATCTTACGAGAAGTTACTTCTCGTCGTAGATCATCGAGCCGTCGTACTTGAGTGCTCCGACGAGCTGAGTCTTGACCACTGCTGGTGCTGTGTAGATCATGCTGACCTCCCTACAAAGTAGATGAATGCATTCCTACGCCCTGTGATACTACGCCACTTTGCGTGGTTGACCAAGGTTCTAACTAGGCGCTTCCAAACGGACTAGATAGGGCGGGTCCCTGTGGAGGGGTCGGGGCAGGAACGAGTTCTACCCGGGAGCGAGAACGAGGGACGGGTGTTACCCGTCCCTCGCATCAACTCTACGTATCCGAGCGGTTAGCCGGTGAAGACCATGGAGCCCTGATAGCCGTCATCGCTGGAATCAAGTGCTCCGTCGAGCGGCGTCTTGGTCGCTTCTGGTGACGTGTACTGCATTCGTAACCTCTCCGTTTGTCCATCGCTATTACTACTGAGAGTCACTATAGACCACTATGAGTATTTTTGTAGTGGTGATATTTTGCAGTGCTAAAAGGACGAGACCCCGTCCGAAGACGGGGTCTCGTTACCCTCATTACAAGGGGATTGCCTTATCCGCAGTCCAAACTGCACACGTATAGCAAATCTCCGGTGAGAAGACTGCGGGCCATTACTGGCTTGGCGTAGATCATCGCACCTCCTTCCCATCCACGGACCCCCCGGACTGGGGACCCTGAGCGGCCCCGATTGGCCGTTGGACAAGGGTACACCGCGCGCCGTGCCTGCGCCAGGAAATTTCCGGATGCCGCTGCGGGGCAACGGGTTGTTGGATCGGGGGCGAGGAGGAAGTGCCTTGGGCACCATTCCGAGTAACGACGGTCGCGAACGTATCGATGTCTACCGCTCGGCTGGGGAATAGCACATCAATCCATCGATGGCGCAGTCACGGTCCTTGAGAACGCCGGCCGACGCGGTCTTGACAAACATTGGTGTCATTTCGTGCATGGATACCTCCACCCGGTATTGGTTGAAGGTCTGGTGAGCGGGTTGCTGCCCACCAGACCTTCAACCGCACATGCTGCGTGCTAGCCGCAGTACATGATTGAACCGTCGTACTCGCACTTCTCTCCGAGTGCTCCCACCAAGGTTGTCTTGGCGAGTTTTGGTGTGGTGTAGCTCATCTAATCCTCCTCCGGATGTGTTTGGTGTTGCAACGGTCTGACCTCGATCTGGCGAGATCTCGACCTAGTTACATGCGTACATTGAGCCGCCCCAGCATTTCTCTTCGTCGAGTGCTCCGGACAGTGCGGTCTTGGTGACCGCTGGTGTCGTGTAATTCATGTACTTCTCCTCTCTGTTGCTTCGGGTGCCGGTTAGGCACACTGAGTCATTAACCACAGCCGTGTGTTGAGCCGCTGTGTCAATCAGGAATCGATGCTCCGGCGAGGGAGTCCTGGCGACGGCGGTGTCGCACCGTCCAAAGGGGCCTCCGGCATTGATCCGAATCGTGCTGCCAGCGGGTCCGGTGTTCGTCACTGCGGACCTCGGTCGGCCGGTCATTGCTGTCCCGACTCGGAGAGTTCCCCTAACGGATGTCCTGATCGGCATCGTGGCTTCACGGCTTTGCTTTGGTGATCGTGCGTCAACTTGTCTGGGGTCGGAGCCCCGCAAAAGTTGACTACTCCCCGTCGGTGCAGGTGTAGAGCGAACCCTCCCAACAGTGTCCCCTGAGTGCTCCCTCCAAGGCTGTCTTGGCGAGTGCCGGTGTCGTGCGTGTCCGGTCGGCTCTTTTCGTTTCAATCGTTCCTGGTCCCGGGAGGTGGAAGATCCGCCACCCAGGACCAGGAATCAACGCTGCTACGAGTCGAGGACGCAGTAGTAGATTGAGCCGTCCCAGCATTGCTCTTCGCCGAGTGCTCCTGACAGTGCGGTCTTGGTGACCGCTGGTGTCGTGTACTTCATGTATACCTCCTCTCGGATGTGTCCGGGTTCGAAAATCCAATGCTCAATGGTTATTTGTCGCAGAGATACATTGAGCCGTCCCAACATTTATCTCTGAGCGCTCCCGCGAGCACTGTTCTGGTGACCGCTGGTGTTGTGTACTTCATGTGTTCCTCCTCTCGATGTATCCAGGTTGTGATTCCCACAGGGTGTTCCGCGAGTCGGAACCCCCTGTGGTTCGTTGAGTCCTCAGGTTGTGCCATTGGAACGTGTTCGTCGATGTCTTGTTACCCCGGTCGGGTCGTCCGAGCATTCCCGCACACGATCTGCGGCCTGGTCCTACAGGTCTCTACAGCCCAGTAAGACTGAACCGTCAAACTTGCAATGTTCGCGACTTATGTCGAGTTCGCCCGCCAGGTTTGTCCTGATGAGCACAGGTGTCGTGTAGTTCATATATGCCTCCTCCCTCTTCTGTCGTGTTGACACGTACGCCATGGTTGGCCACGGTCAATCGAAGTACCGGATCCCTTCGGAGCTCCAGAAATACAAAGAACGGGCGCGAACGCCCGTTCTTGATTGTGAATGTCACAGCCGATGCGACAGCGACTAGGGCGTGAGCGATCATCCGAAGATGTCTCCGCGCGGTTCCACGATGTCGTGGAACCTTCCCTACCGTTCATCCCGCGCTCCTCGAGTCCTTGCCCTACCTCGCGCTAGGGGCCGGACGCCCGTGGCGAGTTTGTGGAACGAAAAGTGGGATCAAAACGACTGGACACTGAATGTCCGTCGCGCCTCCTACCAGTTCACCCTCGCCTGCGTTAAGCCCTTAGCGCAGTAAAACCACTATAGGTGGTTGTTACGATAGGTGTAGGGAAAACTTTCCCCGACCGTGAAATGGCGATTTGTGGAACCGGGGTCCCCGGGTAGTTGGTGACAGTTTCTTGGTTCGTGATCGGGCCGCAGATCGCCGGTCACCCCTCCGGCCCGCACCGGGGAAAACGGGCAGCGGGAGTGTATGGGTAGCCACAAAACGCCGTATCTATTGAAGTTTCGTTGATCTCGCTGCAGCTCTCGGCTGCGACCAACGAGCGGACCTTACGCTCGCCGTGCTCGCCGGGTTCACAGGCGAAACACTCGGCGATCGACAGTAGCTAGCCGCCCTCGCGCGAGTGTGTGTTCGAAAAATAGTTCGATCGACCTATAACCACCGAGGGTGTTTACGACGTCTTCCGAAGGTAACCGAGCACGCGACGGGGAACCCTGCGAAACCTGGCTGATGCCGTCCCCAACCATCGGCTACGCCATCCGTGTTTTGTTTGTTTGCCGCTTTGGACGTCTGCAACGACACGACCAATGAGGCGATCCGACGCGACGGGGCGGTCGCGCCACAGCTGACCATCCCCATGGAAACTGTGCATGCCCTCGACGGTGCCACGACACCGATGGACAACGATCGTGGATTCGTCATTCGTGAACGCCCAGATCTCACCCCATCGGGGCATGTCGGCAGCGATGACCCGAACCTTCGCCGGGGGACGAATCGTGTGACCCATCGAGGATCCATCAACCGGGATCCAGATTGCATCTCGCACGAGACGTTTTCGCAGTGCCCCTGCTATCGCCGCCGGTTCGGTGTTCATGCCTCGACGACGAGACCTTCGGTCTTGAGTTGCTCGACGAATACCCGTAGATCGGCTGCCCATTGCTCTCGGGTGACACCTTCGAACAAGTCAAACAACTTGCCCTCAAGTGCTTCGATTGCGGTTGGTTCTTCGATATTCGTCCAGATCAGCGTGGCGACCGGATTGAGGGTCAACAGTTCTTCGTCGGAGTCACCCACGATGACCGCCTGGTCGTCGAACATCTCAAATACTATGTCTGGGTTTCGTGCAATCTTCATGGTTTCCCACCTCGTCGGTTATGAAGTCGTAGTGACTATCGGAGGTTCTACTCACTGACTGTAGGTCACTGCCGCTCGACATTGCTTTCTAGCTGTTCCCAAGGGTGCCGTCGGCGAGATCGGCAAAGATATCCGCCGCTTCGGGATCGAGAAACACGACACTTGCTGAACCTGCGCGGCCCACCGTTCCAGGAACGACCTGATTGACAAGGGCTTGGGATGGTGTCAAGTACGCCGCCGCGGCGAGGGTTAACAGATCTTCGGTTGTCAGGTCGGTCCAGGCATTTTGGAGAAGAAGGTCGACCATGAGTGGCAACGAGTCAATCCCCATCGGCTGGATCATGTCCATCGCGGCCTGCATGATGCGGCCCTGGTTCAGCGACCGTGCAAAGTCTCCGCCCGGTAGCCCCTTGCGGATTCTGGCGAGTTGCAGCGCCCGAGTCGGGTTCAACTGCTGTTGTCCAGCCGGGAAATTGCTCCAGTTGTTCCCGCTCCTCATTGATGTGGGTAGGTTGATCGACAGCCCTCCCAACTGGGTGAGCAACGCGGTGTAACCCTTGAACCCCGTCACTATGTATCCCTCCAGGGGCAGACCGGTGAGGTCGGTTGCTGTTTCGAGCATGATCTCGGGACCCCGCCCCGCCATCAAGTTGGTGAACTTGAAGTCCCCTTCGCTAGTGGTCACGTAGGTGTCGCGGGGGATTCCGAGGATCGCACCGGTTTGCTGCTCGGGGACGAGACCGATGACATGAATGCTGTCGGCTCGAAAGCGGAGCTGGTTCTGGCCAACTCTGGCATCGGAACCGAGAACCAGGACGAGACGAGGCGAGTCACCGAGCCACGGGACCTGCCCCGCGGGTTGCCCCCCGACTATCCGCCACGAACCATCCACCTTGAGACCAAACCAAACAGTCTCGTCAACGTGGATCACTGCGATCGTGTCGCCTCCATCGCCGAGTGTGCGTACCGTCGAGGTGTAGGTGATGTCGGCAGCCGGTGCCGGGAGTGTTGCCAGGAATGCGGTGAGACCCGCGGGCGCATCGGGTGTCGGGTTGCGGGGGTCCAGCCAGTAGCTGTACAGATCACCGAGAGCTGCATCAAGTTCGGGATCGACGTCGCCCGTGACCATGACGGAAAGGATCGGTGCGGTCGTTGTCGTCAGTTTCGTGGATGTTGTCGCTTGTACGGCTGTCGTTGTCGTGACCAGCGATGTCGGAGCGGCAGTTGTTGCGACGGATTCTTCGGTACCCGAACATGCGCCGAGGACCAGAACGGCGAGCGTTAATGAGGAAAGGAAGGTGAACCGGCGCACGGGCGAAGAGTGTACTGGTCATAGTTGGGTATGCCCACCCGAGGCGCGTGATACTTAGGTGCTTCGTCCAGAATGCCGAAAAAGCGTAACATCGTTCCGAACAAGGAGACGACGTGCGAGTTGTGATAGCTGGATGTGGACGGGTCGGGACGGACCTGGCGCGCTCGCTCGCCGACATGGGTCACGATGTATCGGTGATCGACGACCGCGCCGAGGTGTTCAAGAGACTCGGTTCGACATTCGACGGCACAACCCACGTTGGCCGATCGTACGACGTTGGTGTGCTTCGTGACGCTGGCATTGAGGCCGCCGATGCGTTCATCGCGGTTACCAACTCGGACAACGCAAACCTGATGTCCGTACAGTTAGCGAAGAAGGTCTTCGGTGTCGATCGAACGATCGCTCGGCTCGACGATCCTTCCAGGGCGGACGCCTATCAGGCGCTTGATGTGCAATATGTCGCTGGTGCCAAGCTCACCTCGCGGGTCATTCTTGAGCAGGTTGTTGAGAATGAGTTCCATCATCATGTTTCTTTCCCCGATGGTGACGTCGAAATCGTTGACATCGTGCTCGCCGAGGGAGTTGTTGGCCTCACTGTGAACGACCTTGAGATCGAGGGTGCGTTGCGTGTCGCCGCCGTTCGGCGCAATGGCACAACGTCCATTCCCCATGATTCGTATGAGCTTCGTCCGCACGACCTGGTAGCGGTGGCGGCCAAGTCAGGTATCCGCAAACGAGTACGACGTTTCCTTAGAGAACGAGAGGCATCTCTATGAGAGTCCTCATGATCGGAGGCGGGAAGGTCGGTTCTTACCTTGCCCGTAGCCTCAGCAAGGCGGGGCACGTGGTGACTGTGATCGAGGACACGGAGCGACGGGCCCGCGGTATTTCCGAGTCCGCTGATGTTCTTGTTTTTCACGGCGATGGGACCGATGTCGAGATGCTGCGATCCGCAGATGTTCAGCGTGCGGACTGGGCTCTCGGTGTCACCGGTCTCGACGAGGTGAATCTCGTTGCCTGCCAGCTTGCCCAGACACTGGGGGCCAAACGCACGATTGCCCGCCTCAACAACCCCGCAAACCGTCCAACTTTTGATGCCCTCGGTATCCCCGTTGTCGCGGTGACCGACCTCATGGTCAAGGTTATTGCCCAGGAAGTCGAGGTGCCGGATCTGAGCCGAATCGCCCTGATCGGTCAGGGGCAGTTGTCGCTGTGTGAGATCGAGATTCCCGAGGGCTTTCCCGATACACCGCTGTCGTCGCTGACGTTCCCCCAGCCGTCGATCTTTGTCACGGTTGTCTCGGATGGCAGGGTTTCAGTTCCTCGAGCAGACACCCGGCTTCGGCCCGGGGACCGCATCACCGCGGTAACAAGTGTCTCGATGGAAAAGGACCTGCTCCGAGCGATCATGCATGCCGGTGAGACCGAGTCATGAGTGACGAAGACGACATCAGGAGACACCGGGGACTGCTCGACGATATACGCGGCGGGATCGCGGCTTTCGGAATCGAGCTTCTTGTCATGGTTGCTATCGGAGTCTTCGGGATGGCCGCAGCTGCGGTCATAATTGCCCTGACCTGATGTCACACACGACCTCTCGGCACAGCCAGGCCATCACTTCACCATGTTGATCAAACCGGTCAGGCGCGACTTCGAAGCCATCGGCCACAACCTTGGGCGAGTGTTCACGGTTGTCGGGGTAGCCGGATTTGCTCCGGCGATCTGGGCAGTGGTTTCAAGGGAGTGGCATCCACTGTCCTCGTTCCTGTTGATGATCGGCGTGTTCCTCGTCCTGGGTCAGCTTGGTGTTCGGCTTCCGTATCGGGGTGAAGTGGATCGTCTGGCGTGGAGCCATGGCATGGTGGTAGTCGCGTTGACGTGGCTTCTTGTCCCGTTGATTGGTGCCATCCCCTTCATGCTCTCGGGTCACTATGCCTCACCGCTCGACTCGTACTTTGATGCAATGTCCGGTTTGTCGACGACCGGGTTATCGCTCGTTCAGGACCTCGACCACCTCGCAACATCGCTCAACTTCTGGCGGCATCTCCTCCATTTCCTCGGGGGACAGGGAATCATCATTGCGGCGTTGGTGCTCTTTGCCGGGAGGGGCAACCTCACCTTGTACTACGGGGAAGCACGCGAAGAGAAGATCCTGCCGTCGGTGAAATCTACGGCCAGGTTCATCTGGGCCGTGAGCCTTGTACACCTGGTCGCAGGTGTGGCCGCACTCGGATTCGTGGCCTGGCAAGTGCTCGGGTTCTCGCCGACTCGGTCTCTATTCCACGGACTCATGATCTTCTTTGCGGGGTTCGACACCGGTGGATTCACGCCACAGTCGACGAGCATCGCCTACTACCACTCCGCAATTTTTGAGGCGACGACCGCCGTGCTGATGATCGCGGGAGCGATGTCCTTTGGTGTGCACTTTGCGCTGTGGCGCCGACGGGCGCGATCGGTCATCGAGAACCTCGAAACCAGAACGATTCTGTCAACTCTCGGACTCACCATGATTCTCACCATGGCTGGACTCGCCGCAACGGGTGTGTATTCCACAGTGTTCGGTTTGGGACGTCAGGGCATGTTCCAGGTCGTGTCTGCCCATTCCGGGACCGGTTTTGCCACCGTCAGTTCGGCCGAGTTGGGATCGTGGGGCGGGCTTGCGTTCGGTGGCATAGTGATTGCAATGGCGCTGGGAGGAATGGGCTCGTCGACCGCCGGTGGTGTCAAGGCGCTCCGTGTCGGCCTGACGGTTCGGGCCATCGGGAACCAGATCAAGCAGGTGCTTCTTGCGGAGGGTGCGGTGGCGCGCACGTCCTACATGCAGGGGAGTCGCAAACAGCTCACACCCGAACTCGCTCAGTCCGCCATGTCAGTTTCGTTGTTGTACGTCGCCCTCTTCGGCCTCGGAACCGGAGTTGCCCTGATGTACGGCTACCCGCTGCAAACCGCCATCTTTGAATCGGTATCTGCGGGCGCTTCGGTGGGGCTGTCGGCGGGTATCACCGACGTTTCGATGCCGGCGCTTCTCAAGGTCACCTACATCGTGCAAATGTGGCTGGGGCGTCTCGAGTTCGTTGCTATCTTTGCGCTCTTCGGGTTCATCATTTCATGGTTGCGAGGAAAATGATGCGTTCCATCGTCATTGCGCTTATTTTGTTGTTTTCGACCGCGGGGGCGGCCTTCGGGGTAGGAGACGTGACGCGGGTTGTTGACATCATCAACGATTCGGAGGGTTACGCCGGAGCGGTCATCGTCGAGGGGGAACTCATTGGGGACTACGGACGCAGAAGCGACGGAACAGTATGGACTCAGCTCAACGACGATCCCTACGTGTACGCGCCAACGGTGCTTGGCAACCTCGGCGGGGCCAACATCGGTATCGGTGTCAGAATGCCAGCGGCGTTGTTGGAGGGGCTTGCAGACCCGGGGGGCTACCGGGAACGGGGCCCCGTAGTTCGTCTCGAGGGCATTTGGAAACATCACGATCCCGAGCGGGGAGGCGAGAGTTATCTCGAGGTTTCCAAGCTCACCCTGCTCGAACCAGCGATCGTACTTGAGGAGAACACCGACCCGATTCCGGCTGGCATTGGCATCGTTCTGATCCTCATCGCGATCGGTCTGGGAGTGGTGCGTCGCCGCGGCGATGCGACAGGTTGAGATTCGTCATCTACGATTCCTTTCGAATGAGACACGGCTAGCACGGGAGCGTGCGTAGGAGCCGACTGAAATTCGTCTCTGAGCAATCTGTCTATCCGTATTTGGGAGTGTTCTGTGGATCCGCTGATCTGGCTTTACATAGCCATGGCCGCTGGCGTAGGTGCTTTGGTGCTTGCTGGGATCTTTACCAAAGAGGTATACGCCGCAAATCCAGGTAATGACCGCATGGTCGAGCTGATGGAGGACATCCGCAACGGTGCCATGGCGTTCCTGCGCCGTGAGTACACCGCGGTGACCGGCTTCGTCGGTGTCATGGCTGTCCTTATCTTTGTGTTACTTGACTGGGGGCGCCCGTGGGGTGCCATCGCCTACATCTTCGGGGCCGTGTTGTCCGCGCTTGCTGGGTTCATCGGCATGCGTGTCGCGACCGCGGCAAATGCCCGTACCGCACAGGCCGCGATGGAGGGAGGCATCAACAAGGCGTTGCCGCTGGCGTTCCGTGGTGGCGCAGTGATGGGCTTTACGGTGGCCGGTCTCGGTCTTCTTGGTCTCTCACTCGGCTATTTTTTCTTTGAGGTCGTTCTCGATCTCGAAGATGCCTTCAGCGTCATTACCGCTATCGGCCTCGGCGCTTCGACGATCGCGCTCTTCTCTCGTGTTGGCGGGGGCATCTACACCAAGGCGGCAGACATCGGCGCTGACCTTGTTGGCAAGGTTGAGGCCGGCATCCCCGAGGATGACCCTCGCAACCCGGCCGTGATTGCTGACAACGTCGGCGACAATGTCGGCGACGTCGCCGGTATGGGGGCCGATCTCTTCGAATCGTACGTCGGGTCGCTCATAGCACCGATCGTCTTTGCATCGTTTGCGTTCTCAGCAGCTTCCGAGGGGTTCAGGCTTGCAACCTTTATGTACCCGCTACTCATTGCCGCTGTGGGGATGGGTGCGTCCATCATTGGGTCGTTCTTTGTGAAACCCGGTAAGGGAAGCCTTGCTACCGCTCTCCACAAGGGCACGTGGGTCGCTGCGGGTCTCACGGTTGTCATCGTGGCGATACTCACCCCGGCCATGTTCAGTGGACTCGACGGTGTGGAGAACGTGTGGGGACTCTTTGCTTCGGTCGTCACGGGTCTGGTTGTGGGACTCGCTATCGGGCAAATCTCCGAAGTGTTCACCTCTGACCACTACCGCATCGTCAAGCAGATCGCTGACCAGGCAGAGACCGGGCCAGCCACCGTGGCGCTTGCCGGTATCGCCGAGGGCATGCGGTCCGCCGCGTTCTCAGTCATCGTTGTGGCTGCCGGTATGGCCGGCGCGTACGCAGGTGGTCAGGCAGCCTTTTCGTTCGAAAACTCAGGGATCTACGGAATCGCTATCGCTGCCATAGGGGTGTTGGCAACTCTCGGGATCACCGTTGCGGTCGATGCCTACGGTCCGATCGCCGACAACGCCGGTGGAATTGCCGAGATGGCTGGGCTTCCGCCGGAGGTTCGCGAAACGACAGATGCTCTCGACGCGCTCGGCAACACCACGGCAGCCGTTGCAAAAGGGTTCGCCATCGCATCGGCGGCGGTCACCGCTCTTGCGCTGTTCTTCACCTTCCGCGAGGCCGTCGGGCGGGACAATCTTCCTGCGATCGACATCCTCGACATTGAGGTCATGGTCGGTCTGTTCCTTGGCGGCATGTTCCCATTCTTGTTTGCGTCGATGACGATCAAAGCCGTGGGACGGGCCGCCTTCGAAATGATCGAAGAGGTGCGTCGCCAGTTCCGCGAGATCCCAGGTCTACGCGAAGGGAAAGAGGGAGTCCGCCCCGACAGCGCCCGCTGTGTTGATATTTCCACGAAGGCTGCATTGCGGGAAATGCTGCTCCCTGGTTCACTTGCAGTTGCCCTGCCAATCGTGACCGGGTTCATTTCGGTCAAAGCGCTTGGGGGCCTCCTGGCCGGTGCATTGGTAACCGGATTCCTCCTCGCCATCTTCATGTCCAATGCGGGTGGTGCGTGGGACAATGCCAAGAAGTTCATTGAGGCCGGTGCCCACGGTGGCAAGGGCTCCGATGCCCACAAGGCGGCCGTCGTCGGTGACACCATCGGCGATCCGTTCAAGGACACGGCGGGTCCGGCCATGAACATTGTCATCAAGGTCATGACCATCGTGTCACTGATCTTCGCATCGGCGTTTGTGAGCTAGCGGCCGATACTGATTCAGAGAACCTGAGGGTCACCCAGCGGGGTGGCCCTCAACCGTGGTGGGGTGGTTGCGCCGTCCGGAGCCACTGTTGTGCGAGTCGGCGGCATCGACTCCAGCGAGTGGTGAGGGTGGTTACTCGGAGCGCATATCCGGGTCGTTGAGGTGAGCGTTCTTTTCGCGTTCCTTGCGAGCCCAATACTGGGCATCGGCCTTCTTCTGCGTGCGTTGTAAAACGAAGAACAGGGCAAGGACCGTGGCGAGTCCGAAGGCCCACACGATTGCACCACCCACCGGGTCCGTGGAGGCTTGCTGTGATGATGGCAACAGGGCATACAACATGTGTCGATACTAGCGGTGTCACGCCGTACCGGACATCGGATTACCCACGTTTCACCGTCCTGTAAAGTTGTGTTGGCGTTTCCAGTGGAAGGACCCATGTGAGTGTTGAGATAGTGTTAGTACGGCACGCGGAAACCGAAGGAAACGCCGCCGGCCTCTGGCAAGGGAAGGCGAATTCGGACCTTTCCTCGATGGGCTTGGACCAGGTCACCCGTCTTCGAAAGTGGTTTGCTGGCGAACGGTTCGACCGTGTTGTGGTCTCGCCACTCGGGCGCACCCAGGAGACAGCACGAGGTGTCGTCGGCGACAATTTTGAAACAGATGAGCGCTGGCGTGAACCGAGCGTCGGCGAGTGGGAGGGTCTTTCCCACAAGGAGATCGCTGACCGCTTTCCCGAGAAATATGGCGCTCTCCTCGGAAGAGAGGATGTGCTGCTCGATGATGAATGGCTTAGCGACGTGGCGGTGCGCACCAACGAGGCTTTCACCGACCTGGTGAACACTGCGTCGGATGGTGACCGCATATTGGTGGTAAGCCACGGTCTTGCTCTGATGATGTTCACGTCACGAGCCATGGGGAATCCGCGGTCGGGGAGTATCCATCTTCAAACCAACACCGGGGTCACCCGCATCCGTGTTGATAACAAGAAGGTCGAGTTCGTGTCCTATAACGATACGTCCCACCTCGACCCGGTGGTCCGTCGGCCTCGGCCGGATGAGACCCAGATCATTCTTGTTCGTCACGGGGAAACCGTCTCAAACCTCACTGGAGAATGGGAGGGGCAGCAAGAGGGCCTGCTGTCGCCGAGGGGGCATGACCAGGCTCGCCTGCTGGGGGATATGGGACTGCCGGTCGGGGCGGTGTACACCTCGCCCCTGAAGCGGGCTCGCGACACTGGCAGCCAAATCGCCGGAAGGCTTGCGCAAGATCTAATACCGATTCGGGATGTCCAGGAGATGCACTTTGGCGAATGGGAAGGCATGCTTCCCATTGACATCGCCAAGCAATTCCCCGACGATTGGGCCGCGATCCGGGACCTCGACGAGGACCGACCTCGGGGTCGGACGGGGGAGACCTTCTCTATCGTCCAGAAACGGGTCACCACAGCGATCGATTCCTTGGCGTCACGACACACTGGTGACACGGTCGCAGTGGTCTCTCACGGCGGTGCGTCGCGTGCGTTCGTTCTCGGTATTCTCGGGTTCGACTATCCGGACCGTAGGCGTCTCAGCATCCTTGGTAACACCGCGTTTGCCCGGGTCCTCTACACCCCCCGAGGTACCCAACTAGCCTCCTGGAACAGTGCCCCACATCTGAGGTAGGCCACCATGCGGCTACTTGTCGTTACCAATGATTATCCGCCAAAACCAGGCGGTATTCAGCAATATCTCCACAACCTCCTGCGGGTGCTGCCGGACGAAATTCGCGTGCTCGGACCGGCGGACAACGCTGCGGATGACGAACACCGGGTCACCCGATCCGGGCGGGCGTTCATGTGGCCCACGCCAGCCAACAAACGTTGGATACTTGACGAGGCGAGGGCGTTCCAACCGGATCTCATTCTGTTCGGTGCTCCCCACCCTCTTGCATCGCTTGGGCCCGGTCTACGCACCAAACTCGGGGTTCCGTATGTCGTTTTGTGCCACGGCGCCGAGGTCACCATCCCGGCGGCGTTTCCGGTTACCCGGCAGTTGTTGGCGCGGCCACTGAAATCCGCAGACGCACTGTTCGCAGTCTCCAGGTTCACCCAGCAGAGGTTGCAGCGTCTAACGGATCGATCGGTCACCTACGTCGGTGGTGGTGTCGATCCTGATCGTTTCGCCTTTGTTGAGCGGCCGATACCCAGCGGGCCGATCACGATCGGCTGCGTGTCTCGTTTTGTGCCGAGGAAGGGTCAGCTTCGGCTCATCAAGGCCGCCGAGGAACTGCATGCGGGTGGTGTTGCCGTCGAACTCCTCATCGTCGGTCGCGGGCGCCAGGAGGATGCGATTCGCAGGGCTGCCGCAAGGTCCCCGATTCGCGTTCGCATCGAAGTCGATGTCCCGTGGGAACAACTCCCCGGGTTGTACACGGAGATGGACGTGTTCTGCATGCCTTGCAAGAGCCGTTGGGGTGGTCTTGAGATAGAGGGACTCGGTCTGGTGTTCCTTGAAGCCGCCGCGAGTGGTCTCGCAGTCCTCGCCGGAGACTCGGGTGGTGCCGCCGAGACGGTTCGTCAGGGGCGTACCGGGTATGTGGTTGCGGACACACAGGACATCGTGGATGCGGTCCGTCGACTCGACGCCGATCGAAGTTCGCTCGTGGCAATGGGTGTCGCTGGTCGTGCCATGGTGGAAGAGGAGTTCACCTGGGCGGCTACCGCCGCGCGGATGCGTAAGGACTTTGATCGGTTGACGGCCCGTTAGCCATCCCAACCTACCGTTGCGGCGTTTTGCGAACGAGGAGAGGAATATTCATCTCCTCAGGTGTCAGGCCACCGTGGTTTCCGATCATCCGATCATCGGCGTGGCGGTGGAGCAATAACCAACCGTCATCCGCAAAGAGAACGCCGTCCGGGGCACGGTCGACGAACGTGGGATGACGAGGTGCGGGGCCCCAGAGGTCGATCATCTCCGCGAGAGGAACCCAGGTGGCTGGTATCCGCCCTGCGAGTTCCGCTCCGTCACCCTTGACCATCAGGGCGCGGCCATCTCCGTAAAAGATTCTGTCCTTGTGGTCGTCCTTGGCGATTCTGAACTGACGGTCAGTGGGGAAGTCGACGTGTCCGTGGTCGGCCGTGCCAACCAGGACGGCTGTCGCCGGGAGACGCTCAACCAGGTTCGACCAGATTGCTGAAACGGTCCTGAGCGCGGCGAGGTACTTCGGGTGATGCTGACCATGGACGTGGGCTGCAAAATCAACATGCGGTACGTAGACCACGATGAGACGGCCCGGTTCGGCCGCAAGCTGTACGGTCGCATCGACAAGTTCGTGTTCGGTGTGAGCCGGTTCGAAACGACAACCCCGGTAGAGAAGACGCGAGAGGCTTGATCCGGCGAAGTGCGCCGGCTGCACCGTGATCGCCTCCGCCCCACCGGCACGGAGCCGCTCCCAGGTGTTGGGTGCGGGCAGGAAGTCGTCGGTGGGGATATTCGTTGCCTGACCCCACAGTGTTGTCCATCGGATCGTATTGACAACAACATCGTGGTCGGGCAGATGCATCGTGTAGCCGATCAAGCCGTGTTTGCTCGGTGGTTGGGCAGTTGCGATGCTGGCGAGGCTGACGGTGGTCGTGGTCGGGAATGGGGCATCGATGGTATCCACGCGATGGGCAAGAAGGGTGTCGGCGCTTGGGTGTTCGAGCTGGCTTGCTCCGAGTCCATCCATCACGACCAGTACATACGTCTGTCCATCCGGAATCTGGCCTGCCAATGCTCTCTCGAGGACCGGATGTGGTGAACGGCCGACGACCCGTTCCTCGAGGGTCGCGATCAGGTTGGGCAACGATGCACCGTCATACCGTGGTCGGACGAGTTTGCTTGCAGTCGTGTTCGGGGACATATGTCGTCGTTTCGCTGTACTACTGATGATTGAGCGCGGGTATGTCCGCCACGGTAGTGGAGCAGGGGGCGGACGCGAGCCGCGTCGAAGCGCGAAATCTCCGCGAGTCCCGGTGTTGAGTGTGACCCGTGCGCAGCGACATCGACATGGGTAGCGGGGGCTTCGGCTGATGCGTGAGCGACGTCAACTGCCCAGGAACCCCATGCCATACTGACGCAAAGCGTTGCCAGCGACGCGGGTGCGCGGCTCTTCGGTTTGTGCCGCGCTTTACGCACGCCACAAGGGTCACTTGGTGTGGTCGGAAGATGTGAGGTTCGCCATGCAAGTAGCCGTTACCGGGGTCTCCGGGTTCGTTGGATCAGAAGTTGCTCGTGCATTGCTCGACCGGGGCTACATGGTGCACGGTACGGTGCGCGATCCTGAGAATGGAGCGAAGACAGACTCTCTGGTGTCCCTTGATGGGGCAGATAAGAGGCTGCGGCTGTTCGCCGCTGATCTCATGAAACCGGATGGGTTTGTCGAAGCGTTCACCGGGTGTGATGTCGTTATGCATGTGGCGAGCCCCTATGTCATAGACGTCGATGACGCGCAGCGGGACCTCGTCGATCCAGCGGTCACGGGGACCCTCAATGTTCTGAATGCCGCGGATGCTGCGGGGGTGAAGCGTGTTGTTCAAACATCGTCGGTGGCTGCGATCAGTGACGAGTTCGAAGACCGGCCGTACACCGAGGCCGACTGGAACGTACTGTCCTCCCTTGCTCGGAATCCATACTCCTACAGCAAGGTCCTGGCAGAACGTGCGGCGTGGGACCTGGTCGAGTCCCGTTCGCCATCCTTCGATCTTGTGGTCGTGAACCCCTCGGCGGTTTTCGGTCCGTCGCTGGTCCCCGGCCTCAATACGACCAACCGGATCGTTGCCGATCTTCTCACGGGCGGTGTTTATCCTGCGATAGTCGCTTTATCTTTCCCCTCGGTCGACGTACGCGACGTGGCGGAGGCACATGTCCGGGCCGCGGAAATGTCGTCAGCGACAGGGCGGTATATCTGTTCGGCGAGCACAATATCGATGGAACGCACGGTCGCAGTGCTCAAGGAGAACGGTTTCGACGGGTACAAACTTCCGAAACTGAAGCTTACGTCCTCGTTGGGTACGTTTGTCACGAGGCAGCTTGCCCGGTTCCAGCCTCCGGGCATGCGTTCATTGCTGGAAACCACGCTTGGTCGCACCATTCGCCTCGATACGTCGAAGATCAGGGCCGACCTTGGGATGGAGTTTCGTGCTATTGAGGACACGCTGGTCGAAACGGCCGAAGATGTTGTCCGCTGGGGCCATGTTGGCGCACAACCGTAACTGGGGCCCGATGTCTGATCCGATGATTTTTTGTGGATGCCGATGTCGCGGCTCCGGCGATGGCTTCGTTGGACGTGGGATACCGTCCTGACTTTGGGCCGCGTGTTTCGCTATCTATACTCGCTGTTCGGAGAAGACCTTTCGACCGTGCCAACGCCGAACTGAGGGATAAGAGAGTGTCAAACTACTTCGGGGACTACGTCACCGTTGCAGTCTTTTTGCTAATAGGCGCTGTTGTTGTCGGCGGAGGGGTTATTGCTGCAAAAATGTTGCAGCCGAACAATCCAACCGCCCTCAAGAGTCAGGTCTACGAGTGCGGCATCGAACCAATCGGTTCGGGGTGGAGCCAGTCCCACGTGCGGTACTACATTTTTGCGTTGCTCTTTCTCATCTTTGATGTCGAAGCGATCTTCATTTTCCCGTGGGCTGTCAATCTCGAGACGTTCGCAAACGCAGGATTTGGCGTATTCATTCTCGTTGAGATGTTTATCTTTATCGCCATCCTTGTGCTGGGTCTTGTCTATGCCGTGCGCAAGGGAGTCCTGACGTGGGAATAGTCGACAAGTTCGACATGCCAAAACCCGTCTCATGGCTTCTCAACTGGTCCCGTGCGTACTCGCTCTATTTTTTCCAGTTTGGGCTGGCCTGTTGCGCCGTTGAGATGCTGGCGGCATCGGCACCGCGCTACGACTTCATGCGCCTCGGAATCATTCCGTTGCCAGCGTCCCCGCGCCAGGCAGATCTCATGGTCGTGGCCGGGACCGTTACCGACAAGATGGCTCCGGCTGTCCGCAGACTGTGGGAGCAAATGCCCGAGCCCAAGTATGTGATTTCCATGGGTTCGTGCTCGAACTGTGGTGGGCCGTATTGGGACTCATACTCGGTCACCAAGGGTGTCGACCAGGTGATCCCGGTCGATGTGTACATCCCCGGTTGCCCACCTCGCCCGGAAGCTTTGATGGAAGGCATTGTCGTGTTGCAGGAGAAGATCCGCAACGAAAACATGCGTGAGAAGTGGAGTACGCGTGACCGACAGCCAGTCTGAGGCCGGGGTGGAGAGCACCAACGACACGACACTTACCGACTACGCCACAGTGATGGCGACCACGGTCGGCGCCAGCAGTTGGACGGCGGACCACGGGACGATCCGGCTCCTTGTTGACCGTTCGAACTGGGTGAGTGCAGTCGAAGCGGCATCCGCCAGTGGTTTGAAGTTCTTCTCGTTCCTCTCCGCAATCGACTGGGCCAATGAGGTAGAGGTCGGCGAGGGTGTTGCCGATGACGCTGTCGACGAACGATACGACTTGTTCTGCCGCCTCTCCAGCACGACGAGCGCCGACGCCGTTCATCTGGTTACCTCGGTGCCCAAGGACGACGCCTCGATTGCAACCCTTACGGGTCTGTTTGCGGGAGCCGCATGGCATGAGCGTGAGACCGCTGAGATGTTCGGCATCGACTTCGTTGGCAACTCCAATCTCACGAAGCTGTATCTCCCCGATGAGTTCGAGGGCCACCCGCTGCGCAAGAGTTTCCCGCTCCTGGCTCGCGAGATCAAGCCGTGGCCCGGTACGGTCGACGTCGAGGACAAACCTTCAACCACGAATGTTGAAGCCGATGCCGGGGCGGGTGAATGAGCACACTCGACCAGTCGGGAACCGTCCATATATCCGATGCATCCATCTCGGTGGAGCTCGAAACGCCGGGTATGACATTGAACATCGGCCCCCAGCACCCATCGACACACGGGGTGTTACGGCTTGTTGCTCAGGTCGACGGCGAGCGGGTCAGCTCTCTTGAACCGATGATCGGGTACATGCACCGGGGTTACGAGAAGCTTGTCGAGGTTCGTAACTACGCCCAGATCATCACGCTGATAAATCGAATCGATTGGACCGCGGGTTACGCCAACGAGGTTCCCTTTGTTGTCGCCGTTGAACGCCTCACCGAGATCGAGGCACCGGACCGCGCCCAGTACATCCGAGTGATACTCACCGAGATGACTCGAATCTCGGCGCATCTGTTGTTCTTGTCGTCCTTCCCGTTGGAACTCGGTGCTTCGACTCCGCTCATGTATGCGGTGCGGGACCGCGAGTATGTGCTCGAGCTGCTCGAAAGTGTGACCGGGGGCCGCTTCCATCCGAACTTCAACCGTGTCGGTGGTGTGAAACCCGTTGCGGGTGGAGGTAGCACCACAAAGAAGCAGAGCCAGGATCTCCCCGCTGGGTTTATCGCAGCCACGAATGCAATGGTGAAGCGGCTCCGTGGCACGTGCGTCACGTTTGATGGTTTGGTCACGGGTAATGAGGTGTTCCTTGCTCGCACCAAGGGTGTCGGCATCATCACGCCTGATCACGTTCATCAGTACGGGATATCCGGTCCGAATGCCCGCGCTAGTGGTGTTGGGTTCGATGTCAGGAAACACGAGGCGTACCTGCCGTACGACAAGTTCGATTTTGCGATTCCAACCGAGACCGACGGTGATTGTTTCTCGCGGTATGCGGTTCGCCTTGCCGAGATCCGTGAATCTCTGAAGATCATCGAGCAGGCGGTCAACGATCTCCCCGGCGGTCCGTTGCGCTCCAAAGTGCCGCGAATTCTTAAGGTTCCGGCGGGAGAAATCTATGTTCGAGGTGAGAACCCGAAGGGCGAGATGGGGTACTACATCGTATCCGAAGGGGGTCGGATCCCGTACCGCGTGAAGATTCGCACCGCATCGTATTCGAACCTCGCTGTTCTCCCCGAGCTGATGAATGGTGCGCTCCTGCCAGACCTTGTTGCCATCCTCGGGAGTCTTGATTTTGTACTCGGAGATGTGGACCGATGAGCTTTGCTGTCCTCCTCACTGTGAAGGTACTCGCCGTCCTGGGATTGATGCTGGGCGGGGCGCTCGTCGTGATCTACGCCGAGCTCAAGGTTGGCGCCCATATGCAGAACCGCATCGGTCCCTACTTCGCCGGAGGTCGTTTCGGTTGGGCCCAGCCCTTCGCCGATGCATTGAAATTCATGCAAAAGGAAGACCTCGTTCCCGACGGTGCCGATGACCGGGTGTACAAATTGGCGCCCTACGTCGTACTGATGGGGACGATTGGCGTGTTCGTGGTTCTTCCACTTTCGCCGCGGTTTGTTGCACGTGACCTTGATCTCGGTGCGTTTTACGCCCTGGCAATCTCGTCACTCACGACGCTCGGTGTGTTGATGGCTGGCTGGTCATCCAACAACAAGTACTCCCTCATCGGCGGTTTACGAGCTGCGGCACAGCTGATCGCCTACGAACTGCCCCTGGTGCTCGCCGTTGTAGCGGTTGCTATCCAGGCGGGCACACTCTCGATCTCTGGGATCATCGAAGCGCAGGCGGCACCGGCATTTTCGATCGGTGAACTCAATGTGGCACTGCCGTACATCCTCACGGGGCAGATCATTGGTTTTGCGATCTTCGTTGTCGCCTCGCTTGCTGAATTGAGCCGCATCCCGTTCGATATGCCGATTGCCGAGTCCGAGCTCACGATGGGTTTTGTTACCGAGTATTCGTCCATCCGGTTTGCGATGTTCTTCCTCGCCGAATACGCCGGCATGGTGTCCATGAGTGCGCTTGCCACTGCGTTCTATCTCGGTGGTTATCAGCTTCCGGGCCTATCGGCCACCGCGGTCGAGGTGCTCGGGCCGGTGATCTTCATCTCGAAGGTATTCCTCTTGTCCTTCCTGTTTATCTGGCTGCGTTGGACCTTGCCACGATTCCGTGAGGATCAACTCCAGTCGTTGGCGTGGCGTTGGTTGATCCCCGCCGCATTGCTCAACATCGCAATCACGGCGACGTTCAAGGTGGTGTTCTGATGGCATCCACGAAACTCGGGTTCCCCTTGAAGGGGATTTTTAAGGGGATGGGGATCACACTGGTGACACTCTTCAAACCAACCCCGACCGTGAACTATCCCGTCGTCAAGGAACGCCCCACCGAGCGTGCCCGGGGAGTCATCGCCCTCGACACTGACGCGTGCACAAGCTGCATGTTGTGCGCTCGCGAATGTCCGGACTGGTGCATCTACATCGAGGGTCACAAGGAAGAGATCCAACCCGACAAACCGGGTGGACGGGTGAAAACTCGGGCGAAACTCGATCGTTTCGATATCGACTTTGCGTTGTGTATGTATTGCGGCATTTGTGTCGAAGTGTGTCCCTTCGATGCACTGTTTTGGACCCCGGAGTATGAGTACTCAGAACACAAGATTTCCGACCTTCTCCACGACAAAGACAAGCTCACAGAATGGCTTGCCACTGTGCCGACCCCTCCAGCATTGGAGGCTTCATGAGTTTCGGCGATTGGATTGGTCAGTTGGAAAACTGGATTTTTGCGATCCTTGCAGTTGGGACACTTAGCGGGGCCTTCCTGGTAGTGCACAGCCGCAACGTTATCCACTCTGCTCTCGGCCTCGTTCTCACTCTGGGATCTTCCGCTGGTCTCTTTCTGATGTTGGGCGCCGAGTTCGTGGCTTGGACCCTTGTGATGGTGTACATCGGTGCGGTGATTGTGCTGTTTCTCTTCGGCATCATGATCACGAGGGCACCCCTCGGCTATGAGTCCGACCTCAGCCACCCGATGAGCGTCAAGGTCACCGCCGCAATCGTTTCCGGTTCGATGTTTGCCCTGATCGGTTGGGCATTTCTGGACGCCTTCGGGAGCGTCGAGTTCCCCGTTGCAGAGGGGCCAACGCGGACTGCCGATATCGGCATTTCGATGTTCACGAACTACGTGATCCCGTTCGAGGTCATGTCCTTCCTGCTGCTCGCCGCCCTCGTAGGTGGCATTGTTCTCGCTCGTCAGGATCCCGAGGAGGTAGACGAATGATTGTGAACCAGTTCCTCATGCTGGGAGCCGCATTGTTCGCAATGGGTGTCTACGGAGTGTTGTCACGGCGCAACGCCGTCATGGTGCTGCTGTCTGTCGAGCTTATGTTGGCCGCAGTAAACTTGAACCTGGTCGTGTTTGATCGAGCCTTCCGTGACGAGCTCGCTGCCGGCCAGATCTTCTCCTTGTTCATCATTGCGATCGCTGCCGCCGAGGTGGGTATAGGTCTCGCAATAATCCTTCTGATATTCCGAAACCGATCATCGGCGAACGTTGATGAACTCGATCTGATGAAGCTGTAATGCCGATGCTTGCCCTTCTTGCCACAAACGCCAACCAGCTCATCCTTGCTACCGAGGAGCTGGGCGAAATCAATGACGGTGGTTTGCTGGCGTCGTTGGCATGGCTGATACCCGTGGTGCCGTTGCTGGCTGCGTTTGCGATCGTCTTCTTTGGGCGTCGCATGCGGTATAAGGGCTGGGAACTCGCCATGGGTGCCATGGGTTTCGTGGGGATCTACGGGATCGTGCTCGCTTTCGCCACCATGAATAGTGAAATCACCTACCAGGGCGCAATCACGATGGGCGAGTTCGGCCCTCTGGTCCTTGAGTGGGGGTGGATGGTCGACGGCCTTTCCTCAATGATGTACTTCGTGGTAGGTGTCGTCGGTTCGTTGGTGTTCATCTACGCCAAGTCCTACATGGCCGGGGATATCCGGTTCACCTGGTTCTTCGCGTCGTTTAGCCTGTTCGCCGGTGGGATGCTCGTTCTTGTTGCCGCGCCGAACCTGATCCAGCTCATTGTCGGATGGGAACTCGTCGGGGTCGCCTCGTATCTGCTTATCGGGCACTACTGGGAGGATCACGACAACTCCTCAGCGGCAATCAAGGCGTTCCTCGTCAACAAGGTTGCCGACGTCGGTCTGTTTATTGGGGCCATCATCATTGGAACGACCGCCGGCACGTTCCGGTTCTCGGAGATCCTTAGCCAGGTAGCGGCGGGGGAGAACGACCTCCTCAAGAAGTTCGCCTTCCTCGGGGGGCTCGCACTCTTTATCGCCGCGATGGGGAAGTCGGCACAGTTCCCGCTTCATGTGTGGCTGCCGGACGCTATGGCTGGCCCGACCCCTGTCTCGGCCCTGATGCATGCCGCAACCATGGTGACAGCGGGGATCTATCTCCTCGGACGAATGTTCCCGCTGTACTTTGTCGAGGGTTACGCCGTCGACGTACGACCGATCATCATGATCATTGGGGCTCTGACCCTATTCCTCATGGGTCTCATCGCGCTCGTCCAGACCGACCTCAAGAAAGTATTGGCGTATTCCACGTTGAGCCAGTTGGGTTACATGGTTGCCGCCATGGGCGCTGGTGCGTACACGGCCGCGTTGTTCCATCTGTTTACCCACGCTTTCTTCAAGTCGTTGTTATTCCTTGGTGCGGGTTCGGTCATTCACTCGGTCCATTCCAACGAGATGACAGACATGGGCGGTCTCCGCAAATACATGCCGACGACGTTCAAGACATTCGTCATCGGGTCGTTGGCGCTCGCGGGGATTGTTCCCCTTGCTGGCTTCTGGTCGAAAGACGAGATTCTGGTTTCGTTTGGCGATGCGAGTGGCGGTGCGGCGAACTTTGCGCTGTATCTCTCCATCGCCGGTGCGTTCATCACCGCCTTGTACATGACGCGAGCCGTGTATCTCACCTTCTTTGGCGAGTACAAGGGTCAGGGAACTCCCCACGAGTCACCAAAGATGATGACGGTGCCGCTGGTTGTGCTGGCGGGTTTCTCGGTGGTCGCCGGGCTGATCAACATGCCGGGTATTACCGCCTGGTTCACCGAGCTCACGGCGGTTAGGTTTACGGTCATGGGTGACCATCACCCGACAGAGATCAACTTCGTCATGGCCGGTCTCGGTCTCACGGCTGCGTTGGCGGGAATCGTCATCGGTTATCTGCTGTGGTCCAAGGACGCGGAAACCCAACAAGCGCGCGATACCTTCCGCATCCCGGTGCTCTACCCGCTGTTGAAACGTAAGTACTACATCGATGACCTCTACATGGACGGTATCGTACGTCCGCTCCGTGGCCCGGTCGCACGCTCGGTCGACTGGTTCAACGGGCACGTCATTGATCTGTTTGTCAACGGTGCGGGGGCGTTGGCAAAGTTCGTTGGAAAATATGTCTATAGATTTGATCAGAGCGGCCTCGATAGCGCGATTACCGCGTCGGCGGCTGCAACGGGAGCGGGCGGTAGTGTGCTGCGTCTTCTCCAGTCGGGTCGAGTGCAACAGTACGCAGTCATGATTTTTGCGGGGACTGTTGTCCTCGTTGCTGGATTCATCATCTTCTGACAGGAGGAACGTAGAACATGGGTTGGTTTGAGAGCGGCTGGGGTATAAGCCTCATCGTCTTCTTGCCGCTAGTCGGCGCCGTTGTGGTTCTCGCTGTGCCAAAAGCACAAGAGGAGTTACAAAAGGCTGTTGCGCTGGTATTCGCCTTGGTCACGTTTGGCCTGTCAATCGTGTTGGCCATTCAGTTCGACTACGGCGCAAGTGAGAAGATCCAGTTTGGGACAAGTCGAGAGTGGATTTCGGCAATCGGATCGAACTACACGGTCGGTGTGGACGGCATATCGCTGCCCCTGATCGTGCTGTCCACGTTTATCACGGTGCTGGCGATTGTGTACTCATGGGACCATTGGCCCGAACCGCACAATCCGAAGATGTTCTTGATGCTGATCCTCGTCCTGGCGACGGGTATGGTCGGAACGTTCGTGGCGCTCGATCTGATCCTGTTCTTCGTGTTCTTCGAAGTCGTGTTGTTACCGATGTACTTCATGATCGGCATCTGGGGAGACCGGACGGAGATACGGATCCCGGTGATCGGCAAGGTGACCGAGATGCGGCTCTACGCATCCATCAAGTTCTTCTTGTTCACACTCTTTGGGTCGGCTTTCATGCTGCTCGGCTTCATTGCCCTGTATTTCAGGTCCGGCCCTGCCGGTGATCGGACCTTCGACATGGTCGAGCTTGCCGCCCGCAGTGATCTGTTCACGGGATCGTTCGCATTCTGGGTGTTCGCCGCCCTGGCACTTGGGTTCGCCGTCAAGGTACCGATCTTTCCGTTCCACACGTGGCTCCCAGACGCCCACACCGCTGCCCCAACGGTCGGTTCGGTGTTGCTCGCCGCCGTGCTGCTGAAACTCGGTACGTATGCGTTTATCCGCATCAGCATCCCCATTCTGCCCCAGGAGGCCCTGAACTGGGCCCCGGCAATAGGCATCCTTGCGGTCATCGGCATCATCTACGCATCGTTGGCCTGTCTTGCACAAACCGATATGAAGCGCCTCATCGCCTTTTCGTCGGTTGGTCATATGGGGTTCGTGATGCTTGGTATCGCAACTATGACCAGCATCGGCCTCAACGCCGCAATCATCGGCATGGTTGCCCACGGTGTTATCACCGGTCTGATGTTCTTTATCGCCGGGTCGATGAGTCACCGCTACCACACGCGGGAAATGTCCCGCCTCGGTGGGAACCAGAAACTCATGCCGATCATGGGTGCCATGCTCGGACTATCGGCCATGGCGTCGCTTGGTCTGCCGGGACTCGCTGGATTCTGGGGCGAGTTCATGGCCCTGCTCGCGGCGTTCACGCCCAACGCCGCCCTCAACGCAGGTCTCTTCCGCACGCTGATGGTCATCGGTGCCGTCGGTACGGTGCTTACCGCCGGTTATCTGCTGTGGATGATGCAGAAAGTCAACTTCGGCGAGCCACGTGAGTCGTGGGACGGGGTCGACCTGCATGATGTCGACAAGTTCGAAATGATGGCCTGGGTACCGCTCATCGTTTCCATCATCGCCATCGGTGTGTACCCACGAATTGTGACCGGGGCAACCAACGGTGCTGTTGTCGAGCTGATCAAGAACGCCTTCGGAGGCTAGACCAGTGAATTTCGACTACCACGCACTCCTCCCCGAGATCATCCTCGCCAGCACCGTCATGTTGGTGCTGGTCACCGATCTCCTCCCAGTGAAAAAGTACTGGGCTGCTGTGGTTGGAATCATCGGTACCTCGGCGGCGCTGGTCCCGCTGCTGACACTGACTTTCTGTGACTCGCTCGACTTTTGTGAAGCCACCGGAGCTCGCAGCATGTTCTCGGGGACGTATGTAGTCGACTCCTTCTCCCTGGTTCTCAAGGGGCTGTTCCTCGTGGTTGCGCTTGTTGTCCTGCTCATGTCCATCGGTTATCTCGAGGGCGGACGTTTCTGGCAGGGCGAGTACTACTTCTTGCTGCTCGCCTCCGTCCTTGGTGCTGTTGTGATGGCCTCCAGTCGGGACTTCATCTCAATGTTCGTGGGTCTCGAACTGGTTACTGGTCCGACATTCCTGATGGCTGGGTGGCGCAAGGGTGACGACCGTTCGAACGAGGCCGCCCTGAAGTACTTCATCATTGGCGTAATCTCTGCGGCGATCTTGCTGTTCGGAATATCGTTGGTCTACGGGGTCACCGGTCAGCTACGGTTCGCCGACGTCGCTGCCGCCATCGCGGTCCGTGGCGAATCTCCACTGCTCACCATCGGTGTGATATTCACGATCCTCGGGTTCGCATTCAAGGTATCCGCGGCACCGTTTCACTTCTGGACCCCCGACACGTATGAGGGGGCACCGACACCGGTCACGGCCTACCTCGCGGTTGGCTCGAAGGCCGCCGGATTTGTTGGTCTGTTGACCGTGGCATATGTCGCCTTCGGTTCGACCCGGGGACTGTGGGCCGGCCTTATCTGGGTGCTGGCGGCAACGTCAATGACTCTCGGCAACGTCGTTGCCCTCAAACAGACGAACATCGTTCGTATGTTGGGTTACTCGTCGATCGCTCAGGGAGGCTTCATGCTGGTGCCATTTGGAGCACTGGCCGGGGCGGATGTCACCCCCGACATGCTTCAGAAGGCATTCTTTGCAACCGTCACGTACGTACTGATTTATGCAGCGATGAACCTCGGTGCATTCGCCACCATCATTGCGATCTCGAACCGGATCAAGTCTGGTGAGATCCGAGCCCTCGCCGGACTTGGAGTGTATGCCCCGGGGTTGGCCGGGCTGCTGGCAATTTTCTTCTTCAGCCTTGCCGGTATTCCACCGGTCGCCGGCTGGTTCGCAAAACTCGCCATGTTCAACAGCGCAATCGGATCCGGTTCCGGTTGGGGTCTCGCACTGGCCATTATCGCTGCCCTGAATGCTGTTGTGGCATTCGCCTACTACGGCAAGATCGTGAAGAGTGCCTGGTTTGACGCTGTTCCGGATGATGTTTCTGATGCCATGAAGGCTGACACCAAGGTTGCCCCTTCGTTGATGCTTGCTCTGGGCATTACGTTCGTCGGGACAATTGCATTCGGCGTCTTCCCCTCGTTGGTAACCGGCCTTTCCGAGTTTGCGAGCAGTCTCTCAAGCGGGCTGTAGTCCCCTGTTCGGATAAGCTGGGCGCATGACTGTCCCCGCCGTTCGATCCGGATATCCCGTCGTCCTCGTTGCCGATGTTCCCCTTTGCGGCGGGACCCGTGACGTGCCCGAGCGCACCCCGGGTCTAGCTGATGTCGAGTACCCGACTACCCGTCCGCCGGCATCGTTCCGAGCCGAGAGATGATCGATCTCAAGCAGCGGATTGTGGCTCGCATCGAGAGCGACGGACCTCTGCCCTTTGATACGTATCAGGCGATGTGTCTCTACGATCCCGAAGAGGGATTCTTCAGCGCTGCCGACGATGTCCGGTCCTCCTACGGTGGTGACTTTGTCACCAGCCCCGAAGTCACCCCCCACTTTGGTGCCGCCGTCGGGCGCTTTGTCGCTGAGGAACTTGGCCGCACCGGGTCGGAGGGACAGGTCGTCGAGGTTGGTGCGGGGTCGGGATCGCTGGCTGTCGCGATGCGATCGGAGATCGCTGGTGTCTCGCTCTATGCGGTCGAGAGCAGCGCAGCGGCGCGGCGACAGTTGCGTGGCGTACTCGGCGGCGATTGTGTCGTTGCAAGTCTGGCTGAGCTTCCGAGCGCCGAGAATCGAATCACCGTGGCGAACGAACTCGTCGACAACATCCCTGTCGCGCTCGTCGTTCGGGCAGACGTCGGCTGGGTCGAGCAGCGAGTCGGTTGGTCTGGCAGTGAGTTCGGTTTTGTCCACGAGGCCCCGCGACCCGATGTCCTAGAGTGGGTCGAGCGGCATGCTCGCTCGGTTCCGAGCGGAGCGCAGGTCGAGGTCCAACTCGGTGCCCGACTATGGCTGGCTGAACTCGTGAGTTCATCGGTGAACGGGTCGGCTCTCATTATCGACTACGGCGGCACGACCGAGGAACTCTCAACTCGGCGTACCACGGGGACACTCCGCACGTATCGAGGTCACCATCTCGGACCGCACCCTTTCGCCGAGCCCGGCAAGACCGATATCACCGTCGATGTAGATTTCTCGGCACTCGCTGATGAGGGGGTCAGCCTCGGAGCCGAAGTTGAGCTGCTCCGCCAGGATGATTTCCTAACGGAGTTCGGTCTGCGTGACGTTGTGTCCAGCCTGCGGCGTGCGGAACTAGACCTGGCTCGTAGCGGTGACGTGATGGCACAGATGCGGGTGCGCTCCGAACGTGTTGATGTTGAGACGGTTCTGCACCCGCGAGGTCTTGGTGACTTCCGAGTGTTGATTCTTCGGTGGTAAGGAACTTCGCATTTCCCAACTTCGTCATACCGTCGTGAGAACGAAAGGGCACAACATGATGAATCGGACCCTGGTACTCGGTGTGGGACTCATCCTCGTTGCGGCCGCCTGTGGCACGCCGGCCGCAACCGACGGCGCTGTGAGTAGCTCGTTCACAGTACAGACGACAACAACGTGTGTTTCGGGTTCGGACACTTGTGATCCTGAGTTGGCGGTCCCCGTCGATGCCGGGGAGATTGTGCCGACTCCGGTACCGCTGAATCCTCCACCCGCACCGAGCCCCACGATGATTGCTCGCACGGACCTTGCTCTTCGGTTGGGTGTGCCGATGGATCACATCGAGGTTATTTCGGTCGAGGAGGTTGTGTGGCGCGACGGAAATCTCGGTTGCGACACGGGAGCACCGGCAATTCAGGTGTTGACCGACGGGTATCGGATCGTGCTATCGGTGCACGACGTTGAGTATTCCTACCACGGCAAGACGGGTTCGGACCCCGTGTTCTGTGCAATACCCGACGAGCCGCTTCCACCAGGGGATGTGTGACGGGCGTTCGCGGTAGGGACGGGACCGACGCGGCCACGGACAGCTTGCGGAGCCACCCCGGGCGCGGTATCGGGGGTCCCTGTGACTCCGGGAATGCCGTCATCCTCAGAAAAACCAGCAGACAAGCGGCTTGCCCTCGATGAGCTCGACGAGAAATTCGCCGCATTTCAGGCACTTCGCAAGAGCGACTCGGCTGCTGCGGATGAGATCCTGGCGGCGCTCGGAGCCTCCGATGAGGTTGACCGGGATATCGTGTTGGAGCTCTCTTCACGTCGCCCGCTTGCGTATCCGGGGCGGTTCGACGAGGCCCATCATCTTGTAGTTCGTTCCCTTGAGGTACTTGACCGCAATGGGAGTCGCCCCGTCTCGGTGCGCGGGCTCGGTCCACTAGGACCCATCGCGGCGTTTCTTATCCAACAAGTGGCACAGTTCATCGTAAGAACCCATCAAGCATCACTCGCTGATGCGATGAAAAACCTCT
>JAADIG010000097.1 GCA_013151445.1 Actinomycetota bacterium
GGACGACCGAACTTCTGATCAAGTTTGTATCGGCCCACACGGGTGAGGTCGTACCGTTTTGGGTTGAGGAACAGCGTCTTGATGAGTCCGCGCGCGGACTCCACGGTTGTGAGCTCACCCGGACGAAGCTTGCGGTAGAGGTCAAGCAACGCCTCGTCACGAGTTGACGTCGTGTCCTTCTCCAGAGTTTCGCGAATCATGTCGGATCCATTGAACAGCTCAAGGATCTCTTCGTCGGTCTCGGCGAATCCAAGTGCCCGAATGAACGTTGTCACATACTGACGGCGCTTGCGGTCGACCCTGACCCCAACGGTGCCCTTCTTGTCGGTGTCGAACTCAAGCCATGCACCACGACCGGGGATCACCTTGGCGGCATGCAGCACCCGGTCCGAGGTCTTGTCCCGGGTGGCATTGAAATACACACCAGGGGAACGCACCAGCTGGGAAACGACAACGCGCTCGGTACCGTTCACGATGAAGGTGCCGTTGGGCGTCATCATCGGGAAGTCTCCAAGGAACACTTGCTGTTCCTTAATCTCGCCGGTGTCACGATTGAGGAAACGTGCAGTGACGAAGAGCGGCTTTGAGTAGTTGGAGTCTTGCTCCTTGGCATCCTCGATTGACAGGGGAGCATCGCCAAAACGATGGTCGGTGAGTTCGAGAGCGAGATTGCCGGTGAAGTCTTCAATCGGCGAAGCCTCGGAAAAGATCCCCTGGAGACCGTGATCAAGAAACCATTCAAACGATTCGTGTTGGATGTCGAGGAGATTCGGGAGCGGCTGAGTCTCCGGAATCTTTGCAAACGACATTCTCTTGCGCGGACGAGCCAAGGTGATCTCCTCTACCGGGATGGACAAACACAGTGTCGGTGAAGCAACGACGACCCAACACGACCAAAAGACCAGGATAGCACACAGCTACCCCGGCTCTGCCAAAAGCGAGTCGTGGAAAACATCTTCAATTGCTTACTGCGACGATACAACGCCAACCGTCCACGGTCAAGGGTCATTTGTCTCATCTCGATGCCTCCCTCGACAAAGCAGAAGGGCCGGAACCACGACGGTCCCGACCCTTCCATAGTTTCAGTTGCGGTAAAACGCTACTTCACGTCGACCGATGCTCCGGCACCCTCGAGGGCTTCCTTCGCCTTGTCGGCAGCGTCCTTGTCGACACCTTCGAGCACATTGCCGGGCGCTCCGTCAACGACACCCTTGGCCTCCTTGAGACCAAGCTTGGTGAGTTCACGCACGACCTTGATCACCTGGATCTTCTTGTCGCCGATTGCGGTGAGCACGACATCGAACTCTTCCTGCTCGGCAGCGGCTTCGCCATCTCCGGCATCGCCACTGGCAGCAACGGCAACTGCCACCGGTGCTGCGGCGGTTACATCGAACTTCTCTTCGAATGCCTTGAGGAACTCAGAGAGCTCAAGCACAGACATTTCTTCGAAGACAGCGAGCAACTCGTCTGTCGTCATCTTTGCCATGGTCATTCCTCCTCGGCCTCAGTGGCCGATTCTTCCTGTTCTTGTGACGGTTCCTCGCTTGCTACCTCGGGAGCGGCCTCATCGGCTACTACCTCAGGAGCGGCCTCATCGGCTGCTACCTCGGAAGCGGTGTCGTCGGTTGTCGGCTCTTCGGCTGGGTCTTCCTGCGTAATCGAGTCATCGGCCGTATCCTCGGCTGAGTCGGCGACTGCGGGAGATTCCTCACCTGCGGCCTGCCGTTTCTCGATCAATTGCTGGATCATCGATGCCGCGTTGGCAGGCATCGCCGCGAGCAGTCCTGCCATATTTGAAAGCGGGGCCCTTGCGGTGCCAAGAATCTTGGCAAGCAACTCCTGGCGCCCAGGCAGCTTGGCGAGAGCGGCTATCCGCTCTGGGGTCAGCAGGTCGGCTCCGAGGAGTCCGCCCTTTACCTTCAATGCCTCATGCTCCGATGCGAACTGATCGAGCACCTTTGCGGCGGCGACTGCATCCCCATCGGCAAACGCCAAACCCGTTGGCCCAAGAAGCAGGTCATCAAGACCCTCGATCTTGAGGTCAGCGGTGGCAAGGCGCGTCAGGGTCATCTTGGTGACCTTGAACTCAGCGCCCGACTCGCGTAAGCCACGTCGCAGCTCCTGCTGCTCCTTGACAGACAAACCGGCGTACTCAGCAAGGAACACCGCCCGAGCGTTCTCAAAACGCTCCTTTAGTTCGGCGACAGCCTGGACCTTCTCTGGTCGGGGCATGTGTCCTCCTTCTTTACGTCCGGCACACCTCACACCTGTTCGGGTTGACTTTCCGGCGACAGATCTGTCCGACGCATAAGAAAAGCTCCCGACCTTCGACACGGGAGCTAGCTGAGGAATTTCTCTTCAGGAAGAAACCTACGCCGGCGTCTTGCGACTTATGCCCGGGGGCACCTGCGGTCTGGGGTGTTGATATGAGGTTGTGCGGCGGCCAGCGTATGCCTTCTCGCGTCGCACGTCAAGACGAGAAGTGCTGGCGCGCCAGACGGAGGGCACGGGGTGGTGCCTTCGGGTGGTACTGGTTCGCTCTATCGAGAATTCGGATAGACGGCGGGCCAGGATGCCATCCAACCACTCCCCTCGCTCGTCGTGTCAGGGTGGACAGACACATCTGACGAGAAGAGGACAAACCAGTCCCCGAACGGTGGTGGATCGTCTCTACCCCAAAACACCACACCCGCGCCAGGCCATCATGGTCTGTTCGGGTACCCCGTGTCCAACGGAACCATCCCCGCTTCCTGGTATTGACAAACCTCTGATGCGGGTTACCGGTTCTCGGCTACCACATTGGCTTGGATGTTGCCGGAGGGGAGCCGGGTTTACTCCTCGACAAAATCGGTGAGGACGGCCGTGTCCAAGGTGACACCCGGGCCCATCGTCGACGAGATCGACAACTTCTTTAGGTAGATACCCTTGGTGGAAGCAGGGCGAGCACGCATGATCTCGTCGGACAAGATCTTGAGGTTGTCGAGCAGCTGTGCGGCGTCGAACGAGACACGTCCAATAGCGACGTGGACATTGCCGTATCGATCGTTGCGGTACTCGACCCGACCGGCCTTGAACTCCGCGACGGTCTTGGCAACATCGGTCGTCACCGTTCCCGACTTCGGGTTTGGCATCAGGCCGCGGGGGCCAAACAACTGTCCGAGCTTGCCGACAACCGGCATCATGTCTGGCGTGGCGATCGTAACGTCAAAGTCGAGGGCACGGCCCTTGGCGAACTCGTTCGCGAGTTCGGCACCACCGACGATATCGGCACCGGCCTTCTCGGCAATCTCGATGTTCTCACCACTGGCGAACACACATACTTTTACGTCTTTGCCAGTTCCGTGGGGAAGACTCACCGTACCGCGTACGAGCTGCTCAGCCTGACGCGGATCGATACCCAGCAGGTACACCGCATCCACACTCTCATCGAACGAAGCGTATGCCATGTTCTTGACAATGGCGACCGCTTCGTCTGGCGTGTATCGGGACTCGATGTTGTACTTACGCCGTGCGGCGATTCTCTTCTTGGCTTCTTTTGCCATGATTTCTCCTAGTGGTACGGCGGCCTCAGGGGCCTCCCACGGGATGACGAGCCGGGCCCGTCCTTATCGGTTGTTGCTAGCGGTGGTTAGCCGTCGACGAGCAGCCCCATCGATCGGGCGGTCCCCTCGATGATCAGCATTGCGGCATCGATATCGTTGGCATTGAGATCACGCATCTTGGTCTCGGCGATGTCGCGAACCTGGTCGCGGGTGACGCTCCCAACCTTGATCTTGTGCGGCTCCGCGGAACCCTTCTCCAGCTTCGCCGCTTGTCGCAAGAGCACCGCTGCCGGGGGTGTCTTGGTGACGAAGGTGAACGTACGATCCTCGTACACCGAGATTTCAACCGGGATAATGGTCCCGGCCTGGCTTGCCGTGGCATCGTTGTATGCCTTGACGAAGTCCATGATGTTGACGCTGTGTTGACCCAATGCAGGACCAACCGGTGGGGCGGGTGACGCCTGCCCGGCGGGAATCTGCAATTTTATAACGGTCATGAGCTTTTTGCGGCCCATTAGAAAACCTCGCTTGAGTTAGAACTTGAGGATCTGGTCGAAACTGAGTTCGACGGGAGTCTCACGGCCAAAGATGTCGACAAGAACACGGACCTTGGACTGGTCGACGTTGATGTCTTCGACGATGCCGTTGAAATCGGCGAACGGTCCAGTGACCACTCGCACAGTTTCGCCGACCTCCCAGGCCGGCTTGAACCGTGGTTTTTCTTTCTCGATCTCGTCCTTGCGGACACCGAGAATACGCTCCACCTCGCGCCTCGACAAGGGAGTCGGCTTCGTACCAGAACCAACAAACCCGGTGACTCCGGGGGTGTTACGAACCGCATACCAAGCGTCGTCGTCGAGATAGAGCCGGCACAAAATGTAACCGGGGAACTTCTTGCGCTGAACGGTAACTTTCTTACCGCCTTTGAATTCGACGACGTCTTCCATGGGAATGACAACGTCGAAAATCTTGTCCTCGAGGTGCATCGACTTCACACGAGTCTCAAGGTTCACCTTGACCTTGTTCTCATACCCTGAATAGGAGTGCACGACGTACCACGAACCCGGGAGGTCGTACGGACTCTCGGGGGCCGGTTCCACATACGGTGCCGGCGTATCGGTTGCCTCATCGGATTCTTCTGTTAGGTCTGGTGCCTCGGTCACGTCGCTCATCCCCTATGTCCCCAGGACCTTCAGGAAGGCTTGACGTAGGACCCAGTCAAGACCAAAGGTGAGACCGGTGAGAGACGTGGTTGTGATGAACACCACAACCGTGAACGTCGTCAACTCTTTACGAGTTGGCCACGCCACTTTTTTCATCTCTTGGCGAACCTCACGCACGAACTGCTGCGCGCTGACGCGGTTACGCCGCTGGGCTGGGCCCTGCTGGCGTCGCTTCTTTGCGCGCTCCTCCTCCTTTGCCTGGAGGCGTCGCATCTCTCGATTCACGGGCAATCCTTCCTTGACGAGCAGGGGCGGTGGGATTCGAACCCACATCCTCTGGTTTTGGAGACCAGCGCTCTAGCCGTTAGAGCTACACCCCTCTACGACCTGAGGCCGACGTGTGAGTATATGGTGCTTTACCCGAAAGTGTAAAACCTCGTTGTCTCTATGAGAGAGTTTAGCCCACGGAATGGGCATGGCGACGGCGCAAGAACGCGGCAGCACCAAGAGCAACAAGCGTCGCCCCGGTCACCGCGATCGCCGCGGTGTACCCCCTCTCCGGGGTATCGACTGTGGCAACACCTTCAGCAATTGCGACCCCGACACCAGCGACAAAACCCGCTGGCGCAAGCTCAGTTACCGGCCCGAGGGAGGCAAGTTCACGATGGAGTCGTTTGTACTTCGCCATCTCTGCCTGACAGCCAAGGCAGGTTTCCAAATGGTTGTGGAGTCCGGGTGTTGCCGGCGAGTCAACGTAACCGGGCATCCAGAGCTTTGCCAACGAACAGGTGAATCTCATCCATCGCTCCCGTACTCGTCCCAGAGCCGAGCCTTCAATTGTTTGTGCCCACGGTGGAGACGGACCTTGGTTGCCGTCACCGAAATATCGAGATGTTCGGCGATCTGGGCATGCGACCAGTCGTAGATGTCGCGGAGAACGACCACGGACCGAACCGAGGGCGAGAGGCCGTTGAGGGCTTGCAACAGACGCGGACGCATCGTGGCGCTCTCGGCGGCACGTTCGGGCTCAATGCTTCTTACGTCGGGAAGACTCACGACAAAATCGTCGAGGTTGGCAGCCTCGTGGCGTTTCGCCTTGCGGCGATATGACCATGCGGCGTTAACCGTGATCCGATGTAACCACGTTGAAAATTTGGCATCCCCGCGGAACTTCTCGAGATGTCGCCACGCCCGAACGAACGCTTCCTGGGAAACGTCCGCTGCCTGATCTCTGTCACCAACCAGTCGGTAGGCCAAGGTGAACACCTCGTGTTGATGTCGTCTCACTAACTCCGAGAAGGCGGCCGTATCACCGGCCTTCGCCGCGACAATCAACTCCTCGTCACTACTTCTGACTGCATCTGACTGCATCGGGTTACCCGCCCGGCGCGATCGTCACGGTCGCCGTCACCAGCGCCACGTCGTCATGCGAGGTCGTCAACGACACGGCGAGTCCGTCGGCCGTCGTTTTCGCCGCTCCGGTGATGATCGCCTGCTGCGCCGGAAACAGCGGACTCTTGAACCGCAGCCGGGCGCTACGGGCAGGGGCATCGCCCGACGTACCCGCCACCGCGGTTTGTAGCATCCATGCCGACATCAACAAACCATGCACAACGACGCCAGCCAAACCGGACGCGACCGCCGAATCGTGGTCCAGGTGCACCGGGTTGAAATCACCGCTGACAGCCGCATACTTGACGAGCCCGAGACGGTCCACAGACTTCGCCACCGGACCGATGATCGATCCCTCTTGGAGGCGGACAGCCGAAACCGAATCGATCTGCGCATGTTTGAGTATGGGAGGTTCGGTGCGCTCATCGATGTCGCCGGTGCCCGGTTCGTCCCCCATCAGGAACACCGAGGTCGATGACAGTAAAGATCCGTTGTCACCGACGGCGTCGGCGTTCAGGGTGACAAAGTTCATGGCTCCGCGCGAACGAACGGAAGTGACCGTCGCAGTGACGGTCCACACCGAACCATGGCTCAGGGGTCCGGACCATGTGAAGCGTTGGTCCGAATGAACAAGCACTTTGGTGAAGGGCCGAACATCGGGATCCGCAAGAAACTCTGGAGCGATCCCAAACAACAGCGCCGCCGCAAACGACGGTGGCGCGGCATCGACCCAGCGGGACTCGTCGTCCCCGGTCGCCGCGACAAACTGTCGAGAGAGCGTTTCGGTGAGATGGATTGTCTGGGGACCGTAGGAACGACCCTCGACGTTCGAGAGTGGCATCGTCCGAGCATACCCGCCTCGACGGCGGAGGGTCGAACCATCCGCCGGTGAATGTCACTGCACAACTCAGCCCTCCCATTACGATCCTGTCATGGTCTCTCGTCACCTCGTTGGAGGTTTACTCGCGTTCACCCTTGTCGCTGCGGCGTGCACTGCACGTTCCGACGACCGTGCCACGCTGGAAACCATTTCACCGCTCACAACAACGAGTTCGACCACAACAAGTACCTCAACCTCTACCACGTCGACAACAACGACCACGATTGCCCGTTTCTCGGTGACGGGCACCGTGATCACGACTGGCGGAGATCCACTGGCAGGGGTAACGATCACAGCAGCGGATAGCCGAACCATGACCAATGCCGATGGGTCGTTTGTGCTCGACGGTGCATTGCTGGGGTCCGTTACCGCTTCTCGACCCGCATGGTTATCAACAGAAGTGGTGTGGGATGGAGAGCCGACACTGAGTATCACCATGGCACCGCGCGTCGTTCGGGCGATTCGGGTTTCGCGTGCTGTTGCCCCCGACAAGGAGGCCTTCGATAGGATTCTTGCGATCGCCGACGCCACCACCGTGAACGCTCTCGTCTTCGACACAAAGGACGAGTCCGGTTATCTGCTGTACAACTCGAAGGTGCCAAAGGCCGCGGAAATCGGGGCGAACCGCGACGTGTATGACCCGGTGGCGTACATTGCGCAGGCGAAGGACCGTGGCCTGTACACGATCACTCGAATCGTCACATTCGAAGATGCCGTGTGGTCCAAGGGTGATCCGGGAGCCGCACTCGCCGGGACCTGGATCAACGCGACCGACAAAAGTAACTGGGAGTACCCCCTCGCACTGGCAGCCGAGGCGTGTGAGCTGGGGTTCGACGAAATCCAGTTCGACTACATTCGCTTCCCCGACGGGAAGACTGCCGCACGCGTGCGCCAGATTCTCCCGATGACACAAGCCCAGCGCATCGCCGTCGTCCAGGAGTTCCTTGCCGAGGCGCGAACGCTGCTTCACGGCATGGGGTGTGCGATCTCGGCAGACATCTTCGGAATCGTTATGGCGTCCCCGACCGATGAAGGAATCGGCCAACGTCCCGAAGAGCTCTCAACCGTCACCGACGCGCTGAGTCCAATGCTCTACCCCAGCCACTACGGGCCGGGGTGGATCGGGTTTGATGATCCGAACGACTATCCGGGGCCCGTCGTTGCGCATTCGCTTGATCTCGGGATGGCCCGCCTGGAGGGTACCGCACTGATTCGACCGTGGCTGCAAGGTTTCTACTACTCCCCCGACCAGGTCCTCGCCCAGATCACCGAGGCCGAGAACCGTGGACTTGGTTGGATCATCTGGAACGCCAACGGCAACTACGAACTGGCGTGGTTCCCGGTCGACTCCGAATAGACGGCCACGTTCTACACCACGTATAACCGCAGCGGAGTAGTATGAAATGAGAGCACAGTGGCGGTGCAGGGACCATGCAATTCCGCGACAGATACCATGCAGGGGACGTGCTCGGAGAGCTTCTGAGCACGGAGCTTGACGCCGTTCAAGATGGCATCGTGCTGGGACTTCCCCGGGGTGGAGTTCCCGTAGCTGCTCGAGTTGCAGCCCGCTTGGGCCTCCCACTCGACGTCTACATCGCTCGGAAACTAGGGGTCCCCGGCCACCCCGAACTCGCGATGGGGGCCATCGCAGCAGACGGAGTGATCATTCTCAACGACGACATCATCCGCCAATTCGGGATTGATGCCGAAACGATCAGCACAGCCGTGGAACATGAACGCACCGAACTGGAACGCCGCGAGCGGGTGTATCGAGATCGCCGTCCCCCGCTCGAGCTCGCAGAACGAGACCTGATCCTTGTCGATGACGGCGTCGCCACGGGAGCATCCCTACGAGCCGCCATTGGCGCAGCCCGGGCAAGCGGCCCAAGGTCTGTGACCGTTGCGGTCCCAGTTGCACCCCGGTCCGCAAACTGGGAACTCGCCCCGCTGGTCGACCGGTTCTTCGTGGTATCGACACCCGACCCGTTCAAGGCCGTCGGATGGTTCTATCGAGACTTCACACAAACATCCGACGACGAGGTCCGTCAGCTACTGAGCGCGTAGACAGACCAAGGTCCGGCGCTGTGCAGCCTGAATCCTGGGGATTGCGCTAGCGGAAACACGTTCCGCTCCAGTCAACGGAACCGTGCCAAACGGCATTGCGCGTTAGCGGGTTTCCTTGTGTGGGTGGTGCTCGCGGCACCACTTGCAGAACTTGTTCAACTCAACACGTTCGCGCGTGTTGGTTTTGTTCTTCGTCGTAACGTAGTTACGTCGTTTGCACTTTTCACAAGCCAAAGTAATGGGCGGTCTCTTGTCCGAGGCCATTGTCGTTTCCTCTCAGTGCGGACGTTGTCCCGGAATCTCCCGGGACAACACCACAGTCATTTCTCTCTGGCAGACCAGCTGCCGGCAGGTCCTATTTGATGATCTTTGTGACTCGGCCCGCACCAACAGTACGACCACCCTCACGAATAGCGAACCGCAAACCCTCATCCATAGCA
>JAADIG010000130.1 GCA_013151445.1 Actinomycetota bacterium
ACGGACATCTGCTCTGCTCCGACGATTCCAATCTTCGTGTGACCGAGATCGATGAGGTGCTGGGTCGCCCGGCGACCAGCATCAAAGTTGTCGATTGCTATTGAGGAGTGACCATCAAGGTGTTCGCCGAGAGCCATGAGACGCACCTCGGACTTTTCTAGTTGAGACACCTGCGCAGGGTCAGGGAAGAAGTCGACGAGTACGAGTCCGTCGATTCTTGTCTGCAACGAATGTGCCCTGTCGAGAAACTTCTGGCGGTTGCCTGGTGTGTCGACGGAGTAGATCACGAGGTCAAGCCCAGCCGCCGAGAGCACACTCTCGACGCCGGCCACGATCTGGCTGGTATACCAAATATCGAAATATGGAGCGACGAGGCCGATCGTGTGGGTCTGCCCACTGGCAAGACGCGATGCGGCGAAGTGTGGTGCCCAACCGAGGCGTGAGGCCGCTTCGATGACCTTGTCTCGTGTCGCCGGGGCGACATGAGCCATGCCACGCATCGCCCGGCTTACCGTCGCGACCGAGACCTGGGCCTCGCGTGCCACATCCTCGATCGCTCAAGTCGAAGCCACCAGGAGGTAGGTGCTCTCGGCCACGAGGTCGATGCGGCCGGATACGTCTTCGTGCTCCGCAGAACCCGAGTGATAGATGATGCTCCACTTCCCCGGGGGAAGTTCGATTGAAAACATGTCGGGTTTCCAGTTAGCCAGGGCAAGCATCTTGCCGCGGCGCAACGCACGAACCGCTCCCGGCGGGGTCTCAAGCCACTGCGGTGTTGCCTTCCACAGGTCGGGATGTGACCGGCGCGTGGTTATGAGATCACGGTGTTTGCAGAGCCATGATGACTTGTCGTCGCGCTGCACGGCAACAGTCTCAGCGGGTGTTCGCTGTGCTGACGGCAGCCACGGCTCGGCCGATTTGGAGAAGCCGTTCGCATGGGAGCTATCCCACGGCATCACGGTTCGAGTTGTGTCGCGCCCAACACCGTGTTCGTTGCGGGTCGCGATCGGGTCCGTAAGGTTGCTTGCATCGAGTTCGGCATCAGTGAGTCCAAGCTCCTGACCCTCCCACAGGAAAGGGAACCCGCCAAGGGCCATCATGAACGTCATGACGGCCAGTGAGCGACTTCGGCCTACATCGCCGCCACCGAATCGTGTCGCCGAGCGCGGGTTGTCGTGATTGTCGATCACCCAGGAGATTCCGGTATCGGTGCTGCGGTGGACTGTCTCGATCTTCTCGAGGAGGTCCTCGGGTTTCCAATGTATCCAACCCGGTTCGAGATAGAACACTGTGTGCAGACTGCCGTTCGTGACGTAGCGGGCCACCCGGTCCAGAGATCGTGGATTCGACTCGCCGATGAGGACGGCCTCATACGGTTCGACAACCTGGTTCCAACGGCGGTAGACGTCGACGGTTCCGTCCTGGTCCATGTCGTAAAGGTGCTCGAAGGCATTGAACACTTCGGTCGGATTGTCCGGATCTTGGATCGGTACCCGCTGCGGGTTGTTGCGAAACTGGGGGTCCTTTATCAGGCCGTGAGCGACATCGATCCGGAAACCGTCTGCCCCGCGGTCACACCAAAAACGAAGAATGTCATCGAACTCTGCTCGTAACGCCGGATTGCTCCAGTTGAGGTCTGGCTGTTCAGGAAGGAACAGGTGGCAGTAATACTGGTTGGAGGCTTCGTCGAGGGTCCAAGCCGGGCCCCCGAAGTGGCTGACCCAGTTGTTGGGCGGGCCTCCGTCGGGTCCGGGGTCTCGCCAGATGTAGTAGTCGCGGTGCGGTTGGTCCCGCCCCTTCAACGCCTCCTGGAACCAACGGTGTTGTGACGAGGAATGGTTAGGGACAATGTCGACGATGACCCGAATGTTTCGGCCGTGTGCATCGGCGACGAGCTCATCGAAGTCGGCCAGGGTGCCGTGTATGGGATTGATCGCACGGTAATCGGAGACGTCGTAACCGTGGTCGAGGCCCGGAGACTGATAGAACGGTGCGATCCAGATCGCGTTGATTCCGAGCCACGACAGGTACGGCAAACGTCCCTTGATGCCGTTGATGTCGCCGATCCCGTCGTCGTTCGAGTCGGCAAAGGAGCGGGGGTAAATCTCGTATCCGATCCCGCCATGCCACCAACTTGTCATCTGTCCCAGCCTTGGGTTTTGCGTCGCACGGCCCGCGGGCCGCAGCGACTGTAAGCGTTTACAATTCGGTTCCGACTGTAGCCGGAGTGTGCACAACGGGCTAGCTAAACGGTATTGGGGAGAGGAAAATTGGAGTGAAAAACGCCGATTTGGCAACGAATACGGCCCAATGGAAGTTTCCGCCTGGGTTCGTCTGGGGTGCCGCCACAAGTGCCTACCAGATTGAGGGTGCGATCTCGGCCGACGGTCGGGGTCGCTCGATCTGGGACGTGTTTTGTCGCGTGGAGGGTGCTATTGCGGATGGGTCCTCCGGTGCGGATGCGTGTCGTCACTACGAGTTGTGGCGCGACGACGTCGCAACAATGAAATGGTTGGGACTCGACGGGTATAGATTCTCCGTGGCGTGGCCTCGGATAGTGCCCGATGGTGATGGCGCGATCAATGCAGCCGGATTGGACTTCTACGATCGGCTCGTCGACGGTCTTCTCGAGGCGGGCATTGAGCCGTATCTCACCCTCTATCACTGGGACTTGCCATCCTCTCTCGAGGACGCGGGTGGCTGGCTCAACCGGAGGACCGCAGACGCGTTCGGACGGTATGCGGCAGCCGTTGCTGACCGTCTCGGTGATCGCGTCACGCATTGGATGACGCTCAACGAGCCATACGTCAGTGCGAATCTTGGATATGTGACTGGCCAGCACGCTCCGGGCCAGCGTCTTAGCCAGGCAGATGGATTCGACGCTGCGCACCATCTCCTGGTCGCACACGGCCTCGGTGTGACGGCGATTCGCGACGCTGCACCCGACGCATCAGTTGGTATCGCGCTGAATTTCACACCAGTGACACAGGTCGGACCCGGTGCTGATGATGCCCATGTTGGTGCGGTTATCGATGCCATCCACAACCGATGGTTTATCGAACCGCTGGCGGGGTCACCCTATCCGGAGATTGCTTGTCGCGCAGCGCAATGGAGCGGTGATGTCGTGTTGCCCGACGACATGGACCTGATTCGTGCACCACTCGATTTCCTCGGAATCAACTACTACACCCGCCAGCTTGTTGACCATACGGGTGTCTTGGCAGCCCCGGGACCGACGACCACGATGGGATGGGAGATCCGGCCGAGCACCCTGACGGAGCTACTTGCATGGGTTCACGGGTGCATGGGGCTCGACGCTTATTACATCACGGAGAACGGGGCCGCGATGCCCGACGTGGTATCAGAGGGCGGTGTCATCCAGGACCACGACAGAATCGAGTACCTTGCCACTCACATCGACGCGGTGGCGGGTGCCGTGGCATCAGGTGTTCCCGTCCGTGGGTACTTCGTCTGGTCGTTTGTGGACAACTTTGAATGGAGCCTGGGATATGAGCAGAAGTTCGGCATCTTTGCGATCGAATCTGACACCTACCGGCGCATTCCGAAACTGTCCGCACTCTGGTATCGAAACATGATCTCAGATTCCCAGGCCCCGGAGTCGGCGCCTACGACGGGGCGACCATGATCAGCGTTGATCCGATCACACTCGAGGTTGCTCGCAACCGGTTCGCTGCTTTGGCTGAGGAGATGGGTGCGGTTCTGCGCCGGACCGCCTACTCGCCAAACATCAAGGAGCGGATCGACTGTTCCGCCGCGGTGTTCGTGGCGTCGGGCGAGATGCTTGCCCAAGCCGAACACATTCCCGTTCACCTTGGCTCGATGCCAGCATCTGTTGCGGCTGTGTTCGAAGCGTTCGCCGATGGGGTTGAGCCAGGCGTGCAGTACGCGGTGAACGACCCCTTCTATGGTGGTACCCATCTCAACGACCTGACACTCGTGCAGGGTGTTTTCTTCGAGGACGTTCTCGTCGGGTGGGTGGCGAACCGGGCTCATCACGCAGATGTTGGCGGGGAGGCGCCGGGTTCAATGCCTGCGTATGCAACGCACATTGACCAGGAGGGTCACCGTGTTCCCCCGACCCCTGCGGTCCGCAACGGGGAGTGGATTCCGGAGTTTCTTGACCCGTTCCTGGCAGCGACTCGCACACCCGATGAACGGATCGGGGATCTCTCGGCACAACTCGGTGCGAATGAGGCTGGGAGAAAAGGTCTTGTCGACCTTGTCGCTCGCGAGGGCGTTGCCGAGTTCGACCGGGTGACCTCGGCGTTGTTGGACTATGGCGAACGCCGTATGCGAACTGCGCTCGGGGAGCTTCCCGACGGCGTCTATCGGTTTGAGGATGTCATGGAACTACGAGGTGAGTTCATCCCGATTCGCGTCGCGGTCACGATCGACGGGGAGTCGCTGACCGCAGACTTCACCGGGTCGGCGTCACAGGTTGCCGCCAACATCAATGCAGTTGAGGCAGTGACGCGGTCCTGTCTGTATTACGCAGTTCGTGTTGCCACCGATCCTTCAATCCCGGCGAACGGTGGGTGTTACCGGCCGCTCAACCTCATCACCGAGCCTGGTTCGATTGTGCATGCGGAGTACCCCGCGGCGGTCGCGGCGGGCAATGTCGAAACCTCTCAGCGCATTGCGGACACACTGCTCGGGGCGCTCGCTCAGGCCGCACCCGACCGTGTCCCCGCTGCCGGCCAGGGCACCATGAACAACATCCTCATCGGGAATGACTCGTTTGCGTACTACGAGACGATTGCCGGTGGTCAGGGTGCGCGTCCCGGCCGTGACGGGATCTCGGGCGTTCACACCGGAATGACCAATACAAAGAACACACCAATCGAGTCATTGGAACGGCACTATCCGTTCAAAGTGACGAAGTATCGGCTCCGCCGCGGGTCTGGTGGTGCGGGGGAGTTTGTCGGCGGCGAGGGTATCGAACGTGAGCTGGAGTTTCTGGAACCGGCCACGGTTTCGATCATTTCCGAGCGACGTGTCCACGGCCCCTATGGTCTCGCCGGCGGGAAAGCAGGCGCTCCTGGTGAAGACTGGCTGGTGCGATCCGACGGCACCCGCAAACGGCTCGACGGCAAGTCAACCTTTGATGTTGAACCAGGCGACAAACTCTACGTCCTCACCCCCGGCGGCGGAGGCTGGGGTGTTGTGGCGACCGACGATGACTGAATGGACAGCCGAGGGGCTGCCGACAGATGTCCGGGGCTATCTGCGCGAACTCACCGAGCGGATTCTCGCTGTATTCGGCGATCGGACGGTCGGCGTGTGGCTGATCGGGTCGGCCGCGTACGGCGGTTTTGCTGAGGGAAGCGACCTCGATGTGCAGGCGGCCGTTGCAGACCCGACCGATTCGGAGGTCGCGACGCTGGTCGAGATGATCAACCATGAGGCGCTTGTTTGTCCGGCTGCCGGACTCGAGTTTGTCCTCTATGACCAGGCTGTCCTCATTGACCCCGTTGCGCCGTTGCGGTGGTCGCTGAACCTCAACGGGGGACCGCAGCGCAGCCCATCGGTGAGCACCGACTTCACGACCGAGGCATGGTTCTGGTTCGTGCTCGATCTCGCCGTCGTGCGTGACCTCTCGGTAGCCCTGCACGGACGGGACCTCGTCGATGTGGTCGGAATGTTCAGCCGGGATGTCCAGATCGCGGCCATCGCCGACTCCGTCCGGTGGCATGCCGCCCACGTGCCGGATGGTCCGAGCCGTGGCGCAAACGCGGCACGGGGGTTGCGGTTCATCGAGACCGGCACCTGGGGCTCGAAACCGGAAGGTCTCGCCTGGCTTGCGTCAACCGGCCGCACCCCGGAACAGGCACTTGACCTGGTCGAAGCGCTCCCCGGCCTCTCCCCGCACAGCAACCCGTAGCCCCCACCTGGTTCGCGCTTCGGTGTACGCTCGGGGTATGGGACGTTCACGATTCGTTCATGGCAGGTTGCGGTTCGTCCTGCCCGCAGTCCTCGTCAGCGTCTTGGCGGGGTGCTCGACATCGCCCACCACCGCTACCGGACCCGCACAGCGTCTGGCGGTTGTATCCGAGGAGCCAACAGGCAGGTCCCACGACATGTTTTCGTCTCTCGCAGACCTGGTGCGTGGCAGTGACGCCGTCGTCGTCGGAACGATCGTGAGTGTGACACCGGGCAGGGCCGTCGGGGACCCGCGCGACGGTGAGGAGGGTGAGGTGCGGTTCTTTGACGTTGTAGTCCAGATCGAAGAACGTCTTGCCGGATCGCGCGACAGCGGAGAGATCACCATCGAGGTTTTGTTCCTGGAAGGGATTCGGGGGAGCCTCTTTTCGATTGAATCACCATGGTGGCGGCCCGACGCGAGCTCCGTGTTCTTCCTCAACCTCGATACCGGTCTACCGGGACGCGAGGCGGTGTTGGTGAGTCCACAAGGTCTGTACTTCTTGCCGGACGGCTTCGCTGGCAAGACAGCGGCCTCTGGCCCTGACTCAATCCCGGAAGCGGTGGGTCTCACCGTGGCAGAACTCGGCGTGCTAATAGCTGGGTTCACCGAGTAGGTCCACATAACTCTGTCTTTCTGGCGTCCATTTGGGCGATATATCGCCCAAATGGACGCCAGAACAACAGAGAGAGTGGGGGTTAGAGGGTGAGTCCGTAGACGGTCATGTCGGCGATCTCTAGGCCGGCCGCTTCGAACGCCGACCGTACCCACGGCAGGTCGGGCGCCATGATCTTGACATCCGTGGCCTCTTCGCCCACCGCGATCTCCAGCAGACTGCGAACGAAGTCCGGGGCGTCCTCGGGGCGGGTGTCGAACCAGGCAACCTCGAGGGTGGTGTTGTCGAGTGCGGCGATCGCCCAACCCGTGCGTCCCACCCACAGCGCCTCCTGTCGAGCCGCTTTCGCAAGGTCGTCCTCGGTCAACCTGCGCCACTTCCAGTCGACCGTGAACATCGCCCGTGCAGGCCTGTAGAGCTCGCCCGATGACCAGCTCATTATTGCCGGTTGCACGTCGTTTGTCGTCCCACGGACAAGTGCTTCGAGAGCCTTGGCACGCGTGTCGCCGTTGCCAACGACCGACGGTAAACGGCTCGACACGGATCCGAAACCCTCAATCCAGTCGGATATTGGTCGGTAGCCGTCACGGGTCACTTGACCGTGTGCGGGTTCGTTCCATTTCTCGATGCAGAGGCGCAGGACGTACGAACCCCGGTCCCGTGCCCACACCTTGTGTCGTTCTGCGAGGGACCCGGCAACACCTATACGGCGCCAGTCCGGGTGCACCCTACTTCCCTGAAGCCACGCCTCTGTGTCGGACATCATGATGCACACACTGGTCCCGACCGGGTGGTCCTCGGCGTCAGCAGCCACAAGCACATTCACCCCCGGAGAGGTGAGCCATTCGTGCCACTTGTCGTGGACATAGTCGCCCCATTTGAAGGTGTTCGTCGTGAACTCCTCGATGCGGTCGTGATCGTCTGCCCGCCCATCGCGGATCGTGTACTCCATGCGCAAGATTCTACGACACCCCGTTCTTGTGACGTCCGACGGTGATAATCCGACCCAAACGTCACAAGAACGAAAGTGTGTGCGGGCGTGATTCGTTTGAGAACGGGGAGTGCCCGCGGATACACTCGGACGCGGGAAGGGATCTGGTCGTGCATCTGCTGAGCCAACTCGTCGTTGTCTTTAGCACCGCGGTTTCCGCAGCGGTGCTGTATCTCTCGCTGCGCAAAGCTGCACGTGAAGTCCGCATACGAGCCGGATTCGAGTGGGCGAGAATAGTCCTGGGTATTGGTGGTGCGTTCGCCGTTGGTGTGGTTGTCGGCGTGCAGACTCCTCGAGCATTAGCCGTCGGCGCGGTCATTGTGGGTGGCGCAATCGGTTACTTCCAGGGCCAACAAACGCTCGTCTTTCTTCGGGATTCAAAGCTGTGGGCGAAACGAACCGTGTGGGGGATTGCGCTGTGGTCCGCCGGTCTGGTCGCCATGCAGGCTGCGGGTTTGGGATCGAAGACCGGACTATTCCGACTTGGTCAGGCCATTAGTTTCTTCTCGATGTCGGTTGCGCTGGGGATAATTGTCGGCCGCCCCGGGGCTCACATCCCCGAGGCTCGCATCCCCGAGCCAGGCGCTCCGGTCGAGGAGCCAGCGTGATGCGTTCGCGGCTCGTTCGATATTTCTCGGTTGTGCTGGTCGTGGGTTCCCTTGTAGTGGTGGTACTGGGCCGACCGGCGGGCGCACAGACCAGTGGTGAGTGGGTTCTGAGTGAAATGTCCGTCGAGCCCGAAGGCGGCGCACCACCGCAATGGTGGACCGTGAACTCGATCACCGAAACCTCCATGAGTCTGACGGTCGACTGGGAGGAGGGATATCGCGGAACCTACGAGTTCACATGGAGTGCGCTACCACCGACGATCTCCCCGGGCGAGCTGTCCGTGTCGGCCAAGGCGAATGCCTCGATACAAAGAGAGGGAAGCCAGAGTTACACATCCACCGGCATCGCCATGGAGATCAACGGCAATCGAGTACTGCTGGTACCCCTCGAGCTCGGCTGTGGTCAGGCGAATGGCGCAACCGGTCCGATCATATGCTCGGGCCCCCAGGAAGATGAAGACGCTGCCAAGGTGCCGATCGAGGCTGGCAGCCCGGGCGACACCCTCGTCGTCGTGGTGTTCTCGGGAAGGTGTGGATGCACCGTGCAGTGGACGTACGACTGGAACGGCTCGACCGTCGCTCCCCCCGGCAGTGGTGATACCTCCGGGGATGGCCCAGCACCGGAGGTCGGTGTGGTGCCAGGTTCGGCATCGACAAGCCCGGCCGCGGAATCTGACGTCGATGTCGCCGGGGTGAGCGATCTCATCATCCCGGAAGAAGTAATCACGCCGGAAGAGGCGATCGCAGCCAGCATCATCATGATCCTGATCGCCGTTGCAATGGGATGGCTCACCCTTGCCGAAGCCGGTCTCGAATTGCGCGATCTGCTTGGGCCGGGCGGTGCTGACCGGGCGGCTGAACTGCTCGAAACTGCGGATCAACCGGCATCGGTAGCCGAACCCCCGAGTACGTCGGTCGACAGCGCACCGCCTCGCGAGAGGGTCGACGCGGAGAGGTCCGCGTCTTCCGGGAAGGACCCTCTCACCGAATGGTCCCCGCAACGTCTCGACCAACTCGCTCAACAGGCGGAGGACTTCCTTGTCGACGATCTTGGAAGGAGCCTTCCGGTCATTCCGATGATGGAAGAGCTTGATGCGATTCGAGACCGCATCGCCGCTGGTACTGCCACACCGGACGACCTTGAGCGCCTGAGGAGTATTCGCGACGTTGCCGCCACAGCGAACGAGTTCCGACGCAGCGGCGACGAGGAGTTCCGCCAACGAGTTGATCAGATGCTCGAGTGGGCTGGTTTCGCCCAACAGGCCGGACTGATAGGTGGGAAGGGTGCTGCTGGAGCAGAATTTGGACCTGTCGTCGGTGGTGTCGTCACGAGTGTGGTTGATGCGGTGTCGAACCGAGAACACGGTTGGGATCGTGCGGCGCTCATAGGTGTGACGAACGGCGTCATCGATACCATCACTGGAGGATTGTCCGACCGCCTCAGGGCACTACAACTCGGGTCGCGGGTCGGCGGAGGGGCCTTGCTCAATGGTGTGGCTGCGGCCACCCAATCGTATCTCGAGCAGTTCATCGCAAACGGTGGCAACGTGGCAGCGATCGACATGGATCAGGTGTATCGATCCGGCGAGATTGGTGCTGGTTTTGGTGCCTTGTTCGGGGTGGCGGGCGATGATG
>JAADIG010000153.1 GCA_013151445.1 Actinomycetota bacterium
TGAATCGCCCTGGGAAAGTTGGAGACTCCTGAGCTTGGAAGCGAGTATGGAGTTATGGATTATCAGGGCAATGGAACAAGGCGTCGATATTCGGTCGAGTTCAAGGAACGTGCGGTGCGGATGGTGTATCAGCTCCGCGAGGAAACGGGTCAGGAGTTCGGGGCGATCAAACGGGTTGCGGGGTCGAGTCGTTACGGGGGTGGGTCAAGCAGGACGAGATCGACCGAGCGAACGTCCCGGGGTGATAACAGCCGAGCAGGCTCAAATCAAGGAACTCCGACAAGAGGCCCGGGAACTCCGGCGGGCTAATGAGATATTGAAGAAGGCGTCGGCTTTCTTCGCGGTGGAGCTCGACCGCCCACACAACAGGTAGTGGAGTTCGTCGACGCTCATCGTGACGAGTTCGGGGTCGAGTCCATCTGTGCCACGTTACAGGTGGCCCCTTCCAGCTATTACGCCCCCAAAAGGTGGGTCCCGTCGGCCCGCCAGCTGCGGGATCAACTGATGATGCCGATCCTGTTGACGTTGTGGGCACGAACCGGAAACTTTATGGGGCCCACAAGTTGTGGAAGGCAGCCAAACGCGACGGTCACGATATCGGATGGGATCAGGTCACCCGCCTGATGAAGAAACTTGATATCACAGGGGTAACTCGGGGTCGCCGGATCCGCACCACTCGGGCCGATGACAAAGCGATACGGCCAGCGGATCTGGTTGATCGGGTCTTCAGCGCCGACAGACCAAACCGGCTCTGGGTGGTCGATCTCACCCCTGTGGCGACCTGGCAAGGATTCGCCTATGTGTGTTTCCTCACCGACGCCTTCTCCCGCAAGATCGTTGGATGGCGAGTCGCTTCACATATGCGCTCCGGGATGGTGCTCGACGCCTTAGAGATGGCCCGCTGGTCACGGGGCACCCGTCTCGAAGGCCTGGTAACCCATTCCGATGTCGGCTCGCAGTTCACCAGTGTCCGCTACGGGGAACGGCTTGCTGAACTCGGAGTCGTCCCATCGATCGGATCTGTCGGTGACTCGTACGACAATGCACTAGCGGAGACAATCAACGGGCTCTACAAGACCGAGCTGATCCGCGGCCCTGACCAAGGACCCTGGAAAACGATCGAGGAAGTCGAACTAGCGACGTTGTCGTGGGTGCGCCGGTACAACAACCGACGACTCCACGGCCACCTCAACGATGTCCCACCCAACGAATACGAGGAGAACCACTACGCTCAACTAGCCACCACCGGGAACTAAGGAAACCAAACAAAACGGTCTCCATCAAACCCAGGGCGATTCAAGGTGCCCGCCATCCGTGTATGTTGGTCGAGAACGGCGCCGAATTTTCTCGGGTTAGCCGGACCAAGCTTTGGGAGGGCTACTTGCCGCGCACAATCAGAGACCTGATGCCGAATGACCTTGAGTTTCAAATGTTCGTCCTCGACGAACTCGCCGATAAGCTGATCGAAACCGGCGCCGATGTCCTCAAGCTCACGATCGGTGTGCCAGAGCTGCCGATGCCCCCAGCCGTGTTGGATGAGATGGTGGACAAGCTTCGGAACCCGGACTTCGTGCGTCGCGTCTATCCAGAGGGACTTCCGGAGCTCCGCGAGGCCATCGCCGAGTTCTACAACCAAAGACACAACGCAAACGTCTCGGTTGACCAGGTCATCGTGAACACAGGCACCTCGCCCATCTTCCGCAACATCTTCCAGCTCGTATCAGGGCCCCAGTACGAGATCATGATCCCTCGCCCCTACTACGCCCTCTACATGTACTGTGCGACGCTCGCTGGCGCAACGGTCAAGTTCTACGACATCGACATCGACAGCAAGCGCGTCGATATGGACTCGTTCCGCCGGAGCTTCTCGCCGGAACGAACGTCGCTGGTGGTTATCAACTCGCCTGGTAACCCGATTGGCAACATTGTCACGCCCGACGAAATGCGGCAGATCTACGACATCGTTGATGGCAACGCGTACATCCTGAACGACGAGATTTATAACAACGTGATGTTCTACGACGAGTTCCGCTCCGCTCTGGCGCTGTTCCCGGAGCGCCGGGACATGACAATCGTGACGAATGGCTTCTCCAAGGGCTATCGGATGTACACGAAGCGCGTCGGCTTCGCGATCCTCCCCGAGGAACTGCAAACCAACCTGAGAGTCATCCAGCAACACACGCTGCTCTGCACGGACCCCTGCTACCAGCACGGGATGATCACTGCGCTCGCGGACGAGGAGAGTCCGGCCCATCTCACGAGCGTCTACCGGTCGCGAGCGGAGTACACGACGGAGCGGCTCCAAGGCACCGGGTGCGAGCCGGTTGCCGCTGAAGGCGGTTTCTACGCCCTCCTGCGCTGCGAAGCGTGGAACGCGGACCACGGCTTCGCCTCGTCGAAGGAACTGGCGAGGGATATCCTCCAGAAGGTCCACGTGGCTGTCGTTCCGGGGACGGACTTCGGCGTCCCTCACGATCTGCGACTAGCGTTCTGCAACGACCGCTACAACGACGGCATCGACCGCCTGCGTGAGTACTTCACCTCGTCGAACCCAGACGGACGCTTGCTGTCTGCCGCCGTGGCGGAGGCATAAATAGTGAGCCTCATGGCGAGGCGGTCGTAGTGGGGAGAAACAGCGCCAGACCGGATTCGGACCCGGATAAACGCCGGGCCGTTCGCCGCGCGGTCATTCTGGCCGCAGGCAAGGCAAGCCGCCTCGCACCGCTAACTTCAAATATGCCAAAGTGCTTGGTCGAGGTGGGTGGTGAACCGCTGCTAGAGCGCGCACTCCGGGGCCTCGCGACGAATGGCGTTGCCGAGGCCGTCATCGTGGTCGGCTACAAGAGCCAGGCAGTCCGCGACCGTATCGGCTCACGATTCGCCAACGTTGACATCCGATACGTCGACGCGCCGGACTTCGACACCACGAACAACATCCGCTCGCTATGGGACGCCCGACAATACCTCGATGAGGACGTTCTGCTACTCGAAGCTGACGTCGTATTCGATCCAGACGCTATTGCGGCGTTGCTTGCGGTTCCGGGTAGTAGCGCTGCCGTAGCACCCTTTCACCCACCCCTGTCTGGCACGGTTGTTCGCCGGACCGAAAGGCATATGATTGCGACCTTCGTACTCGGATCCGAGCAGGGACACACGTTTGATCCGACCGACGCGTTCAAGACGGTCAACATCTACTTGCTGCGGGAGCAGGCTTTGAGGGAGCACATCGTCCCGCGCCTTTGCGCTGCCATTGAGGCTGGTGATGTCCACAGCTACTACGAGAATATCTTCCGCGATGCTATAGCTGAAGGCGCATTGAAGGATTTTGCTGCCGTCGATATATCCGAGAATCGCTGGTACGAGATCGATGACCACCGCGACCTCGACACCGCGGAGTTCCTCTTTCTCGATCGTGACGCCCAGTTCGATCGCATCCAAGAGCTGCACGGCTCGTACTGGCGCTACGACATCACCGACCATTCCTACCTCTACAATTTGTACTTCCCGCCACAGCAGATGCTCGATGTCTTCCACGATGACCTGAACGAAGTCGTCACAAACTACCCGGTGGGGCAGAAGGAACTGGCCCGGCTTGTCGCCGATTGGACTGGCGTCAATCCGGACCATCTTGCCGTCGCCAACGGCGGTGCCGAACTCATCAAGGTGTTGGGCAACCAGTTCATGGAACACCTCACGATTCCGACGCCCTCGTTCAACGAGTACGAAGAAGTCGTCCGCCCGGAACGTCTCAATCGGTTCCCGCTTGAGACGGCCACGTTCGAGCTCGATGTCGACGCGTTCGCGGACTCAGCGACTCGCTGGGGCTCGGATACCGCCGTGGTCGTGACGCCAAACAACCCGACCGCGTTGTCTGTGGGTCGGGAAGAAGTGATCCGGCTGGCCCGTCAGCTGCAGGGAGCCGGTTGTCGCCTGATCGTGGACGAGTCGTTTATTGAGTTTTCCCGTACCGGGAGCGCCGGCAGCGTCGAGGACATGGTCGAAGCGTGCTCGAACCTCGTCGTACTCAAGAGCATGAGCAAGGTCTTCGGGATCGCCGGTTTGCGCATCGGGTACCTCCTTAGCGCGGACCGAGAGTTCATCCGGGCCGTCCGAAGCTGCCTGCCGATTTGGAACATCAATGGACTCGCCGAGGAGTTCCTGCGTACCGTCGGCCGCTATCGGGCGGACTTCCTCGAGAGCTGTGACTTGACCCGCGCCGCCACCGCCGAGCTGTATGCGGACCTACTGGCGCTCCCCGGCATAGAGCCCGTGAGGCCCGATGCCAACTTCGTCCTTTGCAAGTTGACGGACCCCTCGGCAACCGGGCCCGAGACGGCGCGCAGGCTGTACGTAGAACACAACATCCTCATCAAGGACTGCGCCAGCAAGAGCATGCCGGAGGCCGACCGATACCTTCGCATCGCCGCGCGCACGCCTGAAGAGAACCGGCGCCTCGCCAAGGCGCTTTCGTCGGTTCTTTCGCGCGAACTCACAACAGCCACGTAGAGTGAGCGACATGGAATTATCGGACGCCGAAAACGCCGCCCTTATGCACGAGCTTGAGCGCGCCATCCCTCCGATGGACGTTCGCGACGGTGAGAAGCTGCTGTTGGAGGCAAAAGAGGTCTTCGATGAGCACGGCATTGTCTTTTTCCTGCGACAGGGCACCTGTCTCGGCGCGGTGCGAGACCAGGCGCTCATACCCTGGGACGACGACCTCGACCTCGGCTCAATCATCGACATGCACGGCTTTTCCGAGGACATGATCGGCCCGGCCGTGGAATCGCTGCGGGCCAAGGGATGCTACGTCGAGGTACTGCATGACGGCCTCTACACGGCCGTGAAGATCTTCAACTACCGCATCCGCATCGACTGGCAGTGCTACCGGGTTGTGAAGGGCACCATCGCCCATTACCCGGGCGTGCCCTTCCCAGTCAGCCTGTTCGAGGAGCTCGAGGGTGTGGACTTCCTCGGCACGACGTTTCAAGTGCCAAGCCCGCCAGATGATTACCTGCAGTGCAAATACGGCCCCGATTGGGGCACACCTAAGCAAGTCGGCTACGAAAAGGACGTGCTCGACGCGATGCCAAAGGGCATCGTTCCTGGCCGGCCTGGACGGTTAAGGCAGTTCCTGGCGGTCCGGTTCGCTCCCGGAAAGACCGCCAGGCTCCTCGTGTTAGACGAGCAAGACGAACCTGTGTCCGGAGCTGGCGTCCTTGTTGCGGGTCTGAACCAGACCAAGACGAACCGTAAGGGCGTCGCGCGATCCTATCTTCCCGGGCCGGACACCTATGCCGTGGCCGTCACAGTCAACGGACACGAGGAAGTCCTCTACGAGGAGTCCATGACACCTGGTGGGTCGTACGTCTACCGACCGGATCCGGAGCAGTCAGAAGGCCGATACTTCGTCCTGACGGAGGAGTAGCCGTAGAGAATCTTGCCGTCTTCAACGACGGCTGAGTGACCCTCGAAACAGAAATCTTCACCCTAGTCGTTGGTCCAGAGGTGATCCCCGTGTTGCCAGTGACCTGCACATTCGAGATCGAGTAGGCGTCCTCAGAGGCTTTGTTCCCCATGTCTTGAATCTGTACGACCCGAATCTGCTTGAGACCAGTCGTCTTGGGTGCGAACGGGTGTGGCCGGTCACCGACCGAATCCTCCGTGTAGAAGACCATCACAGCGTCGATGTCGCCACTACTGTGAGCCTTGACATACCCGTTGACGGCATCCGCCGGCTCGCAGGATCACCGACCTACAACTCGATCCACCGCTTCTGGAATCCGTCCGGGTCCGAGCCGCCACTGTTCAGCGACGGTGAACGCTAGGTAAGCCGTTCGAGGAATCGTCCTCAATGCGCGACACGGAAGACATCGACGTCGCCGTGACGGCGGGCAACTTCGTCCTGGCTGTGGGTGATTTCCGGCATTTCATCATCGCGGACCGGATCGGCAGTACGGTCGAACTCGTCGAGAATGTTGTCGACTCCGCAACCGGACGCCCAACCGGGCAACGCGGTGTCATCCATTACTGGCGCACCGGGTCGAATGTCGCGACCGTGAACGCGTTCCGTATCTTGAACGTCGCGACGACCGCCTAATGGTGCTCGCCCACGACGTGGATCGTATCTGGGTCACGACTGGACCAGGGGTCTCTGCGGAGTCCCCCGGGAACGTGTCCACTGTCATCCGTGACCCGTTGTCGTGTGAGTGGGCACTACTGGGATCGAACCTTATCCGCGCAACCCGCACCAACCTCGAACTAGCCGCCCGGAACCCCACCCATGACACGCGAAGCAAACAGAGAAACAACCCGAAACACGACAAGATTCGAGGCCGAATAGGACTCGAATCTTGCTGGACTGCACATGAGTGGGCACTACTGGGATCGAACCAGTGGCCTCTGCCGTGTGAAGGCAGCGCTCTCCCGCTGAGCTAAGCGCCCTGTGTCTGGCGATTGTAGCAACAGTCCACCACCTCCTCATTCTGGCGTCCATTTGGGCGATATACAGCCCAAATGGACGCCAGAATGAGGACGGCGGGTGCTTGGTACTGATAGTTAGGCGAAGTTGGCTCTCGCTACACCCCTGTCGTGTCCTACAATCGGGGACTAACAACAGATACCTGTCAGGAGGATCTTCAGTGGAAGAGTTGATGAAGCAGTTGGTGGAGAAGACCGGTCTCCCGGTCGACAAGCTCGAACAAGTTGTCGGCATGGTGATTGGTTTTGTGGGCGACAAGCTTCCCGGTCCTGTGGGTAGCGCCGTGAAGGGCCTCTTCGACGGTAATGCCGATGGTGGTGGCGACGGTGGCGGACTCGATGTCGGCGACATGCTCGGCCAGGCCAAGGATATGCTCGGTGGTTTCATGGGCGGCGACAAGTAACCCACACAATTGCAACCTCTTGGCTGGTGGCCCCGACTTGGGGCCACCAGCCGCGTCCGGACACGATCCGTGTCCGAGCCGCAGTCGTCCGTCGACCCGGCCGTCGGCACGCCATGTGACACACGCTGCGCCCTACAATCAGCGACGTGCCAAAGTTGCTTCCACCTCCACGACCGGTAAAGGACGAGCCGCAGTGGCCCCGTGACGAGGGGCCGTACCTCACGATGCTTGAAGTGTCTGGCCCAATGGAGCGCCGAATCCTTGACTCGTGGATCAAACGGCAACAGCCGGGTGACGCTCGTAAGGGCGACGTCCAGATTGCGCTCCTCCCCACGACACGACGCAGACGGCGCCGATCGGGCAGGCGTGATCCGCGCCTCGGAGCGTTCCTCGACACCGACGCCGACCCGCTCCTCATCCCGTTGCGGGTCGCTTGGCTCCCTTCAAAGAAGAAAAACGGCATCCGAGTAGCCCGGCTGCGAGAACTGCTCTCCCTCGGCGACCCTCGAGACCCCAACATCTTCATGCAGGTGTTGCGCTACTGGACCCACCCCGAGCGTGTTCGCATCCTCACCGGCGTCGCCACTCACGCCTCGGTGCTGCGCAACGGATGGGAGAAGGCACCAACCGGCGGGCGTGACGATGGGACAGCGTTTGCCTCCTACGTTGCTTCCAAGGCGTGGCTTGACCTCGAGCGCTCGGAGCGCCAACTGCGCGGCTCGCGATACAAGGTCGCCAAGTTCGTTCGCGACGACATCATTGCCTCGAACCAGTTCACCAAGGGTGTCGCCGAGCTCGCACGCGACGCCGACGTCTCCTATGAGCAGATGGCGCAGCGCACCAGCCGCTATATCCGCGAGATCGCGGCGAGCCATCGATGGTGGACAATCGACATTGTTGCGAGCGCCATCAAATGGCTCGTCGGCAAGGCGTATGTCGACATCGACTACGACCACGCCGAACTCGCCGCCCTCTACGACATGTCGGAGTCGGTGCCCCTCGTCTTCCTCCCGTCACACAAGTCGAACTTTGATCACCTGACCCTCCAATATGTTTTCTACGAGAACGGTCTCCCCCAGACACACACCGCCGCCGGCATCAACATGAACTTCTTCCCGATCGGGCCGTTCCTGCGCCGCACCGGAGCGTTCTTTATCCGCCGCGACTTCAAAACAAACGAACCGTACAAATTCGCGCTCCGCCGTTACCTCGACTACCTGCTTGCGCGCCGATTCTCCCTCGAGTGGTACATCGAGGGTGGCCGATCGCGCACCGGAAAACTCCGCTCACCGCGCTTCGGCATGCTCGCATACGTCGTCGAGGCGTACGAGCGGGGTGCGTCCGATGATGTCGTGTTTATCCCGGTGTCGATTGCATACGACCAGATCCAGGATGTTCGGGCCCATGTCGCTGAAGCAAGCGGACAGGGCAAACAGAGCGAAGGTGCCCGCTGGTTGTTCCGACAGCTCTCCAAGGACCTCACCGACTCCTATGGGAAAATATACGTGCGCTTTGGGGCACCGATCCGGCTCGGCGAGTTCCTCACAACGGTCGGCGAGCCCGAAGACACTGGCGATCCACGATCCGTTGTTGTCCCGAAACTCGCTTTCGAAGTATCGACCCGGATCAACGAAGTCACACCCATCACGCCCATTTCACTCGTCACGATGGCGCTGCTCGGGTCTCGCGAATCGGCGATGACGTTCCCCGCCATCCAGGCATCACTCCAACCGATCGCGGCGTTTGTTGAACGTCGTTCATTGCCGACAACCGAAACCATCGATTTCGACTCTGAGAACCAGATCCGAGCCTCGCTGAACCAGCTCATCACGCACAAGGTCGTCGAAGAGTTCCCGGGAGTCGACGAACCAATCTTCTCGGTCGCTCACGAGCAACACCTCGCCGCGTCGTACTACCGCAACACGATCATCCACTTTTTCGTGACAACCGCGATAACGGAACTCGCAATCCTGAATGTCCGCGACGACCCCAACGCGGTACACGCAGTCTTCGATAGGGCCCTCGAACTTCGCGACCTTCTCAAGTTCGAGTTCTTCTTCCCCGCGACGGATGCCTTCGTCGGCGACGTTCGCCACGAACTCCTCCGTCATAACAGTGAATGGCGCTCGCTCCTCGCCGAAGGCGATATAGACACTCTGTTGGGTGACTTTGAGCCGACGCTCGCTCCCCTGGTGTTACGTCCGTTCATCGAGTCGTATCGCGTCGTAGCCGAGGTGATCGAACGCAACGCCTACGTGTCCAAGCTCGACGAGAAGACAATCAAGAAGGATGCAATGAGCCTCGGCGGCCAATACCTACGCCAGGGTGACATCGCAAGTCCCGAATCCGTCAGCAACCCACTCTTCGATACCGCCATTGCGCTCACGAAGTATCTCGGTCTACTCGACCCGTGCGCCACCAGCATCAACGACCGGGAGGCTCACGCCACCCGTCTGCGACGCCTCGTGGACCAGATCGCACAGCTCGCCGAACGCTCGATCTGACCGCCATCGGCTAGCTAGCCGACCCACACTCAAAATAACTAGTTGACTACTCTAGGTGGTGGCTCGTATACTCACTGTGGGCATAGAAGGCGATGGAAGGTCAACTCGGCGTAACAAAGGGTGACATTTCATGGGTGCATTTTCGGACCTCTCGGTCGAATTCACAGTCGCTCGACGCGGCTACGACACGGCAGAGGTCGACAAATTTCTCGACGTGCAGGTCCGTGAGCTTGCGTCCAGATTCGATGAGCAAGTAACCCGCCTCACCACGCTCGAAGCTACGATCGCGGAGGCCAAGGAGCGCGAAGAGGCGATACATCTCACACTTGTGGCCGCCACGAAAACCAAGGACGAGCTCCTCGCCAGTGCCGAGCAATCAGCAGCGGAAACGAAGGCCGAGGCCGGAGCCGAGGCTGCCAAGATCATCGGCACCGCCAAGAACGAGGCTGCCGAACTGCTCGCCATTGCCCGTGCGGATGCCGATTCGCTCGCAGCGGACGCCACCCTCCAGGCTGAGACGACGATCACCACCGCAGAGGAAAGGGCAGCCAACGCCACGAGGGACGTTGATGCGATCTTCGCCGACGCCCAGACCGAGGCCGACGCCACCCGGGCAAACGCCCTCACAGAGGCCGCCGTGACGCTCGATACGGCGAAGGCTGAAGCCGACTCGGTGCTTCGGGTCGCCCGCGAGGAAGCGATCGGCTTACTGGAGCGGGCCAAGGCCGAGACTGCCGAAGTACTCGCTGCCCGCGAATCCGAACTTGCGCTTCTCAAGGCAGAGTTCGATGACGTCGCCCACTCCACGGCGGCCCGAGCATCCCAACTCAAGGACGCCACCGCCGCCCTCGAGGCGCAGCTCACCGCGATCGCAAATGGCGCACTGAGCGAAGTCACTGCCCTGGCTGCGACGATGGAGGCGGCACTTCCGGCCGAGCAACTCGCCGCCGTGCTCACTTCCTCGCGTCACGAGACTCCCGCGGCGCCCATCCCCACCGCCCCGGCCTTTGCGCGAGCCGAAGCTGGAGCGCCGCAACCTGCGTACGCCACAGCGAGCGTCGCAACCCGCCCCGAAACTTCCGTACCCGCTGCCGAAAGCACCGAGTTGGAGTCGAGTCACTCGATTCCGACGAGCGAGGGTCCGGTCGCATCGCACATTGAGGACGTCACCGAGATCGAGCCTGGCATCGAGCCAGTCCCAACCCTCGAAGACGCAGCGAGTGTCGAAGCTGAAACCACACCCGTGGCAGAGGCAGAGACGCCAGCTGAAATCGACACCGATCGGGATCACGCCGAGACCGATCAGTTGAAAGCCTTGATTGCGGACGTGGCCGCGATGTCACACGACGATGCCCCCGAAGATGGCGCAGCCAAGACCGACGACTCCGTCGCAGGGGCCGAGTCCGATCTTGAAGCGGCCGTTGAGGCGCTCGCCACTGAGACCGAGAGCAATGGACGTCCACAACGTGGCTCGTTCTACTCTCGTCGCTCGGCGAAGCTCCCACGCATCGGTGCCGAGGCCGCCTCGAACGCAGTGGCAACCGTCAATGCAATGAGAGCGTCCGCAAGGGCAGCGAACACGGAGGGTGAAGGAGGCAAGGGCCGCGCGAAGCAATCCGCGTAACCTTGACGGGAACGGGCGCCTGACCTTCGGGCCGCGACGCGCACGGTACCTCAAGACGTTCCGTTCCCGTCAACCCTTCACCAGCAACGCCGCCTCCAACTAGTGGAGGCGGCGCTCGTTCTTGTTCTTATCTGTCCGCGGGCCACGCGGTGAGGTGAGGGGCCGAGCTCGTTACACGTAAAAGGGGTTCGCCCCAAGGTCGTGGTTGGTGACATCGACGACTTCGTCGATTTCCGGGATCTGATCCTTGATCGTGGCCTCTATCCCCTGGCGAAGCGTCATTGCCGCAAGCCCACATCCCTGGCATCCTCCACCGAGTTCAAGGTAGGCAAGAGGGACCTCGACCTTGGTGAGTGTTGCAATGCCGCCGTGGCTCGCGATTGCGGGGTTGATCCGCTTTTCGAGCAGCGTGCGGATGCGCTCCTCGACGGTGCCCTCGAGTTCAAGTTCGTCATTTGGATCGCCAAGTGGTGGTGTTGCAGGGTTCGGGTTGCGCAACACCAATCCTCCGGTATCGGGCGTCAGGTCCAACACCGAGCCGCGCAGACGGTCAACACTTTCCTGGGGAATCGCTACAGGGATCGTCGAATGCTCTTCGATATGGTCGTCGTCGTCCACATCCTCGGGGCGCAGAAAAGCGGTTTCGTAGATGAAGCCCTGGGACCCGACTCCGGATATCCGAATGCCGAGCGCCAGTCCAGGGATCGCCTCCTGATCTCGCAATGCGGTGATCTGCTCGAGGGCTTCGTCCGTGATCTCAATGACAGGTTCAGTTGATGTGTCCATACCGGTCGTATGTTACCGGTGCTGTGCGGTGTCAGTGCCGTCCACCGTACGGCCTAACCGGCGTACATGTCTTCGATTTCGTTGGCGAAGTGCTCGGTGACCTTGTTCCTCTTGACCTTCAACGTCGGGGTGAGTTCCCCTCCCTCGATGGAGAGTTGACGACCGAGGATGGCGAACTTCTTGATCTGCTCCACGCGGGCGAAGTTCTCGTTGAGGGTGTCGACCTTCTCCTGGATCGAAGCGCGGATCACCTCGTTCGCATGCGGCTCCCCGCTAAGGCCCTGCTTCTCCATGAACGCGGCGGTCGCCTCTTCGTCGAGGGTCACAAGAGCGGATAGGAACTTGCGTCGATCCCCGATTAAGACGGCCTCAGCAACGAGTGGGTGATCCTTCATACCAGACTCGAACGGTTTCGGGGCCACGTTCTTGCCACCGGCGGTGATGATGATGTCCTTTTTGCGTCCCGTGATCCTCAGCAGGCCGTCATCGCCGAAAGCCCCAAGGTCCCCTGAGTGCAGCCAACCATCCTTGAGGGTTTCGGCTGTCGCCTCGGGTTGCCTGAAGTATCCCAGGAATACATTCCGGCCCTTGACGAGGATTTCACCATCCTCGGCGATCTTCACTTCGGTTTCGGGGAACGGCGCACCGACGGCACCAAACTTTGCCCTGCCCGCCGAGCTAACCGTCGTCGGACCGGTGTCCTCGGACTGTCCGTAGATCTCCCAAATAACAATGTCGAGTGACGCCATGAACTCGAGCACTTCGGTCGAGATCGGGGCAGCACCGACGGCCGCAAAACGCACCCGGTCCAACCCCAGCGCGGTTTTCACCTTGCCAAGAACGAGCTTCTCTGCCAACCCGTACTGGGCAGCCAACAAACCCGACGGCTCTCGACCATCGAGTCGTAAATGTGACACCTTCGAGCCGACACCGAGCGCCCACGCCGCGAGTTTCGCCTTGATTCCGGTCGCTTCGGCGAGCTTCGCTGCCACACCCGTGTGGAACCGTTCCCAGACCCGCGGCACGGCAAAAAAGATCGTCGGTCGGACTTCGGCGAGGTTGGCTGGCAACGCGTCGATCGACTCAGCAAAGTACACCGGCCAACCCGCCAAGGTTGGGCCGTGGATGGAAAACGTCTGCTCGGCGATGTGGGAGAGCGGCAGATACGAGATTCCGGTGTCGGAGTCACTAAGCCTGAACAGCTTCACGGCCCGCGACGCCGTGAAATACAGGTTGTCGACGGACAGCATCACACCCTTGGGTGGCCCGGTGGTACCAGATGTGTAGATGAGAGTGGCAAGATCGCCCGGCTGGAGTGCCGCGATGGCGTCCGATACCACCGAATCGTCGACGTTCTCGCCCAAAGCCATGAACTCCTCCCACGACAAAACGCCCTCGTCGTCAATAGGATCGGCACCCTTCATCATCACCACGGTCCGGAGGTCCGGAAGTTCGCCACGCACCTCGCGAATCTTCGCCCACTGCCCGGCGTCCTCCAGGAAGATAACCGGAGTCTGGGCATGTTCCATGATGTATTTGCACTCGGCAGGAGAGTTGGTCGTGTAGATGCCAGCGGCGACCGACCCTATGCACATCGCGGCGACGTCGGCGATAATCCACTCGGGGCGGTTGAACCCCAGGATGGTGATGGTTTCACCCTTACGTAGACCCAGCGCACTCAGGGATTTCGCCGCACTCCGCACCTCCCCGGCGTAGGTCGCAAAGGATGTGGGCGTCCAGGTCCCATCGATCTTGGCGTAGTAGGCAGGTTTGTCCGGACGGATCTGTGCGTTGTGGAAAACGGCCGCTGGAATCGACTTGACACTCATTGTTTGCTCCCCGCAGTCAGTGCGCTGGTAGCCATCCACTGTAGCGCGCGGGTGAGAGTCGGTGTGGAGACTCTATTCCGGTGATAGACCGGTGATTTCCCCTACTGGCCGAACTTCACCAGGGTGTTCGTTCGCAGATCCAGCACCCGTTGTACGTCCGAGCCGCTATCGGCGATCCACCGAGCAAGTTCTTCGCCCGACGCCCGAACGAGCCACCAGGCAACGTCATGTGACCCGGACTCGCGAAATGTCTCCCATGCGGTCCGGCCGACGGCCACCGCTTCACCCTCAGTAGCGAACGACCCGAGCAGGGTCTCCACCGCACCAACCGGGTTTCGCCCCGGAACGATTGGCGGTTCGCGGAACTCGTGGGTCGTAAAGATGCCATCCTTGTCCATGCCTACCTCCTCTTCAAGCCACAACCCACTGTAGCCGCACGACCACCCAGCGTGTCGGTATTGCGTAGGGCCTTCCATGACGGTGATCCGCGCACAGCCGATTAGCCTGCTTCCATGACTCTTGACACTCCACCACTGCATCCCTCTAACTTCGATCGGTCCGCTGATCCCGGTGCCGATTTCTATCGTTACGCCAACGGTGGCTGGATCGATGCGAACCCCGTGCCACCGGCGTATTCCCGATGGGCCGCATTCAACGAGGTTCACGAGCGCAACGAGACGATCCTGCACACGATTCTTGCCGATGCTCGCAAGGAGGGCACCGAGCCGGGTTCACCACGCCAGATGGTGGGCGACTTCTACGCCGCGGGGATGGACACACAAGCGATCGAGGCTGCCGACCTGGCGCCGGTCCAGGTTTGGCTTGACCGGATCGATGCGGCGACAACACTCGCCGACCTCCACGAGACAATGAGCGAGCTGGCGTCATGGGGTTTCAGGGGCCTGTTCTCGATGGGTGTCCAGGCCGACTATGCGAACCCGGATGAGTACCTTTTGTATATCTCCCAGGGTGGATTGGGGCTTCCCGAGCGGGACTACTACTTCAAGACAGACGACCGTTCGGTAG
>JAADIG010000088.1 GCA_013151445.1 Actinomycetota bacterium
CACCTCGGCATCGACACACTGCCTGTGATCGACGACGCGACACGCGCCGTTGGACTCGAATGGAAGGTCACGGCGGCGCGACTGCTCATCGAGGATGCGCTGCGCAAGGGCCGTGACGTGTTCTGGATCGAGGACTTCAAAGGCACCTTCCCGGACATCGACGGCGTGGCACACATCGATACGACCGGGACAGGATTCCTGATGGCCGACGATCTACCCGATCCTCTCCGGCCGGATCACACCACGCCCTGACCGCCTCGTCGGTCCCGGACCTCGACGCACCCATCTCTCTCCCCAACAGCCCACCACTCTTGTGTGGATGGAGCGCGTCACGAAGACCGGAGAGCTTCCCGCAACTCACTCAATTCGTGTGAGGAAGCCACGTTCGCCAATACGGTTCGGGACTCAGTCGATGGGAACCCCCTGTGATCCTATGCAGCTATGGAAATGCCACAAGCTTCGGCAATCTCTTTGACTTCAGGCGATGAGGTTCCCCTGGAAACACCCGATGCATGTCAAAGACCATCCCAGGTCACGCTCAAACAACCGGTGGACTTCAGGCCAATCCGGCAGCCGATTCATCCTCTCCTCCTCGAACCCGCGTCGGACCCGCGGATCGTCTCCAACCACACAAACCGCGCAGTTTTCGACCGGCGCCAGAGGCTCAGTATCTATCCGCCGTCGACAACGGCACAAAGTGGGACCAACTCGGACGAGCACACCCAGTCTGAGGCTCTCTCCCTCAGGTTTCCGATTGGGTACCTCTCCGTTGCGCTACGATCGTTCAGGTTCAGACATTCGGAGGTGTCACCTGCCAACGATGCAAGAGGTCGCAGATCGAGCGCATGTCTCGATCGCCACCGTATCGCATGTCATCAACAAGACTCGTTTCGTGAGCGACGACGTAGCACATCGCGTCGTGGAAGCGATGGACTCGCTCGGATATCACCCCAACCGAATCGCACGCAGCCTGAGAACCCGTCGCACCGACACGATCGGGCTGGTGATCCCGGACGCGGCCAACCCGTACTTCGCCGACATCGCAGCCGCGGTCGAGCACGCTGCGAGACAGATCGGATTGAGCACGGTGTTCTGCAACAGCGCCGGGTCAGCAGATATCGAACGACACTACCTGAAAGTTCTCTCCGAACACCGTGTCGACGGGATCATCCTCGTCGGTTCCGGTACCGGAGACCCCAGCCCGGTGACGGCACTGAACATGACGATTCCGGTAGTCATCGTCGACCGCGACGAACCGGGCTTCACCGGCGACTCCATCCACACCGACAACGAGTACGGCGGCTGGATAGCGACCCGCAAGCTCACCGAACTGGGCCACCGGTCGATCATGTGTTTCGCTGGACCCGACGCCGTTATGCCATCCAACGAGCGTGTAGACGGGTATCGCAGAGCCCTCGAGGTGGCCGGCCTGAGCAATTACATATCTATCGCTGTGGGTGAGTTCGACGCACCGAGCGGCTATCGCCTCACCATGCAAGCCCTCACAGCAAATGAGCCTCCGACTGCCATCTTTGCATGCAACGACCTGATGGCGGTTGGGGCACTCAGCGCTGCTCACGAACTCAACGTGTCCGTTCCCGATGAACTCTCGGTAGTCGGATTCGACGATATCGATCTCGCGCAGTTCACGGTGCCGCCGCTCACAACCGTCGCCCAGCCAAGGGCTGAACTCGGCGCTGCTGCGGTCAACGTACTCGCGACACGGATCCGCGGAGAGGCCGGGGCGGTTACATCGAGTGTTCCACCGTGCCGGATCGTGAACCGCCACTCAACGGCACCTCCTCCCATTGCAACCACTTGACTCGGCAGAACCGATTGCCCTACGCTGCGGTGCGTAAAGGTTTACGTAAACCTTTACTTCCACCAAACAAGGAGGAAACACTCATGTCTCGAACCCGTTTCTGGTTCGCCGTAGTCCTGGCGTTCGCGCTCCTGGCGTCGGCTTGTAGCTCTTCGAGTAACTCGACATCGTCGACCGTCGGTGAGTCGACCGTTACTACGGCCGCGGCTGTTGAGGAGCTGACTGTTGGGTTGGTTACGATCAATCTCCAGGCGTTGTTCTTCAACCAGATCAATGAAGGCGCTCAGCGGGTAGCTGATGCCGAGGGCGTGAATCTAGAGATCTTCAACGCGAACAACGATCCTGTCGCGCAAAACGACGCCATCGAGAACTTCGTAGCGTCCGGGGTCGACGCATTGATCGTGTTGGCAATCGACGTCGAAGGAATCTTGCCAGCAGTAGCTGATGCAAGAGCTGCAGGCGTACCCGTCGTAGCCATCGACGCCATCCTCGAAGCCGGAGCAGCCGACGTCCAGGTCGGCACAGACAACGAAGCTGCCGGAGCAAAGATGGGTGAGTTCCTCCTGGAAACCTCAGGCGGATCCGGTGAGGTCGGGATCGTCGGAGCGCTCAACAGCTACATCCAGAACCTGCGCCAAGCTGGCTTCGAAGACACCGTCGTTGCAGGCGGTATGGAGATAGCCGGCGTCGTAGATGGCCGCAACGTTCAGGAAGACGCACTCACAAGTGCAGAGAACCTGATGACCGGCAACCCAGACATGAAGTACGTCTATGCAACCGGCGAACCTGCATTGATCGGTCTGGTCTCTGCAGTCCAGAGCCAGGGAGCACAAGACAGCATCACCGTCGTCGGCTGGGACCTGTCCGACGCCGCGGTCGACGGAATCAGAGAAGGATTCGTTGCAGGTGTCGTCCAGCAAGACACCTTCCGGTTCGGTGAAGAAGGAATGCGCTCAGCAATCGCCCTCGCCAAGGGACGCCCGGTCGGAGAAGTCATCCCGATCGACACCTTCATCGTCACCCCAGACAACGTAGACGACTTCCTCTTCTTCCTCGAGTAGACGAAGCCTCTTGCCGGCCCACTGGTGATGCATACTGCGTCAACGGTGGGCCGGTAGGCAAGCAGTGGAAGCACGAGAACAAGAAGGCGCTAACGAGAGATGACAAAGCATTCAGGTCCCCTGGTAGAACTCACCGACATTTCGAAATCGTTCGGCGCCGTACGAGCACTCCAGGGCGCCACTCTGACAGTGGATCGTGGCGAGGTTGTCGGCCTCGTAGGTGACAACGGCGCCGGAAAGAGCACCTTGATGAAGGTGCTCTCCGGTGTCGTCGTCCCAGATTCTGGTTCGATACGTATCAAGGGTGAAGAATGCCGGTTCCGATCCCCAGCGGACGCACACCGCAAAGGGGTCGCAACGGTCTACCAAGATCTCGCCTTGTGCGGGTCACTCGATGTTGCGAGCAACCTCCTGCTCGGATTGGAACCCCGTCGACTCGGCGTATTCCTGAGCCGAGCGGAGTTGCACCGCACCGCACAACGTGTGCTGAGTGATCTCCGAGTCAAGATTCCATCGACGCGGCAGGTGATCGAGGATATGTCGGGCGGGCAGCGCCAGAGCGTCGCCATTGCCCGAGCAGTGATCCATGAACCCGACATTCTCATCATGGATGAACCGACCGCTGCGCTCGCAGTCGCCGAGGTCGAGGCCGTGCTGAGGCTGATCCGACGGGTCGCAAGCGAGGGAGTTGCGGTGATCCTCATCACCCACCGTCTCCAGGATCTCTTCACGGTGTGCGACCGGATCGATGTCATGTACGAAGGTAGATCGGTCGCCAGCGCTGCAGCGGACTCCCTCACAATCGAGTCCCTCGTGGGGATCATCACACAAGGCGAGATGCAACGGATGCAGGGCACACATGACTGATGCAGCAGTGACGATTGAGTACCCACGCAAGACGCGCCTGTTGCACTTCGCTGTTCGGAACGCGGCCACGATCTCGATGGCGATCGTTGTGCTCCTACTCATCGTGGCGTTCGCGATCGGCAACGACGCCTTCCTAACGGTGCTGAACCTGCGCAACTTGGCCAGGCAGATGGCCCCAGCCCTGATCGTCGCCGTCGCGATGGCGTTCGTGATCACCAGCGGACAGATTGACCTATCGGTCGGATCGCTGCTGGCGCTCGCAGCAGCAGGCGCCGCCGAACTCCTCCGTCTGGGAGTCAACGAGTTTGCGGTGCTACTTGCCGTGTTGATCGGTGGCGCGATCGTCGGAGGCTTGCAGGGATACGTCTCGGCCTATCAGGGCGTGCCTTCGTTCATCGTTACCTTGGCGGGCCTGTCGATCATTCGAGGGTTCGCTCTCCTGATCACAGAGGGATTTTCGATTCCGATCAAATCTGGGCTTTTCGAAACACTTGGGAGAACTACGGTCTTTGGCCTTGCTGTACCCGCATGGATCGCCATCGGGACTGTCCTACTCGGCGTCCTGGTGATGAACTTCACACCGATCGGACAGTACATCAACGGCATTGGATCGAACGAAGAAGCAGTCCGCCGATCCGGGGTGAATACCCGAGCGATCAAACTCGGCGTGATGGCAGGCTCCGGAATGGCCGCAGCGGCAGCAGGAATCCTTGTTGCAGGGCGCCTCGGATCGGGTTCGGCAAACTCAGGAGTGGCCTTCGAACTCGCCGTTATCTCGGCGGTTGTCCTTGGCGGTACTGACCTCTTTGGAGGTCGAGGCACGGTGATCGGCACACTGATCGGGGTCATGCTCATCGCCATCGTCGGAAATGGGTTGATTCTCATGGGTGTATCGCCGTTCTGGACACCAATCGTGAGCGGCATACTGCTCCTGGCGGCTGTGTGGGCAAATCTGCGAGTGTTCTCCCGCCTGCCCCGCCTCGCGAGATATCGATGACCCAAGTCGCCACGGTCACAGGGGACGTGCCCTCATCGGAGCTCGGCGTCACCCTGACGCACGAGCACCTGTCATCAGACATTTCATCCATGGCAGCCCCTGATCAGGATCATGCAGCGCTCTTCGATCTTCCCGTGGCCGAGTGGCCACGCAACCTGCTGCTCGATCATCCGTTCGCCAGCAAGGACAACTGCACTCTGGATGATCGTGATGCAGTCACCCAAGACGTCCTCGCGTTCGCTGCCACCGGCGGTCGAACCATCCTGGAGGCAACACCCGATACCCTCGGGCGGAATCCGGGCGAGCTGGTTGATCTCTCCCAAAGAACCGGCGTCCAGATCGTGATGGGGTGCGGCTGGTACCTCAACCCGGTTGCAGACATCGCAGATCAGCCGACAGAGGCCTTGGTTGCAAGCCTGCTGGGGGCGCTGAGCGGCACCGACAATCCAGGACATGTGCGCTCGGGATTCATCGGTGAGATCGGTGTCTCAGCAGATTTCACCGTCGCCGAACATCGATCCCTCGAAGCCGCCTGTCGGGCTCAGACCGAGGCTGGGGTGCCACTCCAGATCCATCTCCCCGGGTGGCTTCGATCGGGACACCTCGTGGTGGACTACTGCGAAACCTTCGGAGTGGATCCGGCTGCCATCGTCCTGTGCCATATGAACCCATCAGGCGACGACGTGGCGTACCAGATGTCTCTCCTCCGCCGAGGTGCGTGGCTCGGATATGACATGGTGTCCATGGGCATGAGGTTCCCAGAGGGTGTATGCCCAACGGCCGAGGAAGACGAGCATCATCTGACCGAGTTGTTCAATCTCGGCTACGCCGGGAACGTGCTCCTGAGTCACGATGTCTTCCTGAAGGCTCAGTTCTCGAGATTTGGTGGAGCGGGGCTCGTATCGGCTGGCGAGATGCTCTCGCGCATCGGCCAGACTCTCGGGCGTCCAACCCTGGCCAGAGAACTGCTCGTTGACAACCCTCGACGCCTTTTCGAAATGAGCGCGCGAAGCGTCGAGAGCACACAGATGAAATCTGAATCGAAGAAAGAGGCAAACTCATGACCACGCCAATCCGGATCCTCCTCGTCGGAGAATCCTGGACTTCAACAAGCACACATTTCAAGGGGTGGAACCAGTTCACCAGCACCATGTATCAAGAGGGGCACGCAGCATTCAGAGATGCACTGGGAACAGATGAATTCACGCTGACCCACCTTCCGGCACACGCCGCAGCAAGCGAGTTCCCGGCAACGCTCGACGAACTGAACGTCTACGACGTACTGGTGCTGAGCGACATTGGCGCCGATACGTTGCTCTTACACCCAGATACATGGCTTCACGGCCTCCCGACCGTGAACCGACTCAAGCTCATCCGCGACTGGGTCGAGGCCGGTGGTGGCTTTGCCATGTGTGGCGGCTATCTATCGTTCTCAGGGATCGGCGGGACCGCTCGATACGGCGGGACACCAATTGAAGAAATCCTTCCCGTAACGATCTCTCGATACGACGATCGCGTTGAAACACCCGACGGAGTGACTCCGGAAGTCGTGGAAGAGGATCATGTGATCCTTGAAGGTGTCTCGGATCCTTGGCCTATCGTGCTCGGATACAACCGGCTTGAGGCGAAAGAGGGAATCACACCCCTCGTAACGGCCAATCAAGATCCATTTCTGATAACGGGAACTGCCGGTAACGGGCGCACACTGGCGTGGGCCACCGACATCGGGCCGCATTGGTGTCCTCAACCATTCATCGACTGGCCGGGATACGCTCGCGTGCTCAGAGGATCCATGAAGTGGCTCGCCAAGAGAGGCTAGACGGTGTCCCAAGCGTCTCCTTCTGCGTGTCGCTCCGCATCCACCGGGACTGACGGCCGACCGCATATCGCTGTTGTGGGTTCCATCAACAGGGACACGATGATCTACACGCGACAGATACCCGCACCGGGCGAGACCGTCATAGGGACTCGGTACTCCTGGGCGCACGGCGGGAAAGGAGCCAACCAGGCGTCGGCGGCGAGTGCCGCCGGTCGGGGAGCGATCACCGTTTCGATGGTCGGTGCTGTCGGTCAAGACGACTTCGCAGAGAGCGAACTGAACGCGCTCGAGACAGCGGACATCGGTGTCGGGTCGGTCGTTCGTGTTGATGATGCAGCCACCGGGATTGCGTTCGTGACTGTCGACGAGAGCGGAGCGAACCAGATCGTGGTGATACCGGGGGCGAATCACTGTCTCACCGAAGAGGCCGTGTCGACGGCTCTGATCGCCATCCAGCCGACAGTTGTCGTGGTGAGCCTCGAGATCCCCGACGATGCCGTAGCTGCCGCTGTCACCACGGGACGTCGACTGGACGCATGCGTCGTGCTCAACCCGGCACCGTTCCGACGCCTCAATCAACGTCTGCTCGACCAGATAGATGTCTTGACTCCCAATGAGGGTGAGTTTCGCCAGTTCGTAGGAGCTCCCGATGACATCGCCATCGATGAGGAGACGATCCCCGCGCTGATCCGAGATGCCGGACGCATTTCGTCGGCCGTCCTGGTGACGGTTGGCGCCCGTGGAGCAATACTCGCGCATGGCGCCGAGGTGACACACATCCCAGCACCGCCAGTTGCAGTCGTCGATACGACGGGCGCGGGTGACGCGTTGAACGGCAGCCTCGCGGCCGGATTGGCAGCCGGGGCACCACTTCGAGAAGCCGCCGAGTCGGCCGTTCGTTTCGCCGCTGCAACCACGACGGTGCCCGGTGCCCGCGTAGCTTGCAGGCAGGAGGACGATGTGTGAATGATGCTGCCTGACCGCACCTGAGATCGAACCAAACCGAGGAAAGTGGATTGCCGCTGTGACCAAACAGATCCCCACGATGACCGTGAACGGACCGGTAGATGTCGAGTCGCTCGGGCGAGTATTGATGCACGAGCACATGGTGTTCGACTTCAGCATGATGCGAGCCGAGCCAGAGACAGAGGAAGAGGCCAGCTACTTCGATCGCCCACTGTCGATGGAGCTCGTCAGCTTCCTCAGATTCCATCCGTTCCTCGTTCGCGACAACATGGTCAACACCGACGAAGATCTGGTCGTCGAAGAACTTGGCTACGTAACACGTGTCGGTGGCGGCACGATCGTGGATCCCACCAACCGATCAATTGGGCGTGATCCGCTCGCACTCCGACGAATCGCTGAACGCACCGGCCTCAATATCGTCATGGGGGCTGGGTACTACACGCAGAAGGCCCTCGACGAAGAGTTCGACACCGCGCACCCAGAGATCATTGCTGCCGAGATCATCAGGGATGTCACCATCGGTGTTGGAGAGACGGGGATCCGTTCCGGAATCATCGGCGAGGTGGGAACATCCGCACCGATCACCCTGGCAGAAGAGCTGTCCCTGCGGGGAGCAGCAATGGCACAAGCAGAGACAGGAGCACCCTTGATGGTGCACATCGATGGATGGGGCCGGGAAGGACACCGTGTCCTCGACATCGTCGAGTCCGAGGGGGGTGATGCTGCTCGTACCGTTCTCTGCCACATGAACCCGTCGTGGGAGGATGAGGGCTATCAGGCTGGCCTCATCGAGCGTGGGGCGTTCATCGAGTACGACATGCTTGGAAACAATCAGGTCTATCCGGAACCCATGGGGCCAAGTCCCGACGAGATCGTTTGCATTGGGGCGATCGCCAAGCATCTTCGCGCTGGCCGCGGGTCCCAGATCCTGCTCAGCCAGGACGTCTTTCTCAAGATGATGTTCCGCCGGTTCGGCGGACACGGATACGCACACATCATGGCAAACCTCGGCCGGATGTTCACCGATGCTGGGATCACGCCAGATGACCTCGACAGTATGCTCATCGACAACACCCGGAGAATCCTTGCCAACGAACAGATCATGTCAATGGATCGATGAGGCCACCGACAACCATGAATCGCCTGGATCGCACCCACGGGCAGATGGACGGAACATTGTCGGCTGTTGTCCTGGCACACGACCATCGATCACGCACGATCTCGAATACCCAGGTCGTGATCTCCATCCGCCGATTCGCCATCGACGTTGCCGAGGTGAGACGACCCAACATCGACCACACCGCCAACCATGCACCGACCGATGCTTGACACGAAGTATCAGGAGGCTGCCGTCTCGCTACTTGGCGAGTTCATCCGCAACACCTGCGTCAACACAGGAGAACCCGAC
>JAADIG010000146.1 GCA_013151445.1 Actinomycetota bacterium
GGAACGTAATCGAAGCCCTTCGCAATCATGCACTCCGCAATCCCCTCCTGCTGCACCATCTGAACAGCACGAGTATCAAGACCACCGAACAACGCGACGTCCTCGTACCCGACGGTCGACTCCTCCGCTACCCGGCCTCCGCCACACGCCGCCGCGACCACTACAAGTGCGGTCGCCGCCGCCGCGAGGCGCGACCGGGGGCTGGGCCACTCACTCATTGTCGAACCCATCACCTGGCATAGACCCGGCACCATCCATCGCATTGCTGTGTTCGTTCTCTGCGAACCCCCAGCACGCTGCGATGATCTCGGCTGCCCCGTGAAACCTCATGGATGCCCACGATACACACGCACTCACATAACACCGGGCCGTCGGGGATGCGTTCGGGCCATGGATGCCTCCGAGGTCAGGGACCTGCTGGAGAAGGCGGCGGTGCGACGGGCGAACTACTCCGTGTTCACGGACTCGTCGCTGTCGCCGTTCGATACATCGCCGTTCGATACATCGCCGTTGGGTTCATCCACTGTCGCCGCACCCACGATCGAGACCGCCGGAGCTGGTTGCGGCAGACTCCAGGATCGTTGCTGCCATGCGCCCTGAACCCACGAACCGACACCCATGAGGACCGTCGCGACGTAGATGGCGACACCGAGAGTCGGAACCAGAGCCAGGATGACACGCAGAACTATCGCCCCGACCAGGAACCCGGCGACAATGCCACCGCGACCCCGAAGGGCCCGGAGACCAACGGCGGCCAGTATCGGCAGCGGCGCAAATGCGATCGCGACAACCGCCAACGCAAACAAAGCAATGGACAGGGGAATACCAACGAGTGTGACGGCAAGCGCTCCACCAATTGTGGCACCAACGACGATGGTGACGATGCCGTACCCAAGAGATCGAAACGGGTGCTGCTCAGCAAACACAGTTGCCCGCACTGTCGTGGAGCGGAAGAGGTAGGTGATCACCAAACCCCCAACGAGGAATCCGAGCCACGATACGAGGGTGGCAATCGACACATACACCGATAGGGGGAAACTCAACCCCACAGTGATCGGAGTGGTCAACCCAACGATCGTGGCACCGCCGCTGATGTGTCCCAGACGCGGAGATCGATAGGTGAGGTCACCGCCGATGTCGGCCGTTGATTCAATCGTCAGGGTATCGGTCGAGATATCAACGTCGCGGCCGACCGTGCCGCCGATGGTCGTCGTCAGCACACGACCGCGTACGTCGCGCCCGACTGTGCCGTTCATCTCAATGCTGTTTCCAAACACGAGTACGTCACGTTCGATCGTCCCGCGCGAGACCAGCGACATCGCAGCAACAGTGACGTCTCCTTGGACGTCCCCGTCTATGACAAACTGCGAAGCAGCGCCGCGCACCGAACCTTCGATCGTGCCGGTGATGCTCACAAGACCCGATGACGCAACGAGCAGATCGCCTTTCACCGTTCCGGTTATCGTCACACTGGACGCAACGACGCTGAGATCGCCGTCGATGACGCCGCCAACGATGACCTTCTCCGCTGCAATCGATGCATCCTCGGACTGCACTTCACCGTCGGCCAAGATGTAGATGTTCGTGGATATCAGATCGGCAACAATGAGGGGGGCAGGCAGAACAAGGGCACCGGCAATGACAACCGCCGCACCGCGTGCGAGCAACGTCATCCAACGCCGCGGATCAGAGATGCGGGAGCGCCTCACGTGCGAAGTCCAGCAACAACGTCGGCCATAGACCGAGGCCCACCGTTACGGCGACCGCAAACCCGATCGCGATACGTGGTCCGGTCAGTGTTAATGGAGTCTCCTCGGTGTCGGAATCTTCGAAGAACGCGACCACGATGATACGCAGATAGAAGAACAAACCGGCCACCGAAGCGACAAGGGCCAACACCACCAACCAACGGAACCCGCTCAGGTCAGCGGCCGTAAACACAACGAGCTTGGCAACAAAACCGGAGGTTCCGGGGATGCCCGCCATAGAGAACATGAACACCGCAATGGCAGCGGCAAGCATCGGCGACCTTTTGCCAAGACCGCGGAAACTCTCAATGGAGACGGGGCCGGCGCTCGCCCCGGCAACGACAGTCACGACCGTCAACATCCCAACCAGGCTCACCGCATAGGTCGCCAGATAGAACCACATCGCATCGAGGCTGACCCGTGCCGCCAGGACGGCAATGAGGAGGAACCCGGCGTGGGCAACACCGGAATACGCCAGCATGCGTTTAAGGTCGGACTGGGCAATTGCAGTCGCGGTTCCAACAAGAATGGACAGGGCAGCAATGAGCGCCACGGCCATGGACCAGTCGTCGTAGAACTGGAAGAAACCGATATACAGGACACGCACCATTGCGGCCACCGCGGCCACCTTGACGCCGGTTGACATGAATGCCACTGCACCCGTGCCCGCTCCCTGATACACGTCCGGCGCCCATTGGTGGAAGGGAGCCGCTGACATCTTGAATGCAAGCCCAACGAGTATCAGCCCGATGCCGATCAACAAGATTCCGGGGTTAGGCATTGCGTTCCCGGCAAGAAACTGTCCGATCGATGTTGATCCGTACAGCGATGTTGAACCTGTCGCGGCAAAAACCAGGGCGACGCCATAGATGAACAGGGCAGAAGCGAAAGACCCCATGAGGAAATACTTCATCGCCGACTCGTCCGAGCCGCGCCGGTTGCGCAGGAACCCGGCGATCACGTACAGCGCTATCGATGCCGTCTCCAGACCGATGAACAACATAATGAGGTTCGCCGAAACGATCATCATGTGCATGCCGGCTGCGGACAGCAGGATGAGAGCGACGAACTCGGCACCGCGGCTCCCCAGATCCTTGACCATCTGCCAGCTTCCAATCAGCGCAAGGCCGACTACGACCATCAGAATCATTCCGCCGAGAGCACCAAACTTGTCCATGGCGACCATTTGGTTTGCGACAGCTAACCCGTCGGCGCCCTTCGTACCGAAGGCGAGTTGTGTTCCACTCTCACCGACGACAACCCATTGGCGGACCGATATAACAAAACCGACCCCGATTGCGGCGCCGGCGACGACGGCCCAGTCGCGCGAGCTGCGACCCATCGTCACCGCCACCATCAGGACACCAATCGCTCCAACTAGCAGAGCAACCTCAAGACCAATGGGGAGGAAAGCAATGTTTCCCACTATTCGCTCCCTTCGCTTGACTCACCAGACGAGTTATTGCCCTGCTCTGCCGGCACACTGATCCTGAGCTGACCCTCAAGATCGAACGTGGGGCGCTCATAGCTGGTGGACTGCTCAATCCTCGAGATCACGGCGTTGACATCATTCTCCATCCGGTCGAGCACCGGCTTCGGGTACACCCCGAGCAGCACGATCAGGAACGCGATGGGGACGAGAATTGCGATCTCCCGGGGGTTGAGATCTTCGAGATCCTTGTTCGCCTTCCCGGGCGGTCCGGTGAAGACACGCTCGTACGCCCACAGCAGGTAGACGGCCGCCAGAACGACCCCCGACGCCGCCACGACGGTAAGCACGGGGAACGTCTGCCAGGAACCGATCAGCACCATGAACTCACCAATGAAACCGTTCAAACCGGGCAGACCGACCGAGGCGAACACGGCAAACAGGAAAAAACCGGAGAAGATCGGCATCGTGGAAGCGAGTCCACCGTAGTCCGCGATCTTCCGGGTGTGTGTCCGTTCGTAGATCATGCCGATGAGGAGGAACAAGGCACCAGTCGATAACCCATGGTTCACCATTTGGATGATTCCACCCTGGACACTGGTCAAGGTGAGCGCAAAGATGCCGAGCACGATGAAACCAAGGTGGCTCACCGACGAATACGCGACAAGACGCTTTATGTCCGGTTGCACGGTTGCGACGAGTGCCGCATACACAATGCCGATCACCGCCAACAGTGCTATCCATTTTCCATACTTCACCGTGGCCTCGGGGAACAGGATCAGGTTGAAACGAATGAATCCGTAGGTGCCCATCTTCAACAGCACACCGGCCAACAACACGGAGCCGGCAGTCGGTGCCTCGGTGTGGGCGTCGGGCAGCCAGGTATGGAGCGGAAAGAGCGGCACCTTGATGGCGAATGCGATGGCGAACCCGAAGAACAACCAGGTCTGCAGCGTGCTCGTCATCGGCACCTGCGCTAGCTCGTTCCACTGGAACGATATCGTCTGAAGCGCGGGGCCTGCGTTCACCGCGAGGGCAATAATCGACACCAACAGGAATGCCGATCCGAACGCTGTGTACACAAAGAACTTGATCGCCGCGTACCGGCGGTTCGAGCTACCCCAGATTCCGATCATGAAGAACATCGGGATCAGTACGATCTCGAAGAACACGAAGAACAGCACCAGGTCAAGGGCGATGAACACACCGAGGACACCGGTTTCAAGGACGAACAGGGAGACGAGGTAACCCCGCAGACGGTCCGAAATATTCGCCGATGCAAGGATCGAGATCGGGAAGAGGAACGCAGTGAGGGCGACGAGGAATAGTGAGATTCCGTCGACACCGACGGTCCAACCAATCCTCAGCTGCTGCAACCAGATCGTCGACTCGACCCACTGGAAACCCCCAGCGGTGTTGAATGTCCACACCATGTATCCGGCTACCGCAAGCGGCAGCAATGAGAGCCCGAACGCCACCGGCAGCAGCAGCTCGCTGCGCGACTTTGGGATGAGGGCTATGACAATTGCAGCCACGACGGGTAGGCCAACGAGGAAGGCGAGTACGGGGAACATCTAGAACGCCCCTCCCCTGATGAGCAGCCACGCTATGACGGCGACCGCACCGAGGAACATGGTTGTACCGTACGAGCGGACCTGACCGGTTTGCAGGACCGTGGCGGCATCGGCGAGACGTTTGACGGCACCACCGACACCATTGACAAGTCCATCGACACCCTTGGCATCAACGGTGAACGCAGCAGATTCCGCAACGGCCTTGCCCGGGAGAACAATCGTACGACCATACAGGTCATCAACACCGAAGCCGTTCTCCACGAGATCCCAGCGCTCCCCCTCTTCCACGGGAAGTGTCCGAGTGACGTAACGCCGGTATGCGACTGCGATGCCGCCCAAGGCAACGAGGACGGACACGCCGGCGAGGACCCATGGTGTGATCCCCTCGGGGGCATGAGCAACCTTGATAAAGGCGAACGCTGGTTCGAGGAAGTGTTCGAGCGACGGCCGGAACGGCGTATTGATCAACCCGGCACCCGCCGCAAAGACGGCGAGGACGACAAGCGGGAGAGTCATCGAACGCGGGGACTCGTGCGGTTCGATACCGTCGTCCCATCGCGGCTCCCCCCAGAACGTAAGGAACATGAGGCGTGACATGTAGAACGCGGTCAACGCTGCGGTCACGAGACCAACCGCCCACAACGCAACCCAGGCACCACCCTTGCCGTAGGTAATTGCAAGGATCTCGTCCTTGGACCAGAAACCGGCGAACGGCGGTATCCCGGAGATGGCCAGCCAGGCAACAACCATTGTCCCGAAGGCGATCGGCATCTTCTTACGCAATCCGCCCATCTTCCACATATCCTGCTCACCGTGCATGCCGTGGATCACGGCTCCCGCACCGAGGAACAGCAGCGCCTTAAAGAAGGCGTGGGTCAGAAGATGAAACACACCCGCGACATACGCAGTGGCTCCCACCGCCATAAACATGTAACCGAGCTGGGAGATCGTCGAGTAGGCGAGCACTCGTTTGATGTCCCGTTGACCAATCGCGATTATCGCCGCGAATAGTGCCGTGAGGGCACCCACTGTGGCTACGACGCCCGAGGAGACCGGGGCGATGGAGAACAGGGATGCCGAGCGGGCAATCATGTACACACCGGCGGTGACCATCGTGGCCGCGTGGATCAGGGCCGAGACGGGGGTCGGGCCCTCCATGGCATCGGGCAGCCAGACGTACAGAGGGAGCTGCGCGGATTTGCCAACGGCGCCGACGAGCAACAACAACGTGATCGCCGTAACGGTTGCGCCACCAACCTGGAGCTTGTCCGCATTCCCGAACACGGTGTCGTAGGACAACGACCCGAACGTCGCGAAGATGATCATGAGAGCAATCAAGAACCCGAAGTCACCGATCCGGTTTACGACAAAGGCCTTCTTGCCGGCAGCCGCGGCGGACGGCTTTTCAAACCAGAATGAAATCAACAGATACGAGCTCAACCCAACAAGTTCCCACCCCACAAACATGGTGGCGAAGGAATCACCGAGGACCAGAATCAACATCGACGCAATGAAGAGATTCAAGTAGGTGAAGAACCTCGGGTAGCGGGAATCGCCGTCCATGTACCCGGTTCCGTAGATGTGAATCAGCGCACCAACACCCGTAACGACGAGCGTCATCATGGCGCTCAACGGATCCCACAGGAGCGAGAAGTTCACGCCCAGAGAGGGGAGCCACTCGAAGAGGAATATGTTCTCGCCTTCGAAATCACCACCGAAGGCCGGTAGCGCGGCAATCAGTGCGATGAAGAAACTGGCGATGACCAGAAGCGTCGCGATGCGCCCGCTGTTCGGCTCCCCGATACGTTTTCCGAGAAAGAGGAGCCCCACGGCACCGAGCAGGGGCAGGGCGATAACCAGCCAAATGAGATCGACCATGCGTCAGCCCTTCATCTCTGATAACTCGTCCACACTCGCCGTGGCGCGGCGGCGGAACACCGCAACGATGATGGCAAGACCAATCGTCACCTCTGCTGCGGCAACCACCATGACAAAGAGCGTCGCGATTTGACCTTCGAGTGTGCGCAGCTCTTTCCCGACCGCAACAAAGGTCAGATTGACCGAGTTCAACATGAGTTCGATCGACATGAACATTACGAGGGCGTTCCGACGGGTCAAGAGACCGATCGCACCGATGGAAAACAGCAGCGCCGCAAGCGCCATGTACCAGCCGGCGGTTACTGCGAGATCACTCATCGTCATCACCCGAGGCCACCCGAAGGTTGAAAGCAAACTGGGCAAGACCGATGGTCCCGACTGCTGCAATGGTTAACAAGAAAATCGTTGCTTCGAAGGGCAGCAACCAGGTTCCGAAAAGCTCGTCCGACACGTTCTCGATGGTCCCGAGAGATCCACGCCCCGTCTGCGCTGCCGCATTCACCCAGGTTTGGATACCGGACGCCACGATGAGGATCAGCAGGCCCGAACCCAGAATCATCGCAAGGGGACGCTGATAGGGGATATGTTCCTCGGCCTCGTCGGAGGTATCGACCCCGACCAGCATGATGACAAACAGGAACAACGTCATCACTGCCCCCGCATAGATCATGATCTGCAGGGCTGCCACGAAATGGGCGCCGTTCATGATGTAGAACACTGCAATCGCAAACATGGTCATCAACAGCCCGAACGCCGAATGCACCGGGTTCCTGGCGAGCACCATGGAGATCGCACCGGCGACCGCCGCGATTGCGAAGATGACGAAAATGATGACACGTACGTCCATCTAGACCTCACCCCCATCGCTGCGCTGGCCGCGCTCGGGAGGCCGCACACCGGCACCGGCGGAACCCGGCCAGTGCGGGATCCCCTCATACGCCGCACGACCCGCCGGCGACGTCGCACGCATCCAGCCATCGGATAGTTTCAGCTCATTGAGATCGATGAGTGGGCCTGCCGGTTGTGAATGATTGGGTGTCCCATCGGGCTCGACGAGGAGTTCGTTCTTCGTGTAGATCGCATCCTGGCGGTCGGTCACGGACATTTCGAACAACTGCGTCATGGTGATCGCCGTCGTGGGACATGCCTCAACGCAGAGGCCGCAGAAAATGCAACGCAACATGTTGATTTCATAGACGAAACCGAAACGCTCACCGGGGCTGACGGGATTCTCCGGCGGGTTGTCGGCGCCGCGCACGTAGATACAGCGCGCCGGACAGACACCGGCGCACAGTTCGCAGCCGATGCACTTCTCCATCCCGTCCTCATAGCGGTTGAGCACGTGACGACCGTGGAACCGCTGCGGTTTCTGTCGCTTCTCATCGGGATACTTTCGGGTGACCTTCTTCGTGAAGATTTGCCGGAATGTGACCGCAAACCCCTTGAAACCACCCAAACCAATGGTGTCCATAAAACTCATGATTCACCTCTCATGACCATGGCAATCCAAACGTTCGGTACCCGAGGGCGACCGTGAACACTGCCAGCCACATGAGGGCTGCCGGGATCAGTCTCTTCCACCCGAACGACATCAACTGGTCGTAGCGCATCCGCGGCAACGCCGCACGGATCCAGATGAAAATGAAAACAAAGGTGAACGTCTTGATGAAGAACCACAGGATGTAGATCACCCAGTGGATCCCCTGGGGCAGACCAAACGTCGGCCCCACCCATCCACCAAAGAACAGTGTCACGATAAGCGCCGACATGTTGAACATGTTGATGTACTCGGCCAGAAAGAACAGCGCGAATCTGAACCCGGAATACTCCGTGTGATACCCGCCGACAATCTCCGACTCCGCTTCGACGAGATCGAACGGTGGACGATTGGTCTCGGCGATACCGGAGACGAAAAAGATCGCGAACGAGGGGATGAGCACGATGTTCCACGTGCCGAGGAATCCGAAAGTAGTTCCGGCCTG
>JAADIG010000093.1 GCA_013151445.1 Actinomycetota bacterium
TCATCGCCTTCGCAAACAAGGTGGGCCTCACGGGCAAGTTCGACGCCTTCGACCGCTCCCAGCGCAGTTAACGGATTCCAAGGAGGTCGCTCTTCGGAAGAATTCAGCATTGATTCACGAAAAGTCTCCCATGACGGCGCAGCTGGGACCGCGTAGCCGTTCTCGATAAGACAGGTGCGGAGTTTGAGCGCGACATCGTACGCGTCCTGCACGATCTCCTCTGACGGCGGTCGCCTCGGGTCCGGAATGACACCGGATTCGACCATCTCGGCATTGCATTCCTCACGATCGACCTGTGCGAGCGCACGCAGTTCCGAAGTTCGATCATCGATAGCCACGCCACCGTCATCTTCTATGGTGGCGTTCCAACCCTTCCCCTGCATACATGCCGCGTAGACCCGGGCCCACTCGTCGGGGCCAGGAATCTCATCAAGCTGCACCGGATCGAACAGACCCGGTGCAGCTTGGTTGCGCCCAGTAACTTCGTCTGATGACGAACAGGCAGCCATAACCAGCATCAGACTAAGACCGACCATCAACCAACGGGTCACAGAACCTCCCGGTCAACTCGGCGTGGCTCGGCCATCACGTACACGTCAAGTAGCCGGTCGTTCCCGGATGCCATCCACTTAGCCACCACCCGGTACCGGACCAATAGCCTGTTCTCGTAACATGCATGTTCGGATCTCAGATCTTCCAGTAGTCGTGCGAGCCCCGCGTCTCAAGATAGAAGGTAACTAGACCGTTCGGCGTCGCCTCTTGGGTAAAGTGGGCCTTCACTCCCGAGACACATCCTGGGTGGTCACCCGACGAGTAGTCCGCCCGGACCGGCGGGGTCAAGGTCAGCAGGAGAGTCGCCACTATGGCGCTCACCAGGAGTCGACGGGTTCTGGTTGTCGGTCGGTGGATTGCGATTTCCATCATCATCTCCTCACACCGAGGCAAACCCGCGCTCTCCCGCTGCTGTCTCTGCGAGGGGATGTTCCCCCGCTTCCACAACCGTAACGGACCGCACTCGAAAGTGAACCTTGTTTTTCGCGGCCTCCGCGGGCGTCTCGGCTTGCACAACGGTGGTAACTAGCTATCGTTGCGCACCGCAACCGAGCAGAGCGGTCGAAACTCTGCCCAAGCCGCCAGCGCGAACTGCGGCTGCACTTATCAGAAGTGCCACCCCCACCCTGCCCTCTCAGGAGGTCCCTTCATGCGTAAGCAATTCAATTCCTCAGCACGCGTCGCCGTCGTGATGACGATCGTAGCGATTACCGCGGTCCTCGCCGCAACGGCAGCCGCAGACCCCAGCCAAGACGGAGTCGATGCGGAAACTGTCGTTTCGGGAGAACTCGCCGCCGAACCCGAGGAACCCGCCAGACCTGTGGCGTACTCCCCGCCCCTGGCGTCGGTTCGGCCGCAACTCGAGTACACAGGAACACGACTCCTCGCTCTCGGGCGAACACGAATCCGTGCAATTGAGCGGTCGAAGGCGCTTGAGGCGATCAACGGACCCTACGTCGAACCTGCCGCACCAGCCCGAGCGCATCCGGCACGCAGACGGCAACGGACCATCCCTCCAGGCGTCGAGCAGTGGCGCCCGCTGGTAGAGGCGTACTTCCCGCCCGGATACGTCAATTGGGCGATGCAGATCATGGCATGCGAGTCGGGTGGCGACCCGACCGCAACGAACCGATCATCGGGCGCAGCGGGATTGTTCCAGTTCCTGCCCCGCTACTGGGCTGGCCGTGCCGCCAACGCTGGTTTTGCCGGGACATCGCCGTACGACCCCACCGCGAATGTTGCGACGGCAGCCTGGCTTCTCAAGACCGGTGGCGAATCACACTGGGAATGCAAGGCCTCGAAGTAGCACCCGCAGGGAAATCCGACTTCGGTCGCTCAGTATGACTTGGCGAGACCGAGCGAGTGCTGGGCGACAAAGTTAAGGATCATCTCACGACTGATGGGGGCAGTGCGCAAGAGCCGGGCGACAAACCACATGTCGGCCAACCCGTACTCGCGTGTCAGGCCGTTCCCGCCGTGAGTCTGAATCGACTGGTCAAGCGCTTCAAGCACGGCCTCACCGGCGGAGTACTTTGCGATGTTCGCAGCTTCCGAAGCGTCCTCGCCCGAGTCCCACAGCTTCGCTGCTTGGAAAGTCGCGAGACGTGACAACTGGACGTTGATGTAGGCCTTGGCGAGAGGATGCGACAGACCCTGATGTGTGGCAATCGGGACTCCCCACACCTCACGTTCGTTGGCATACTTCGTCGCCTTTTCGAGCGCGTAGAGTCCGAGACCGTTTCCGATCGCCGCACCTGCGATTCGCTCCGGGTTGAGGCCATCGAATACCTGAAGCAGCCCTTTGCCCTCCTCGCCGACAAGAGCGTCGGCCGGAAGTTCGACGTTGTCGAAGAACACCGTGAACTGGTCCTCCGGTGCGATGAGTTCCATATCGATTGACTGAAAGGACAGCCCCGGAGAGTCCGTCGGCACAACAAACAACGAGAGGCGTCCCTTGCCCGTCTCTTCATCCCTGGACGTACGGGTCACCACCAGGATGGCATCGGACTCGTCGACACCGGAGATGTAGTACTTCGTTCCATTCAGCCGCCAAACATCTCCGTCTTTGTTGGCAGTCACCGCGATCTTGTGAGAGTTCGAACCTGCGTCCGGCTCCGTGATCGCAAACGCCATCCTTTTTTCGCCCGACGCGATTCCCGGCAACCACTTTTGCTTCATCGCCTCGGTGGCGTGCCGCTCGATCACGGAACCACAGATTGCCGGTGAAACAATAAGCATGAGAAGGGGACAGCCCTGATGCCCCAGTTCTTCGATCACGACGCTGAGCTCTGCCATCCCCATCCCCCCGCCGCCGTACTCCTCTCCGATTGACACCCCGATGAATCCTGCGGCGCCAACCTCGGCCCACAACTCATCCGATCTGCCACCGGAGCGGGCCTTTTTGGTGAAATACTCGTGGCCGTATCGACTTCCGATCTCAGCAACGGAGTCTCGTATCAAATTCTGCTCATCGGAAAACGTCAGCATGGGCAACCTTTCGCTCGACAGCAACAGTAGGCCCGGCCCAGCGTATTGCACAACGCCAGCATGCATGCGCGGCGATCTCGAGGGCGCATACATGCCAAAACTTGCTATGACATCATAATGACACTACCGTAGCGTCACTCGGGAGAGGAGCAGGGCATCATGTGGACATTGCGCGTTGACAACCTGGAAAAGACCTATGACGACGGTGCGACGTGGGCGAACAATGGGATCTCCCTATCGGTGCAGTCCGGCGAAGTGTTCGGACTCCTCGGTCCGAACGGCGCCGGAAAGTCGACACTCGTCAAGCAGATTATCGGTTTGCTCATGCCATCGAACGGGTCTATCACCCTCGGAGACGTCGACTTGGTCACTGACCCCGACTACGCCCGCCAACTGTGTTCCTATCTCCCGCAGGCTCCGATGCCGATCACCGCATTCAAGGTACGTGAAGCAATCGACATCGCCGGAATGATTCGCGGCGGTAGCCGACCCGAGGTCCAGAAACGCCGGGACCAGCTCATCGAGATTCTGCAACTTGAGGAGTGGCGCGACACACTCGGAACCAATCTCTCGGGGGGTGTGAAACGACTCGTGGGCTTCGCCATGGCCGTCGTGGAACCCGCGCCCATTGTGATTTTGGACGAACCGACGAACGATGTCGACCCGCTACGTCGGCGCCTGCTTTGGCAGGTTGTTCGCGACCTCGGCGAACGCGGCTCCGGCGTGATCCTCGTCACTCACAACGTGCTCGAAGCGGAAAAATCCGTGGACCGTCTCGCGATCATCGACGAGGGCAAGCTTATCGCCGAGGGAACTCCCTCATCTCTCAAGAACGACGACCGCGGGTCCTTACGGCTCCAACTCATGTTGCCGCCCGGGTCCCGAACCCCTCCACTCCCCTCCTACATCGGTGAAAATGTACGCGTTGGTAACAACGTCGTGGGTGTTATCCCCGAGACCTACGCGGCCGAAGGTATCGCCTGGGCCCAGGGCCTCATGACAGAAGGCATCGCAGACGAATACGCGTTGGGGGCCACGACACTCGAAGACGTCTACGTTCGACTCACCGGCGAACGCAGCGCCACCACATGACCCTCTCCGGCACCACACTCCCCGCCAAGCGCTTCGGGGTGAGCCACTGGTTTGCGATGTTCGCACAGTTGTTCAAGTGGAATGTGTTGACGCTGCGGCTGGCACTACCAGTCCTCATCATGGTGCAGCTCTTCACTGGAGTCGGTATGGTCCTCGGATTTTCGCTCTTGTTCGGTGACATCAACGAGGTCGCCGTCCTCTATTTGGCCACCGGTGCAACGGTCGTTGCCCTGGTAACTGTCGGCATCGTGGTGGGACCGCAGTTCATTGCCCAGGAACGCCTTCAGGGCACCTACGAATGGAGCCAGTCGCTCCCCGCTCCCCGGACCGCAGCGGCCGCGGCGTGGACGGCCCTGAACGTGACGATCGCGGTCCCGGGGGCCCTAGGGGCGCTCGCCGCAGCGCGATTTCGGTTCGACGCGTCGCTCGTGATCACTCCGCTCGTCATTCCCGCGGTGCTGCTCGTTCTCCTCTCCGGAACACTCATCGGCTACGCATACGCCCACACTGTCTCGGATCCGCAAACGGTCGGCCTGATCTCACAGATTCTCATATTCGTGATCTTCGGCTTCTCTCCGATCGCGTTTCCAGCCACCAATCTTCCGGGGTGGTTTGCCGCGGTCCACCGGTGGCTGCCATTTCAGTCGATGGGTGACGTGGTCCGGGCCGGCCTCACCAACGGGATCGTCACAACAACAACGCGAGCGTTCGTTGTCCTGTCCGTATGGACAATGCTCGCCGCATTGGTAAGCACCTGGGCGATAGGGCGCAGACCATGACCGACGCTGCTCTCCATGCACAAGAGACCGCAGTCGCACCGAAGAAGGCCGGGCTCCGCCATTGGTGGGACAGCTACCTCACGATGATGAGGTTCGAAGTCCTGTCGTTGCGCACGTTTTTGGTGTCCGCCCTCGTCATCCAGACACTCATGGGAGCTGGCATGGGAGTCATGTACGGGTTCTTCCTTGGTGACATCCCAGGCACGGCACGAACGTTCCTTGTCAGCGGCATTCCCGCACTGGCATTGTTCCCGCTCGGCTTCGTTCTTGTACCGAATATCATCGCGAACCAGCGTTTCGAAGAAACCTACGACTACATCTGGTCATTGCCGGCACCCCGCATGGCATCGGCGCTCGGTTCGTTCACGGTGTTTGCTGTACTCGGCCTGCCTGGCACCGCGGCCGCGCTTGTCGTCTCGGTACTGGTGTTTGGTGTCACGCTCAGTCCGACGGTGGCGATCATCCCCGCCATCTTGATCTCGACGTCCATCGCGACATCGGTCGGCTACGCCATTGGACACGGCGTGAAGAACCCGCGGCTTGTCAACATTTTCACGAACCTCCTGGTGTTTCTCGTCCTGATGTTCTCCCCCATCGTGGTCCCGATAGAACAGTTTCCATCGTGGTTCGCATCATTGCATAGAGTGCTCCCGTTCTGGCACATGGCGAATGTTCTGCGAGCCTCGCTCACCGACGGCCTGGTTGCCAACGTGACCGCTAGCTACCTCGTATTGCTGGCCTGGACCGTTGTGGCCTGGGGCGTCACAATCAGGGTCATCAAGCGGCGTCCCTAACCGCGGTCGCCGCTGCGATACACGAGAATGATATCGCCGACGTTGGTTCCGGTTGGGCCGCACACGACGGTATCGCCAATCGCTGACAGGTAAGTATGGGAGTCATTGCGCTCAAGGGAGTCACGGGCGTCCAGACCCAGGTTCCGGCCACGAGAGACGGAAGAACCATCTGCAAAAGCGCCGGCCGCCGGGTTCATGCCGTCGATTCCGTCGGTCCCGAGCGACATCAACACAAGGCCGTCATCCCCATCCATCTCGATCGAAGCGGCAAGCGCCAACTCCTGATTGCGACCGCCCACCCCTTTCCCTTTGACCGTGACTGTGGTCTCGCCGGCATACACCAGCAGCTCCCCTGAGACGAGCGAGCGAGCCTCACCGACGATACGGCGGGCAACGTCGCTTGCTTCCCCCTCCAGCGCCGAGGTGACAACACGGGCACGACGTCCGGATTCGTTTGCGTAAGCGGACGCCGCCTCCGCAGCTACTCGGGCATCGCCGACGATGGCGATCATCTGCTGGTCGAACACCGTTCCATCAACCGGCGTGTCCGAGATCTCGCCACGCGATCCTGCTTCGAGATGGTGGAGCACCGCCGGGGGCACAACGGCACTCACGCCGTACTCCTCCAGCACCGCGAGCGCATCATCGAATGTCGTCCCGTCAGCCACCATGGGGCCGGATGCGATCGTTGACAGGGAGTTCCCAACCACGTCCGACAGAACGAGCGTCACCACCGCCCCTGCATCTGAGAGCGCCGCTGCGAGACGTCCACCCTTCACCGCGGAAAGGTGTTTGCGTACCGTGTTGAGTGCCGCGATGGGCGCGCCCGAACGAAGGAGAGCGGCGTTGCTCTCCGCCAGGTCCTGCAACGTCAGACCTGCGGCGGGAACTGTCAATAGCGCTGAACCACCACCGGAAATGAGCACGATCACCAGATCACGTGGGCCAGTTCCGTGAGCGGCCTCGAGCACCCGATGGCCTGCCGACACGGAGCGTTCGTCTGGAACCGGATGGCCGGCCTCAACCACCTCAAACGGTGCCAGCTCACCCGCCTCGTTGGTGACGAGAATGCCGGTCGTTGGCAGATCACCCAGCATCGCTGCAACCGCCCTCCCCATGCCGACACTGGCCTTGCCGAAACCAAGGACGACGCAACGACCAAGTCCGTCCAGCGACAGAAAGCCTTCACCGATTGCCAGACCGCCACCACGGCGCGAGACAACACGGTTGATGGACGCGACAGGGTCAACAGCGGCAAGCGCAGCGATACCCACATCCAGGAGGAACGTCCTGCGTGCCGGGTCGGTAGTGAGCACCGCCGCATCGAACCTTTTCATGCCTTCATGCCTTCACACCGAAACCCAAGACTACGACTCGCACCAGTCCTTGAACCGGCCGAGACCCTCCTGGATTTCGGGCACATCAATGCCCGAGTAGGCGAAGCGGATGTACCGGTTCGTCTCGTTGGGAGTCTCACGACCAAAGTGCAGTCGAGTGCAGAACGACACACCGGTGGCGTGCAGGGCGGCGCGGCGAAACACCTCGTAGTCATCCATCCCCTTGGTGGCCATGAGCTCGCTCACGTTCGGCCATAGATAGAACGTCGCGTTGGGTCGGAAACAGGCAATCCCGTCGATACTGTTGAGAATATCGACGGCGACGTCGCGACGCTCCTGCAAGGTGTTCAGAATCGCACGCACCTCGCTCTGGTCACCTTCGAGACCCGCAAGGGCGCCGTACTGAATGAAGTGGTTGGAGCACGACTCGTCGTTCACATTGATCTTTGCGATCACATCGACGACTTTTTTGGGCCCGATCGATGCCCCCAAACGCCACCCGGTCATCGCGAACTTCTTCGAGAATGTATAGAGAATGACGCTGCGCTCCAGCATGCCGGGCTGCGATACGAACGAGGAGCTCGTGCCCTCGTACCGCATGTCGAAGTACGCCTCGTCAACGAGAACGTAGAGATCGTGTTTGAGAACCAGCTCGGCAAGTTTTGCGTGTTCGGCGGCTGAAGACTCAGCACCCATCGGGTTTTGCAGATCGTTCAGGATGAGCAGCGTTGTCTTGTCGGTGATACTCGCTTCCATCGCATCGAAGTCGAGTTCGAAGCCATCGGCACCCTCGATGTAGGCGTACGGAACGGCAACACCTCCGTGGAATTCGATCTGCGACTCATAGATCGGGTATCCCGGGTTGGGATACAGAACTTCGTCCCCAGGGTTCATCAGGGCCATGATGAACTTGCCGATGGTAGGTTTACCCCCGGGCTGCACAACAACGTTCTCGGGGCCGTACTCGACTCCGTGCGACGCCGAAACGTCGGCCGCAAGCGCAGCGCGCAGCTGCGGAATGCCGGCGTTGGGGCAATACCCGGTCTTGCCGTCTGTCACCGCGCGGAAGGCGCCATCGACAACCGTCGACGGCGTTGCAAGGTTCAGGTCGCCCAGATGGAACGGATAGACAGTGTTCCCTTGCGCCGCAAAGGCACCGGCCTCGGCCCCGACGGCAAACGCGGTTTCCGTACCAAGCCGTCCAATTCGATTCGCTATACGCATGTGCACACTCCTACTTCAGACCCAGGTCGGCTGCGTTCACAATGCTCGGAGCCGCAGCGGGCACCTCACCGCTGAGAAACGGCAGCACGTCATCATCGTCCCACAGCGGATACCCCTGCAGGACCGCAGCAACATTCGCTGCCGCCAGTGTCGCCATCCCCTGACGCGTCCACACAGTCGCCGACGCAATGTGTGGCACGATCACCACGTTGTCGAGATCCGCCAGACCCGGTTTCATTGCGGGTTCGTCCTCAAACACGTCGAGACCGGCCTTGAAATCGGGATGCGCACGGCAGTGATCAACGAGCGCCGCCTCGTCGACGACTGGGCCCCTGCTGGTGTTAATAAGGATGGCGTCCGGTTTCATGAGAGAGAGCCGCTCGGCGTTGATCAGATGGTGGGTAGTGGTGTCGAGTGCCGTATGGAGACTCACGACATCCGCTTCAGCAAGCACGTCTTCGACCGAGGTGAGACGCCGGCAGGTAACAGGAGTGCCACCCTGTTGCTCAATGAACGCCGAGTAGTTCGTAACGAATTCTTCGAGGCGTTCATTCGGATACGGATCAAAGTAGACCAGGTTCATTTTGAAACCCTCCACCATCATCCGCCCATACGCCGCACCTATCCGACCAGCCCCGATCACCCCAACCGTGCCCCCAACAAACCGTTGCCCCATATACATCGTGGGCAGCCACCCCTCGTAGCGGCCAGCACGCATAAAACGATCCGCTTCGACGACCCGGCGACCGGCAGAGAACGTGAGGGCGACAGCCATCTCGGCCGTCGTCTCTGTGAGAACCCCCGGGGTATTGCCGACCGGAATCCGAGCGGTAGTCGCGCCGGGGACATCGACGTTGTTGTACCCGACGGCGTAGTTGCTGTATGCGGTACCGCCGGCGGCGGCGAGTGCTGCGAAAAGCTCGGCATCCCAGGCCTCGGTAAGTTGCCCAATCGCACCGTCACATTGCGAGCCGATTCGGTCAATGATCTCGACACCGGTCAACACATCCGACGATTGACAGATCTCCACCCGACAGTCGGCGGATTCGAGAATGTTCAGCCAACGCTCGCCGGGAAGTTCCTTCGTGACAACGACCCTCCGGCTCCCATCCGGGTTGTGAACCCTCCACTCTTTTACCATCGGTTTTACCTCTCCATTGCGTTGTACTGCACTAGGTTTAACAGACTCCGTATCGCCCAACGATCGCCATATGGACATGGAGCGTAAAAGAATCGGGATTTCCCGTTGCAATAGTTGACGGCAATGCGTTGTTGGATTCCCTTGAGAGGCCGACTCGCTTGTCAAGCGCTGCCAGACATCGACCTAACTCTCGTTGTACACATTGCCAGGCGCTACAGTATCCGCCACACATCAAAGGTGAACATGAGCAATAAACCAAAGCCAAAGTCTCCCGGCAAGAGAGTCGCAGTCGACGAGGTAACTTCCGGCGACTCGCGCCTAAAGAAATTGATAGTACCGCTGCTTGGTATCATCTTTGTTGGCGGTATCATCGCCATCGTGTTGCTCTCCCCACCCGAGCTCAAGGGTGTACCCGACGGTACTCAAACTCTCGCGGTCGGTGACCCCCGCCACGTTGAGGGACCGGTAGCTCCCGCAGGTGAAGTCCCTGCTGGCGGACCACATGCCGGTATCTGGCAGAACTGTGGTTTTTACGATCAGCCTGTGGGCACCGAGAACATTCTCCACTCCATGGAACACGGGAGCGTGTGGGTCTCGTATGATCCGAACCTCTCAAGCGACGAGATCCAAACGCTCCGCGGATTCGCAAGCCCGAACGAGAAGGTCCTCGTCACGCCGGTACCGGGGCAGAGCGCCCCGATCATTGCTACAGCGTGGAGCCAGCAGCTTGAACTGGATGACGTTTCTGACCCTCGCCTCAACCAGTTCGTGAACGAATTCACTCGCGGACTCACGGCCCCTGAACCCGGTGGGACTTGCCGCGGCGGTGTGGGAACTCCACAGTTCTAGGACCCGTTTGGGGAACCCGGTGGGCGGCGTGCGTTCCAGCAGATTGCGCCGCCTGCCGCCCGTAACCCATCGAACCCCATGGCGTGTCACGGTAACTCGTTTCACTTGCGCCGCCGATAAAGCCCTAACTATGGTGGAGTAACTTGGGATTACTGGAGGAGGAAGCGTGCTCGGACACTCGCGCTTAGGGTTAGTAAAAGTACTGGGAACAGTCGGCCTCGTGGTCGGCCTGGTGGCAGGAACAATCGGCATCGCCGCTGCGGGACTCCCGCCCGGGGGATCGTTCTCCGACGACAATGGCAACGTCCACGAAGGCAACATCGAGGCCATCGCCGCCGGGGGGATCACCAAGGGTTGCAACCCGCCCGACAACACGCTCTACTGCCCGGGCGGATCCGTCACGCGAGGGCAGATGGCTGCTTTTCTTGTTCGTGCCCTCGATCTACCGGCCGCAAGTGGCGATTACTTCACTGATGATGACGGCACCGTGTTCGAGTCCAACATCAACCGCATGGCCGCAGCTGGAATTACTTCGGGGTGCAACCCGCCGGAGAATGACCGATTCTGTCCGAACGACAACGTCACTCGCGGTCAGATGGCAGCATTCATCGTCCGTGCCTTCGAATACACCGACCCCGGCCCCGGCGAGAAGTTCAACGACATTGCGGGATCGATTTTCGAAAGCAATATCAACCGGTTCGCGACCGCAGGCATTACTGCCGGGTGCAATCCCCCGGATAATGACCGATTCTGTCCGAACGATTTGGTGAAACGTGATCAGATGGCGTCGTTCCTGGCACGTGCCCTCAACCTCACGGCGATCGTACCGCCGCCACTGCCACCTCCCCCACCGTCCGATGCGTGTGATGGATCCAACGTCTACATCCCGGTATCGGAATGCGACGCGTTGGTTGCGCTCTATACCGCAACCAACGGGTACGCATGGAAAGCGAACACGTTCTGGTTCAATCCGGCGGTGAGTCCGTGCGATTGGTCGGGCGTGGTATGTACCACGCTGGTTCAGGGTCAGCGCAACGTGAAGCGTTTGCTGAGGGGGAGCATCGAGATGACCGGCCCAATTCCATCCGAGATTGGGGACTTTCAGTCCCTCGAGGAGATCTTCTTTGCAATCAACAAACTTGATGGAACGTTGCCCGCCGAACTCGGCGACCTACCTGTCCTCCGAACGCTACAAGTCAACGCCAACGCGGGGTTAGGCGGCGAGATTCCTGTGGCGCTCTACACCGGACTCCAAGATACGCTCACTCAGTTCTCCATCGGTGCTGGCAACGGTTGTTTCACGGTGCCTGCGGGAGCTCCTGCCGGCATGGTTCCATGGCTGAACACCGTGGCACCGGGTTGGGACAGTGGCTGCTAGCCGCGCGGGAACCACCCGCTAAGGAGATTGTGCGCCTTGCTCGCGAATCGTGGCTTCGCGTTGGAACTGCTGCTCCGTTGGTCCCCAGTAGGACCTAAAGAACTCGAGTATTGCGGCCATGTCCTCGTCGGTGAGTTTATCCCCGAACGCTGGCATCAGTGAATCGTCGGAAATGCCTCCGTTGGTGATGATGTCCAGCAATGTCGGATCACCGTGATGCCAGGTGTGGCCAGAGTTGTCCTGAGGCGGCGGGTTGAACGTGCCGTCCTCATTGGGCTTTTTCCAGTTTTCGACGCCTTGGAGATTCACGCCATGACATGTTGCGCATGAGGCGGTATAGAGCTCAGCGCCCCGTGCGACAAGCTGCTCGTCCAGGTCCAGCGGTTCCGGTCCCGATGACTGTCCGGCGAGATACCCAGCGCCGAAGTACGCCGCGCTGCCTGCAACCAACGCCACAGCCAATACCTGCGCGAACTTGAACCTGTTGCGGGCCACGGTACGTCCTCAACTCGTAGAGTCGTAAGAATAGCCCCGGCTCTGTTCCTGGCATCTGTCTCAGGCGAGCACAAGCAACCCCAGCACTAACACAGGGCACTCGGGCCGATCAGACCTCGATGGTGAAGTGTTCGGCGATCTTCCCGCGCAGCTGGGCTTCGGACATTTGACCGGTCACCACCTCGCGGACCCGCCCATCGGCATCGATAAAGACAGTGGTCGGCATGCCGATGCCACCGAACGCGTCGTACACGACCCCGCGCGGGTCGCGCGTCACACGGTACGTGATGCCGGTCTCCTTGCGGAGTTGATTCGCGAGACCCTGATCGTCCTGGAGGTTCACGCCAATGAATTCGACGCGGTCACCTGCCGCCCGGCTCACTGTCTCGAAGTCGGGCATCTCCGCGATACAAAACGGGCACCACGACGACCAGAAATTCAGCACGATGGGGGTGCCGGCGAACTGGGCCAGGGTGACATCCTCACCGTCAAAGTCCGCCATCGTGATTGCGGGCGCGGGTTCACCAATGGATGCTCTGCCCTGCGCCACGGCAGCCTGCTTCGGTGGCTCCACGGTCGTAAAGAACAACGTGGCGAGACCAATGACCGCCACCGTCACACCGACCCACAGAAACAACCGGTTGCGCCCACGGCGTTTTGCAGCAGCAATGCGCCGCTCCTGACGCTCTGCGGCCACCTGCTTCGATTGATGTCGTGCCACCTTGGTCTCCTCGTTATCCATCAACTTTGTCGGTCGCGGTGCGCTGAAGCTCTCCCGCGGGTGTGTTGAACCGCTTCCACACCATTACTGCCAGAATCGCCGCAAGTGCTGCACCTGCGGTAAACATGAACGGTCGTCCGTAACTTCCCGCAAAACGTTCGATGGCGGATGTGAAGTCGCCGACGAAACCGACGATCGGGTCATCTCCAAGCGTTGTCACCGAGCCGAACTTCACTCGCATCCAGTAGTACGTCAGGTACAACCCCGCGATCGTCAGCATCGAGCCGGTGATACGGTGCATGTACGGCAACATTCTGCGGACCGCCCGTACCAGACCATCCCTGACAAGCGCCGCACCCGTCGAGAACAAAAGCAGCATGATCGCCATCCCCAACCCATACGAGGCGAGGACGGCCAATGCCGAGGCCGGGCCCCGGGTTGCCAGTGACGCACCGACCACGGCCAGGAACACCGGTAGCGTGCACCCGAGGGAGGCGATCCCGTAGCCGATTCCGAAAACGAACATCGTTTTTGGCTGGCGCTGCTGCTCGGGGCGAACCGGGTTCGCAATCGTCATCGAAATCTTACGACCCGCAAGTGTGGCGAGCCCGACGCCAAGCAGCACAAGACCCAGCACGATCCCTGCCCACGGTATTGCCCGCACAATCTGGGTTGCTCCATAGGTAATCGGCAGGCCCACGATTGCGAACACAAGCAGGAAACCCGCGGTCACAAACAGCCCGGTGATCAAACCCTGGGCGGTACGGCTCCCGGCCGTCGGTAGTTGATCGTCATCGGCTCCGACATAGAACGACAGGTACGCCGGCAACATTGCGAACCCGCATGGGTTGACCGTCGATAGGCCACCGGCGGCGAGTGCGAGGCTGAGGGGTCCTAGCTCCATTGTGGATCCTCCCCCACTTGGTCGCCATGGAATCGGCGTCCCGGGGCGTGCGTGGCATTCATCATGCCTCTACAAGCGTCGTATCGGGACGGAACGCGGCCCAGGAGAACCAGAAGGTTCGCACAAACGTGACAGGCGCAAGCTTGGTGCCCGACATGGGTCCGTCGGTTGCCTCGCCGAGAACATTCCACGTTGAGGATGTCTGGTCGTCGATAAACGAGTCGTCCTCCGCACGGAAGGTGAGTGTCTCACCGTCGACCACAGACGAGAACACTCCAACCGTACCAACATCGCGCCCGGCGGCTATGTCCCTTACGTCGAGAGCCGAGGCCTCGCCGGCCTGCCAGAATATCGTGAGCGGTTTGCCCTCAAATTCGCCCGCCGTCGCCTTTGCTGGGACCTCGCCACTTAGAACGTTGAGAGACCACGCCGCGGCATCGGTCTCCCCCTCGATAGCGACGATGCGCTGCATTGCTTTGGCTCGGACATCGATCTCACCGTTGAACAAAAACGGCTGACCGTTCGGGTCGTCGAGGCCGGTGTAGGGATTCGTCCCGTAGTTGCGTTGGGCTCCCGTCCTCTCACGATCCAGGACCTTCGCATCGGGGAGGGACTCTTTGAACACTGCCCACGAAACCGTCGAAGAAGGTACCTGCGTGAGGGTCTCGCCGGTGAGGAGTCCCACGACCGCACGACCATCGAGCTGGTTCCACAGAGACTCGGTAGCCCGGTCGTACATGACAAGGTTGGCGAAGTAGAGACTGCCGGAGGTTCCGAACGTCGTCTCGACACCACGAACGGTGCGTTCGAACGTGATAGCGGAATTGCACAGCGGGCAGTAGGTCACCGCGAGAGGTATTCCCCCAACCGTATCGTTCACAATCTCGTGCCACATCATGATCTGAATCGGATAACCGCGTACGTCACCGTCGACGTCGACTACCAGGACTGGTTCGGCGTCGTTGAGCCATCCATCGGCGACGTCCACTGACACGAACTGCGGGTTATCGACCGGGGGAATCCCATCCGGCGGTGGACCGCCGGAAAGTATGTCACCCGGGTCAATCAACGGCGGCGGGAAGGACTCATCGAATCGGTTGTCCAACGCCGAGACTCCCTCCGGGAGCACACCCTGGACCGCCGGTGCGACCGAGGACCCCGGTACCGAGGGCTGCGAGCTCGAGGGGGCGTCGACGGTTGTTGCTGAAGAACAGGCTGTGGCGACAATCGCCAGCACGGTCGCAATGCGGATCAATTTCGTCGGGGTCATCACGATATGTCCTCGGAATCTCAGGCGGTAGCAATACACGCAATCTGTGTCGTGCGATTACTGGTTTGAACGACCCCGGAGTCCCGGATATTCCGCTATTCGCAAACGGGCAGTCAGACCTCGCGCTTAATTGCGTGACCACCGAACTGATTTCGCATTGCCGACAGCAGCCGATCTGCGTACTCGACATCATCACGTGAGCCGATCCGGCGCATCAACGAAAGTGAGATGACCGGAGCAGAAACGTTGAGATCGATCGCTTCGAATACGGTCCACCGCCCCTCGCCCGAGTCCGGCACGAACGGAGCTATCCCGTCCATGGTCGGGTTCTCCCCGAGCGCAGCCTCGGTGAGCTCCAGCAGCCAGGACCGCACGACACTACCGTGCCCCCAGATTGATGCGATCTGGGCGAGGTCGAAGCCGTACTCATCCTTGGCCTCCATGAGCGCGAAACCCTCGGCGTACGCCTGCATAAGCCCGTACTCGATACCGTTGTGCACCATCTTGACGTAGTGACCTGCACCCGACGCCCCCGTCCTGCCCCACCCCTTGTCCGGGGCGGGTGCCAACGTCTCGAATATCGGACGAAGGTGCTCGACGGTATCTTCGTCTCCACCGATCATCATGGAATACCCCTCGGCGAGACCCCAGACCCCGCCACTGGTCCCGACATCGACGAAGTGGTGACCTCGGGTGCGGCATGCCTCGGCGCGACGCAGCGTGTCCTTGTAATTCGAATTGCCGCCGTCGATAACGATGTCGCCCTCGTCGAGAAGTGGGACAAGGGCATCGATCGTTGAGTCAACCGGAGCGCCGGATGGAACCATGATCCAGAACACTCTGGGTGTCGGGAGCCTATTGGCGAGGTCCTCGAGAGAATCAGCGCCCTCGGCCCCACGTTCGACAACACCAGCCACTGATTCTGGACTCAGGTCGAATCCAACGACTCGATGGCCTCCCCGCACCAGCCTCTCGGCCATGTTGGCGCCCATTTTCCCGAGTCCGATCATCCCAATATCCATCGTTACATCCTTTGTCATATCGCAACTCCAAGGTATCTGAGCGATTCACGCAACTGGTTGACGTCCTTGAAGTGGACGGGTCGAATCCCGGCGAGATCGGCACATTCAAGATTGAGCTCCCGGTCATCGATGAATGCACATTGCTCGGGACGGTACTGCGTGATTTCCACCGCGACCCGGTAAATCTCCTTGTGGGGTTTCGCCATTCCAAGGTAGCTCGAGGAGAGGAACACGGAAAACATGTCGCGAAGCCCGAACGTCTCGATCCGATAATCGTTCAATTCGCGGGACTCGTTGTTCAAGGTCGCGAGAAGATAGTCGCCCCTGGACGCAAGCTCGCGAGTCAGGGCAAGAGAGTCGGGCATGGCGACGGATTGACTCTTCATGAACGCAATGAACTCGGCCTGAGAAAAGTCACGCTCGCGGTAGAACACGGTTCGTTCGAGGTATTCGCCGATCGTCAGATTGCCCTTCTCAAAATCAAGCGCAACGAAGTCATGGCGGTCCTGGAACTCCTCCCAGTCGATACCGAAGGTTTCGCAGGCCAACCGACGCGAAACCCGATCCCATCCATTGGTAAGCAGGACTCCGCCCACGTCGAAGAACAACACTTTGATATCGGACATTGCGTCTGCCTTTCACGATGGTCGACACGGGCTGAAGGAACCACGGCCCTCTCGTCTTAACAAGAGTAGGTCCATCAGAGGGATTATCTCCGATGACCAGTGCCGGGACCTGAACCCATCGCCGGGTGTGTTGCACACCACACCATATTGCGCCAGGTTCGGTTACGAGGAAGACCGCTCGGGCACCCGTCGACGGCGGCGGGCGAACTCGGCCGCTGCGATACCAAGAACGACGGTGATGAGCCTGCCAGCCCACAGAATCGGCGCATTGGCGATCCCGTTCGTGAACCATGCGGAAATACCGGTAACGAAGCCGATCGGCTTGTACAACGCAGACTCGGACGTGAGGTCGAACGATAGCTGCACACCCCAGTAGTACGTGATGAACAGACCCGACGTGACCAGTAGCCAACCGCCGATCCGTTCGACATGCGGGAGGATCTTGCGCATGCGGGTCACAAACACCTGACGAGAAGTCGCCAGCGCAACCGCGATCGCCGTCAACACCAACCCCATGCCTGCGGCGTAGGCGAGAAACACGGCCCAACCCTCAAGCAAACTCGAGCTTCTCGTCGAAATCCCCACCACAGCGAGGAAGATCGGAAGCGTGCAAGAGATCGATGCGGTACCAAACGCAACTCCGAAACCGGCCATCGAGCGGAACGACCTGCCCTTGCCGGCCTTCGTGTTCATCATTCGGGCACTCAGTTTGAATCCTCGAAGTACTGAGACACCGAGGACGAAGAGTGAAATACCGATGACCAAGGCCACCCAAGGAACGTAGTTGACCAAGCTTTGCAGTCCCGCCGAGACGAGAAGCCCGACGACACTGAACAGCACGAAGAACCCGATCGTTACCGATGCTCCGACTCGTAGCCCGGTACCCAGTCCGACCGATGATTCTTCTCCATCGTCACTGCCCAAGAACATCGAGACGTAGGCGGGCAGCATCGCAAACCCGCACGGGTTCACGGTGGCCGCCATACCGGCGGCGAAAGCAAATAGAAGGGGAGTAGCAAAAACCATGAGCGACGGAAGTATCCCACAGATCTTGTTCTTAGTGATCGGCTGGCCAGGGGCATACCCCGGCGAGATGCCCTCCGCCCAACCCGGATCACCGGGTACCGGACTCATCAGTGGGCACACATACATTTGCTTAATGCGATATAGTGAAGAGAACAACCGTCACCACTGCCCTCCAACTTCGGAGGCTCGTCGACAGGAGACCCATGGGACGCCCAGCCATCATCGAACTCACGCCACGACCACTTCCCGACGACGAGTTGATCGCCCGCATCTTCCGCGGCCTCGGTGATGCGACCCGTGTTCGCATCCTGCAGTTCCTCATCGAGGGGCCGCGCACACAGAAGGATATCGTCGCCGAAGTAGGGCTATCTCAGGGGCGGGTCTCGCAACATCTGTCCTGTCTCGTCTGGTGCGGGTACCTCGACAGCGAGCGTGACGGCAGGGTCGTTCAATACAAGATTGCCAACGCACGGGTCGTCGCTCTTCTCGATCTCGGAACGGCATTCCTCAATTCAACGAGCGGGGATATCGGGTCATGCCGAACCCTCGCCCAGGAGAACTAGAAACTCGGAATTATACGGTTAACACAATGCTTGAACACCTCAGGTTGCATGATGAAGGAGAATTGACATGAAGAACCGGATCACCCTCGATGTCACCGGTATGACGTGTGACGGTTGCGAGAGCCACGTCGGCGACGCACTGAGTTCGGCGGGCCTCGCCGAGGTCACGGTCGACTGGCGTCGCGGAGTTGCATCCGGTACCGACACCGGTTCGTTTGACAAGGAGGCCGCGTCCGCAGCTCTCGAATCCAGCGCGTACGACATCGTCGCGGTCTCATCGCCACCCCAGCCATCACCCGGCACCGCGACCGAAGTTACCGGAGATGACGGGTATGACCTGCTCATCCTCGGCTCGGGATCCGCTGCATTCGCCGCCGCGATCAAAGCACGGGACCTCGGCGCCACGGTTGCAATCGTCGAGAGGGGCACCATTGGAGGCACGTGCGTCAACATAGGGTGTGTGCCATCAAAGGCGTTGTTGCGCCCGGCGGAGCTCTTCCACGAGTCCGGCCACTCCCCTTTCGTCGGTATCCAAACCTCGGCAGGCGACGTGGACCTCGCTGGGTTGATCGGGTCCAAGGACGAACTCGTCGGAATGCTCCGCCAGGAGAAATACGCCAAGCTCCTCGACATCTACGACATCCAACTGATCCAGGGAACCGCCCGCTTCACCGGACCGTCTTCCGTGGAAGTCGATGGACGAACCGTGAACGCCAGACGTTTCCTCATCTCCACGGGCGCCTCCCCGTGGGTGCCACCCATCGCGGGCCTCGACGCAACCAACTACCTGACGTCCACAACCGCCCTCGAACTAACGGATCTTCCGGAAGAGCTCATCGTCGTTGGGGCCAATGCCATCGGGCTCGAACTCGGGCAGCTCTTCGCCCACCTCGGGACGAAGGTCACCTGGGTAGAGGCACTCGACCGGATTGCCCCATTTGAGGAACCGGAGATCTCGGGTTTGATGCGCGGCCATCTACGCGACCAGGGTGCGGAGGTGTATGAAAAAGCAACAGCCCAACGCGCAGGGAGGACAGGTGACCGTGTGTGGCTTGAAATCGAACTAGGAACGGACACGACACGACTCGAAGCTGACTATCTCCTCATGGCGACAGGACGGCGGGCGAACACCTCCGGCCTCGGCCTGGACCTCGCCGGCATCGAAACCGACGAACGCGGGGCGGTGATCGTCGACGCAGGCCTGGCGACATCGAATCCGGTGGTGTGGGCAGCAGGTGACGTCACCACGACACCCCAGTTCGTCTACGTTGCAGCGGCGTCCGGCAACATCGCCGCGGAGAATGCTCTACGAGGAGCGGGGCGGAAAATCGACTTTCGCACGATGCCGAGGGTGACGTTCACGACACCGGCGATTGCGTCGGTCGGACTCACCGAGGCCGCCGCTCGAGATACGGGACTTCCCGTCATGACATCCATCTTGCCACTGGACGCCGTTCCACGGGCACTCGTGAACCGTGACACGACCGGAGTCGTGAAGCTCGTTGCCAACGAAGAGACCGGTGAACTGCTCGGGGCTCACATTCTCGCCGATGGAGCGGGCGATGTCATCCAAGCCTGCGTCGTGGCAATGAACTACCACGCCACCGTGGACGAAATCGCCGCGATGTTCCACCCATACCTGACGATGGCAGAGGCGCTCAAACTCGCGGCTCAGACGTTCAACAAGGACGTTGGCACGCTCTCATGCTGCGCCGCATAACACGGCGGGGCACACCGAGGTTCTAACAGGAGCCCGAGCCGACGCCAAACACCTGTAGCCGGGCGAGGTCGTTCTCAGATACGTTGACCTTGCGCACATTTCTCCGGTGAAGGGGATGAGGTGCCATCCGAACGCGCTCCGCAGCAATCTCGGTCCTGGCGGCCTCGAGCACCCAGCGGGCGGCACCCAGTTCAACAACGTTAGCGGTCGTCCGCGGGACGTCCTGGTGCTGCTTGAACGCAACTACCAGCCGTCCGAAAAGTCGCTCGAAACGTTCCGATACCATGCGACCAATTTATCGCGAGTCGGGTGTTGTGTCTAGGGAAAGCATGCTCGCTGTCGAGGTTGCTCGCCTCGCAGCTTCAGCCAGCGACGACGACCTGCGTCTTCATACCAGCCTCATAGTGGCCAGGAACGTAGCAGGCGGCTTCGAGGCGAATCTCGCCGTCGACGGGGAAGGTGTACGTGGTTTCAACCGTTGCTCCGGGGGGGAGGTCGTCCTCTTCGATGACGAGCAATGCCGCCTCATCCATGGCTTCCATGTCGCCCATGCCGGCCTCGAGGGGACCAACGATCATCAGCTCATGCCCGACGGATCCGTTGTTGGTTACAACAAAACGGTAGGTTGCCCCAGCGTCGAACGCCGACTGTGACAGTTCTACGGAGAATTCGGTCAGTGTCACCGTGACTTCGATCGGCTCGGCATCCAATGCGACGGGTTCCGAGACGAGTGCGATGGGTTCCGAAGCGATCTCAGTTGGAGCCTGGGTCACGGCCGTCGTATCGGTTGCGATCTCGACCGAGTCGTCGTTGGCACGAGGAGCGGCCGTGAACACGTCCGCATCAGGAGATGCACCCCCGCCGCAGGCTGCCAACACGAGCCCGAACACTGACGTGAGAACCACGATTCTGGTGGACTTGGTGGGTTGACGACCGAACATTCTGGGGAACTCCTTGTGCTGCTGCCCGCCTCATGCGGACTCTGGTTTTTCCTCTCTCATACTCCCATCCGCTCCCGTGGGCAACGAGGGCAAAAGGTCCTGGCGGACGTAGGCAATTTGGCGCATACCCCATCGGCATAATTGACGCCCGGAAACATTGAAACTCTCGACCCGGTCGCCTCCTAGGATGGAGTCATGACCGAAACTGAGCCAACCCCGATCCGAGTGGTCATCGTCGATGACCATGCCTTGGTGCGTGAAGGCACCAAGGAACTTCTCGTGAAACATGACGACATCGATGTCGTCGGTACCGCTGCCGACGGCTTGGAAGCGCTGGAGTTAATCACGACCCTCGTTCCCGATGTCGCCCTTGTCGACATTGCGATGCCCCGTCTCAGCGGTATCGAAGTGACCAAACGTGTCAAGGCGAGCCACCCCGAGGTCGCCGTTCTCATCCTCACTGTCCATGACGAAATGGGATACGTGCGTGCGCTCATCAACGCAGGCGCAGCCGGGTACTTGTTAAAAGATATCGGCGAGACCGAGCTCCTCGAATCGATCAGAGCGGTCCACGCCGGTGAATCGGTTCTGCACCCAGCAATACGCCGGGTTGTCTTCGAGAGTCTCTCGACAGATGAAGACGAAACCGAGCAGGAGTGGGAGAACGTCCTCACTGACCGGGAAATGGATGTTCTCCAACTAGCGGCGCAAGGTCGGTCAAACAAACAGATCGCTAGCGACCTAGATGTCAGCCCGCGCACGGTACAGTCCCACCTCGCCCACATGTTCGAGAAGCTCGGTGTCGCGTCGCGCACCGAGGCAGTCATCCAGGGACTGCGTAAGGGGCTACTCGACCTGGACGAGCTGGGATGAATGTTGCTGCTCCCCCACGTTCGAAGCTCTCACATCGTCTGCGCGACGCGGCGGCGCGCCGAGTTCGGGAACCGGCCTTCTGGAAGATCCAAGCCGCCGTCGCGGTAATCAGCGCGGTCCACGTCGCAATGGAGGCGGGCGACATCCCTCTCGGCCCCTGGCAGGACCTCCCCGGTGTGCATCACCTCCCCGTGATCTTGTATCTGGCACCCGTCGCGTACGCCGCGCTCATGTACGGCTGGGAGGGTGGTGTTCTCACGGGATGGTGGTCCGCGTCGTTGGCCTCAATCAACGTCCCTCTGTGGCACCGGTCGAACTACGAGTGGGTGCTGGAGCTCGTCTTCGTAGGGACCGTCGTGGGTATGGGGGTCGTCATGGCTCTACCTGTCGAGCGCGAACGCCAGGAGCGACGACGAGCCGAAGCTGCCGCGAAACGGTTGGCAATACTCAACGAACTAACCGCAGCAGCCCTCCCTGAACGAACCCCCACCGAGGTGACCGCGGCTGTGCTGTCGCGATTGGTTGGGTTGATGGAGTTCAAGGATGCAGGTGTGATTCTGTGGCGACGTGACGCATCGGCCCCGGTCGTGGCCATCGCCCATAACGAGGGAGCAGACATCAGTGCAGTCATCGAAAGGCGTGTTGCTGGTGGCGCCCCACAATCGGGATCTGCCGCCAAGGAATCGCTTCCCATGGTCGAAATCGCTATCAACACCGACCGGATTACCGGGTGCCTCATCGTCGCAAAGGATGACGAACGCCCACCTGCGTCTATCGATCCCGGGTTTCTGACCACCGTCGGCCACCAGCTCGCGGTACGTGTGGAGAACGTCATGTTGCACGAACAGGAGCAAACGATGCTCTCCACCTATGTAAGCCTGGTCACTCAAGCACAGGAGGAAGAACGCAGACGCCTCGCTCGTGACCTCCACGACGGGCCGGCACAGCGCCTTGCGATGCTCACCCGAAGCCTCGAAGGTTACGTTCCGCCATCGGCGGGTACGGGCCGAGACCTTCATCAGGACGCATCGGAGATCTTGGGTGACCTGCGACGTGTCGCCCGTGACCAACGCCCCACACTGCTCGACGACCTCGGACTGGTCCCGGCTCTCGAGTGGCTGGTCTCAGAACTGCAAGGACGGACCGAACTCGAAGCCAACCTGACGGTGCACGGGTCGACGCGGAGGCTGAGTCCCGAGACAGAGGTAGCGTTCTACCGAATCGCACAGGAGGCGATGCGCAACACCGAACGGCATGCTCAAGCAACGGCTCTTACGATCACAGTGACGTTTGGTGACGAGGACGTCACGTTGTGTGCCGTTGACAATGGCACCGGGTTCACGCTGCCACAATCACCTAGCGAGTACATCCCGTCGAAACGACTTGGGTTGATGGGAATGTACGAACGCGCTCAGCTCGTCGGCGGATCGCTCGAGATTCGACCGACCCGCGGCGGGGGCACGACCATTGTTGTGACCGCGTCCCATGCACGCGGCGACCTCAGCCAAGACACACCGGAGTCGTAGTAGCCCTCTCACCGCCCCGACATTGAGACGGGCGTGGATCACCTATGCGGTATCGGGCAAGGCAGCGTCGCCTCGGTCGATGGCCAGCCGCGACCCACCCACGGCCACAGCGAAGAACACTGTCACGACGAGCGACGACCAGTAGAAACGGTCCGTGCCGGCATAGTTCCCGGCGATCTGTAGTGCGAGCAAGACAGCCAACAACAAGGTGGGGACCAGCACCAGGGGCCACACCATGTCGAGCCGTGTGCCGATGCGCCGTGCAACGAGCACACCGAACCACCCGATGCTAAGAAACAACACCCCGACCATGCGCGCAAAATCTGTCTCCGCGCCCTCCCAGCCGAACATCGTGTCCAATGTGAAATCGGGAGCGAGCATGAACGAGACGCCGTACGCGAACGATGCGGCTGCCTGAATTCGTAGTACGAGAACGAGTCTTTCCACAGCGTTTCTCCTTCGTCCCCCATCCTTGAGTACGACGCCAGCAGCCCCACCGGTGCGCAAGGCCGGAAATCCTGACCACGACATCGCTGCATCAGCCGTATGCATGATGGTAGAAGCCCCAAATTCTGGATGTCAATGAGTCAACTGCAAGTCTCGCGTGGCGCATCCGACTCACGATCACACACCCATCGCACCACGAAACGACTCCCGTGGACTGGGCAACAACGCACTTGTCAACTAACCGGCCAGCAGCACCAGGGCCTGCCAAGCGTCCATCAGTGGTTGGGCAACAACCCCGATGGCTATCACGGCGACGGTTGCGACACCGACTGTCCAGAACGCAAGACGGCCCATGTTTGGTCGCGGCTCACCGGCCGGATCGAAATACGCTGGTCCCATGATTCTTGCGTAGTAGAACAACGAGATCGCCGAGTTGATCACAGTCAGTATCGCCAACCAGGCATATCCCGATTCAATGACCGCCCCCATCAACAACAGCTTGGCCGTGAACCCGCCGAGCGGTGGGATACCGACAAACGACAGGAACGACACCACAAGTGCTCCCATAAGCCAGGGGTGCGCCGATCCAAGCCCGCGGAAAGACTCCCGTGCGGTGAGCCCCCGTAGGCTCACGACGACAGCGAACGCCGCCATGTTGCCCAGTGCATACGCGGCCAGAAAGAACAGCATTGATGGGACGGCGAGATCGCTTCGCCCAACGGCGACCACCGCCAGCAGGCCGTAGCCGGTTTGCGACACGGACGACCACCCCAACATACGTCGGACGTCGTCCTGCCACAGGGCAGCAAGGTTGCCGAGCGTCATCGTCACCGCCGCGATAACCGCCACCAACGGGCGCCAACCCACCACGGTCTCGGGGAGGACCATCGCAAGCCTCATGAGAACAATGAGCGCACCGACCTTCCCGGCGACAAGCAAGAACGCGGCTGCGGGCGCCGGTGAACCCTGTGCGACATCTGGCATCCATTGGTGTGCGGGTACGGCTCCAAGCTTGAAGGCGATGCCGATAGTCACGAGACCGAACGCAACGACAACCGCCATCGGATCAGCGCCAACAAGGCCCGTTCGCAGATCCCCGAACGAGGTACCTCCGGATAGGCCGAACAACAGCGCCACACCATAAGCCATGGCACCGTTGGCGAGAGCTCCAAGCAGGTAATACTTGATTCCTGCCTCGGTTGCCGCCCGTGATTTTCTGTGGAACGCGGCAAGTGTGAAGCCGGTCACCGACGACAACAACATCGCCACGATGAACTCCATGAGGTCCACCGCTCCTGCGAGCAACACCGCCCCGAGTGCCGACAGCAAGAGGAGGACGTAATACTCGCCCTGACGAGCATCCGTCCGAAACCACTCCACCGACAAGGCCACGGTCAGCACTGTCACGACCACGATGATCAGAGTCCCCCACAGCCACGTCCTGTCCGCCGCGAAGGTCCCAAAGAAGGTCATCCCGGGTGCGTCCCCGAGATACCAACCGGTCGCAAGGCCGGCGAAACCAAGCACCACGATCGCCCCCATCGCCGACCACACCTGCAACCTTTGCGGTGCAAACATGACGTAAAAGATCAGGAGAATCGCCCCGCCTGCAAAAATCAGGACAGGGAGAACGTCGATCGCGGCTTGGCCCATTTCTGAGGTCATGGAACTATGCCCGCCGTCACGACCTGGGAGAGGCTATCGACAACACGGATGAGCCATGCGGGCGCGACACCAATGATGACGACGAGCGCGGCGAGTGGAACGAGGGCATAGAGCTCGGCCCTACTGAGATCACGCCATCCATCCCACCGGACGGGAAGATCGCCGAGGAAGACCTGCTGGATCATGCGGAGGAACAGTGCAGCCGTAATCACGATACCAAGCAAGCCGATGCCCGCCAGCCAAGGAAAGACACCCAACGTCCCGGCAAAGATCTGGAACTCTGCGACGAAACCCGCCAACCCCGGCAGCCCGAGACTCGCAAACGCGGCCAGCATCGTGATCCCTGCAAGGCGCGGAGCGCGCCCCGCAAGCCCGCCGTACTGGTCGAGTTCGTACGTCTCGCCTCGGGCCAGGATCGACCCGGACACGAGGAATAGCGCACCGGTAATCAGCCCATGGGCAACCATCTCCACGACAGCACCTGTCATAGCAAGCGAGCGTGAAGCCTCGCTGCCGACGCCGAGGGCCCCCGCGGCGGCAATACCCAGAATGACATACCCCATGTGGTTGACACTCGTATACGCGATCAGCCGCTTCAGGTTGGTCTGGGCCATCGCGACGAGAGCTCCGTACAGGATGCTTATGACCGCCAGAATCCCCAGCGGGAGGGCGAACCGTTGGAACGTCTCCGGCATCATCTGCAGCGATATGCGGATAAACCCGTAGGTCCCCATTTTCAGCAATACCCCGGCGAGGATTGTCGACGCGGGAGCGGGGGCATCAACGTGCGCTGGCGGCAACCAAGTATGGAAGGGCACCAGCGGGGTCTTGACGGCAAACCCGAGACCGAGGCCAAAGAAGATAAGTACCGGGCCCAGTCCCCCTGCTGGAACCGGCAGGTTTGCAATGATGTCGATCATGTTGAAGGTACGGGGATCCGTGTAGAGATAGATTCCCAGAATGCCCAACAGCAGCGCCAACGAACCAAGCAATGTGTAGAGGAAGAATTTCAGCGCCGAGCGTTGGGCGTCTCCATGCCCCCAAATGCCAATCAGGAAGTACATACCGACAAGACTGAGATCCCAGAACACAAAGAACAGAATCAGGTCAAGGGATAGGAAGACGCCGAGCGAGATTGCCTCTAGGAACAGGAAGGTCGCAAAGTATGCGCGCGGTTTGCCATGATCGTCGATCGGGAAAATGATCGAGACGGTGAACAGGAGGGCCGTAAGGGCAACAAGTGCCAGGGAAAGCCCGTCGACACCCACGGTGTACGAGACTCCCAGGGATGGTATCCATGCCGTCGTCTCAACAAGTTGGAAACCCGCGGTTCCGATGTCGAATTGTGCCCACGCAGCAATCACGATAGCGAGCGGAACAAAGCTCGTTCCGATGGCTAACGGACGTGCGTAGTGTTCATATTTCTTGGGGATTGCCAAGGTGATCGCGGCTACAAGCAGCGGGACGAAAATGGCCAATGTCAACATCTGTCTTACCTCCAGAAGCTCGCGACGGCGATAACCACCACGAGGCCAATCATCATCATCGTGTAATAGTGATACGACATCCCGGTTTGGGTGCGGCGACTCCGTTCGCCCGCCACGCCAATCCCAGATGCCAACTGCTCCACACCTGCATCCACGCCCCGGTCGTCGACCAGGCGGGAAATCTCTGCCCCTCGTAGGGTCCCCGCGGCAATGCCCCACACCACCGCATCAATCGCTCGGTCCACGGCCCTCTTCAGAACCCGCGACATGAGTTCTCCGAACCCGGCAACCGAATCCGCGATCCGGGCAAGCACCCTGCGGTCGGCGATGAAGAGCCACTGCCCGAGACGGGACACCGGGTCGACAATCAGTACCCGTGCCGCCGTGGGAATCCCCCACCATCCGGCGATGAATGCCCGCGTGCGTGATGGTATCCCGAACGCCACCAGTCGACCTCGTCGCCACGCAAAGAACGCAACGGTGATACCAACCGCAACAAGCCCCCACGAAAGGACAGTTTCTGCGAGGGTTGGCGCAAGGATCAGTCCCTCGGCTGCCCGTTCCAGAAATCCATCTCCTCCGGGCAACCAGAGAACGCCAAGGACGACTGTCAGTCCCGCAAGCACTGCAAGCGCCAGCACCTCGCCCCGCTTCGGTGACCCGTGAACCTCGCCAGCGGGCCCCGGCCCGAATGCCAGCAGGTGAAGCCGGGCTGCATACAACGTGCTGAGTAGCCCAGCAGCCGCAGTACCCAGACCGACCCAGATGCCGGCATGGAATGCACCCGCGAGCACTGCCTCTTTGGTAAAGGCGGCACCGAGCGGCGGTACTGCGCCGAGCGCAAGCGCTCCAATCCCGAAGAGGACCGCAACCCGCGGGAGCGCTGTCCCGAGCCGTAGTTTTGCGAGGTCGAGCGTACCCCTGGCATGAAGCGCCACACCAGCAGCAAGGAACAGCAGCGACTTAAACAGGGCATGTGCGGTGAGTTGCCCGACGGCTGCCGCCGTGAACCCCGTCCCAACGGCAATCAACATGAGACCGTACTGCGCCGACGTTGACCCGGCGAGTGCCTTCTTGAGATCCTGCTGGGCAAGGGTGACCATGCCACCAGCAAGGGCAGTAACGAGACCGATTCCCACCACGACCGGACCGAACCAGCTCACAACCGATAGCACTGGCTCGAGCCGGATGAGAATGTACGCACCGGCGGCAACCATGGTTGCCGAGTGAAGGAGTGCAGACACCGGCGTTGGTCCAGCCATTGCGGAAAACAGCCATGGCGAGAAGGGCACTTGGGCTGACTTTGCGGCTGCCGCGAGTATCAGACCACCCGCAACAATGGCGAGCCATCCGGGCGACGCCGATCCCAGATCGTCGTACCGGAGACTACCGGTCGCAGCGAACACGGCTCCCGCAGCCACATAGATACCAAGGTCACCAAACCGAGTGGTCACAAACGCTTCCCGCGCCGACCGGGGACGGTCCGGATCGCGCCAGTTGTGTCCAATGAGACCCCACGACGCCGCACCCACTAGCTCCCAGCCGATAAGCAGTGTCAGGAAGTCATTGGCGATTACCAGGAGTTCCATCGCCGCGACGAACCAGGTGAGCACGACCAACAGCTTGATAATTGCCCGGTCACCCTCCGAATTAGTCGCTGCAAAACCGATCACGGCAGCGGCTATGACTGGCACTAGTACCACCATCACCCGCCCGAAGTCCGTCACCGAAACCGCTAGATCAAGACCCGCCCCCCACGTCCATTCACCCGTTGCCTGGATGGAGGCGGCATACCAGGCCGCCAACACGGTGACCACCATCGAAACGACGGATGCGGCACGGGCCACTGTTTCGTTGCGGCGCAAGGCCAGAATGACGAGACCGCCGATAAGCGGCACGAATACGGGTAACCACACCATTAGTTGCGCAACTTCTTGAGTTTCTCAGTGATGTCGGCCTTGCGCGATCGATACACCGCAGTGACGAGTGCGAATCCAATGGCGGCTTCGATAGCCATGACAGCGAGGATCACGATCACCAGCAGCTGACCCGAGGGGTTACCGCCCGTTGTCCCCCACCAGAACGTCACAACAACAAGAACCGCAGCATTGAGCATCAGCTCAAGGCCCATCATGATCATCACGAACGACTGCTGGCTCAAAGCGCCGTAAACACCGATGCCGAAGATGGCTGCTGCGATAACAAGAAGTAAATCGATCATGTCCGGTCCCCCGACGCAACATCCATATCGGGTTCCTCGGAACCCTCGAACGCATCACCAAAACGACCCTGCTTCGCTGCGAGAGCAATCGCACCGATCATGACGGCGAGCAGGGCAACACCCGCAGACTCGAACACCAGCATCGACCGACCCAGCAGTTCCTCACCAAGGGCGATTGTTGGATCTTCGAGTGGGGCCGGGCGATTCGGGAACTCTGCGACGACGCCCACCCAGGCGAGGACCAAGAAGGATCCGACCCCGGCGATGATTGAGGTTCGGTGCTGATGCACCATGGTCATCGGGTTCAGCCCGGCCGGGTTCATCATGAACATGATCATGAAGATCGCCATGATCGTCATCTCACCGGACATCATGAGAATGAGAATTAACCCAAGGAACTGGGCATCGAGCACAACCAACATGGCACCCACGGCAACGAAGGAAACCATGAGCCAATACGCCGCCCTCAACATCGAGTCGGTTCGGAAAACCAACCAACCGGATACGACGGCACCAATGCCGAAAGCGGCAACAAGGAAGTAGGCCAAGGGTCCTGGGGTCACAGCGCGATCCAACCTGAGAGAAATACGTCAACCAGGGCCAGCGGAAGCAAGATGACCCACCCGAACCAGACAAATCTTTGCACCCGCATGCGGGCCAGCGTCCGACCGGCCGAGGCCAGAATCACCAGGAGAATCAATGTCTTGATAACCGTCCACAACCAACCCGGTAGTACCGGACCCAGATATCCACCGAGAAATACGGCCTGGCCCATGAGCGCCAACGTCACCATGAGTGCCGCCCGCGCAAACCGCCACGTCGCCAGTCTTGGACCCGAGGCCTCGGCTGCAATCCCGCCGGCGAGGTCGGACCCCTCGGGGAGATCGAAGGGGCCCCAAAATGCGATCGCAGCGGCCGTGACCAAATAGATCGGGAGGCCGAGGGGCTGCTCGATGACGAACCAGAGATTGGACTGTGCCTCCACGATCATCCCGACGGACAACGACTCGGCGGGGATCGCTGTGGTGAGCACAACAAGCGAAAAGGGGATACCGACGGAGAGGACCATGGCGGCGAAACGATACCCGCCGATCATCGGAAGCGCCGAGTTCGGTGCCCACCCGAAAATGTATACCGCGACAAGGACGATCAACATGGCGGCGCCAAACAACACCAAACCGGCAGGAATGTCGCCCCCCGCCGAAGGTGCGTCCAGCGGGATTGGAACCGCACCGACCGCCGCCAATCCGAACAACAACGAAGGGGCAAGTATCCACGCCTCGAAGTCGGGGCGCTCCGTCGTGGTCACGGGTTGTAGGAGGAGGAACGAAAGACGGCGAACCGGGTAAACGAGCGCCGCTCGTACCCCCGTTTCGGTGCCGACCATCAGGCGGTCAGCAACGACGAAGATGTAGGCGCCGACCACCAGGAGCGCCATTACCTGGACAAGAATTCCGAGGGCCGTCATGGCACGTCCTTCGGGGCCGAGACCGACTCCATGTCGATGTCGAACGACTGAATCGTGGTGACGAGATCGCCCCACTCCTCCCCGTTGAGAACTACTTCGAGCATGGCAACGAAACGGTCCGCGGGACGCGAACCCTCGGCACGGTGGAGTCCGTCGGGGGCTTCCACTGCACCGCTTCCGAATGCGAGGCGGTTGCCGGCACGGCCCGCCAGGTCAATCGCTTGTGTTGTCTCTTGAGCACGTTGCGAGAACCGTGCCCAGGCGTCACCAGCAGTGTGTGTCACTGGTGTAAAGCCCAGGTCGTCGTATCCATCTTCCGCTGCCCGTGCATCCTCCGCTACACCCGCGGCACGCGCTACCGGGCCGAGGCCCGTCAGATCAACGTCGGGAGGGAGAACCCCTACTCCTCGCATCGTCATTGGCCGCAGCAGTGACCTGCGGACTGATGCAATGAGCCGGTCAACTCGCTGAACATCGCCAGCTTCAATGGTTGACGCAAGCCGATCAGCCCTGAGAGCCAAGCGGTCAACCCCGCAAATCAGCAGAGCGTCGGCCATCCATTCAAGATGGTGGCGAGCACGGTCCATTTCCAAGTCCCGAATCAAGGTTGGCTCGCGAAGTGCACGCTCGAACACTCCGCCCGGGCCGTCAGAAACAAAGCGGGTCGAATCGACCTCGAGCCCCTGAACCACGTCACCTTGGAGCAAGACACGAAGTGCAAGCCCGGGCGGAAAGCCCGCAAACCAGGGTCCGATAGTTATCGGTAGTTGGTCCAATTCGAGGGTGTCGCGCGCCGGTGCCCGTAGGGGCAAGGGCCGCCCGTACGGATTGCCGCCGGTCATGCCTGCGCCTCCGTGTCCGTATGGTCCGACACCGCGCCACTCGACGGGATCGACGTTCGGGAGTAGCGGAGGCTCTCCCGGAATGGTCCCGGTCAAGACGTTTGCGAATTGTTGACGGATCGCTGCGGTGACATCCGGCACCCCACCAACGACGTTCTCTGCAAGCGGCACAATCGATGGTTCGGGGTGGTTCCATCCAACAGTGACCCGAGGGCCTGCCATTTGGTCGTGGACGCGGCTCACCGTCTCCGTGGCTGCTTCGGTGAGCGTTCCTGCCACGAGCAGCACCGCGGCGTGACGTGGCGAGGCTACGAGATTGATACCGTCGCTCAGCCGAAGACGGCGTACCGGGGACCGGTGGCCACTACCGACGACCGCAAAGACCGGGACATCGCCGGTCTTTGCCAGATGAGCAAGTCGTTCTTTCAGCTCCACTCGAAACTTTTCTCACGCCAGGCGTACACCATGCCCACCACCAGGATGAGGATGAACATCAGCATCTCGATCAGCGCAAGTAGGCCTTCACGAACGAACACAACGGCCCACGGATACATGAAAACCATTTCCATGTCGAAGGCCAGAAATAACAGGGCCATGGCGTAGTAGCGAATATGGAATCGGTTCCAGGCATGGAACTCGGGTTCCGCCCCACCCGCGAATGGCACACGCTCGGGAACGGTTAGATCACGTTCTCCGGGCGCGGACCAGACCCACTGTGCAGCCCCGACCGTCAATACGGCCGCGACGAACACAACGAGTGCTGCGCCAATTCCTACCATTCCTTCAGCCCTCCGGGTCAGTCGGCGTAGTCGCCGGGGTTCTCGTCGAACTCCTCTTTGCAATCCATCGAACAGAAGTAGTACGTCGTGCCGTTGTACTCACTCGTACCGACAGCATCGGACTCTTCGATGACCATTGCACATATTGGATCCTTGACAGCCATATCGTCTCCTACGCATAAGCGGGCTGGGCGGCCGCGAATTTCGCGGCCTTTGGCCGAGGATATCACAGGGCTTGTACCAACTGAACCGTCAATTTTTTCGACGT
>JAADIG010000155.1 GCA_013151445.1 Actinomycetota bacterium
TGCAAGCCGAAGCAGCACGGGTCTTCGAAGCCCTCGTCGCTCCGGCTGCTTCTACCGGCTCAGGCCGGTAGAACCGACGGGAGAAGAACCCACAACCACGGTAGAAGCCCCGGCCAGACAGGCGTCTGACCGGGGCTTTCTCGTAGCGGGGGTGGGACTGAACCCGCGACCTTCGGGTTATGAGTTGCTTGCCGGGGTCTCACGGCGGTTCTCGTTGTTGCTCGATAGCGCTCACTAACTGGGGTTTCGCTGAATCGGCGTGATGGCCGATGCCTGCCGATAGCCTCTGATGCCGCCCCATCCGTTAGAAGATCCGTTAGAACAATCGCTGTCCGGCACATCGACTTGTGCGCAGCTCGATAGGCTCAAGTCCGATGGACGCGATCGTGGACATCGACGATCTGGAGTCTTGGCCTCCCGAGGTCACGCGCCTGGTCGAGAACGTCATCAAGGGTATGACGGATCCCGATTGGCGCAGCCACCCGCACGATCATCTCAGGTGGAGCCAAGAGGCGGAAGAGCGAGAACTCCGAACACTCCTCAACGACTGCCGGTTGGTGGGCTACCACGTCACCCGACTCCTGCCCCACGAGATCGAGCAGGTCCGAAAGGTCACCGGTCTTGAAGTCCTCACCGATGAGCTGCGTCACCGCAAGGTCTCGGAGGCTCGCAGTCACCATCCAGACGCGTTCGCCGGCCACGATCCAGATGACGCTGCCCTGATTCGCTCGGGACCCAACGACTGGCAGGAAACCGCAGATGTCCGGCTTGGGTACCTCGACTTCATTGCGCCATTCACGATGTTCGACCACGACGCCCGCGGGCTGATGAACCTCCTCGACACGTGGGGAGGGTAGACCCTCGGTTGGACCGCCGACGGGAAGACGTCAAGCACAGCGTTGCAGAGGCTGACTGCCCTGAGCTGGCCAGCGATCGTCGAGATCGCCGCCCGAGTACCAACGTTGAACCTGACGCCACTCCTTCCTGCCTTCGCCGGTCGGCTCGGGGAAGTGCCGGGGTTCTACTGGCATCAGTGGAGAACCACTGAGACGATTCCTCGCCGCTACGTACTCGACATCATCACCCCGACGTCTCCGCATGGCCGGCAACCCTGAACGGATATGGAGAATGAGGCCTTCTCCCGGGGACGAAAGAGATGAGCGGTCGGTGCCGAACCCGTCCTGGGTCAGGACACGAACTCCCTCACCCATGGCCCGAAGAGGCAGTCTGGGCAGAGCGGTTGGAGGACGAAGTAAGGAGCAACGTCCCAGCTCGCCTCGTGGGCGTCGGCTGGAGTCTGGAACCACGCCTCGACCCCGCACTTGAGGCAGCGGACGAGCCCGAGGGGTTGCCTGGCTAGCTCGTCGAACGATGCTTCGCCATCAACATTGCTCGGACGAACCTTCATGACAGCACCAGCTCGCAGAACCGCTCGACGGCAATCACGGCATCGGCGGTGACGGTCGCCCGGTCAAGTTCGGGATGGTCGAGGAGAATCTGATCGCCATACGCGATTGGCCCTTGTGCCGTGGGGATGGCGAAATTGGCCTGCAGATCTTCGATCGCGGTTCGGATGGAGCCAGTGATTTCCCCTCCGAATCGGTCGAGGACCACAGCTGCCGCGTACTCGGGGCCTCCGGCGTCGTTGTGAAGCAGCACGAACGCGATGTCGTACCAGTCCTTTGGCTTTCGACGTGAGTAGGCGGCGGCAGCCTTCGCTAGGAGGAACCCGGCCAGTCCCGAGACGTTCACCTCGACGTTGTGAACCACTCCCCCGATCTTGCTACTCACCTGGCGGACCTCGACGTCCCTTGCTGCGTATCCGGTCCCCCGCAAGTTCGCTGCTCCCAGATCGTCGCACTCATCGAAAGCGACGATGACGCCCGCCGGCTGATCATCGAGATCGGCGAGCAGTTCGAACCGGACGACCACGCGGACTCCCAGACCTTCGGCCATCCACCTCCATGCTCGCTCGGCATCAGGATGGAACTCTGCATTGCGCAAGGCCGTCTCCAGTCGAGCCGTGTGAACCGAGCCTGCGGCGATCTCGAGATCCACCTGCACGTCAACATCTGTGGTGCCGGCGTGCTGGTAAGGACTCGCCGAGCACAGGAGCTCGGGGACCAGGCCCCCGAGAACGACGAACTCGGGGCGTTCGCCATAGTGATGAACGACCCGGACCAAGGCGGCCTCTGCTGCTACGCGGGCGGCCCGGCTTCGGGGCGGGTCATCGACCACCGAGGACCTCCCTCACGTGTTCGGCTGCCTCCTCGCCCCTCACTCCGGATCGGCGAAGGTCGGCGACCAGCCGGGGCCATGGCACCACTCTCATCCCGTCGACGGCAGTGGCCAGCTCGAGCGTTGTTCTGGTCGGCAGGGGTGCCAGCACAAGGCGTCCGCCTTCGATCGGACGGAGTCCAGCCGCCGACGCCGCCAGATCCAGCTCAGCGACGGTCGATGCGACCACATAGACGTTCGCAGTCCCGACAGACGTGACGAGCGGAGCCACCACCGCGGCCGCTACTAGACCGGTGGCCACCCAGGCGACACCTGCACGGTCCCAACGGTCGCCGAGTTCGATGAGACCCTCGACCGGGTCTCGCCAGGTCACACCGACGGGCAGCGAAACCGATGGCTCGAGATCGTGTGCTGCCGCGACGTAGGCGTCCAACAGCGCGTCACGGTCGGTGATCCGCCGCCCTGAGCGCGGTCCTCTCGCCGCGTCGGCCTCCAAGAGCTGCATGTCTGTGAGAGCGCGCAGAGCCTTGATGCATGCCCCGACGGAAAGCCCAGTAGCTTCGTGGGTTGCAGAAACGGTCGGTTCGACGCCGGTGAGAATCGCCTCAGCCACGCCGAGCACGGCACGCGTCCAGGAGTTGAGGGTCTTCTTGACGAGCCGAGTCTCTCCCGTTCTCGACACGACGAGGAAGTCGGTTTCGATCTCGGCCGCCCCGGTCGTCTCGACCCAGCCGATGCCCGCTTCGGTGAGGGCCTGCCGTGAGGCTGGAGACACCCGGTAGCCGACGATGATGTCAGGACGGGCCGACCGTGCAAGGAGCTTCTCGATGACACTGAGCCAGGCGTGACCGACCCACTCGACGTTCAGCACCCTTCCTCGGATGCTCGCCTCGAACGCGCCCGCGGGAGAATCACGACCCGCTCGAAGCGCAAGGTCAACCGAATCCGGGATCACAGCCCGGAGCCCCGCCTCGACCCGGCGCTTGACATCTGACGACACATCGGTCATTGATACCTCACACAGCGATTATACCTCACCGATTCGTGATGTATAGGGTATTTGTGAGGTATATGGAGGACGCGGGACAACTCGACAATGGTCGACTCTGAGACAACTTGCGCGAACCGAGAGTCAACCGGTCTCGCCTTCGAGTGACGCCGCTATCTCCGCGAACTCGGCTAGCGCCGCCTCGAGGTCCTCGGCGATCTCGGCGGCAATGACGGCCGGAGGGGGAGATTGTCGGTGTCTTCCAGAGACTCGTCTCGGAGCCAGACGATGTCGAAGCTGTCCTTGTCTCGAGCCATCAGCTCGTCGTAGGAGAACCGGTGGAAGCGCTCCGACTCGGCCCGTGCATGGCGGTCGTCGGGGTTGTGGGCCTTGATGAAGTCGGCCAGTGCTTCATAGGTCGACGGGTTCTGCTTCAGAGATATCGTCAAATCCTGTGGATCGGGTCGGGTGTCTAGGCGGCGTCCCTTGACTGGTCGGTGCTCCTTTCGACTCGGATTCCGTGTTTGAACTCGATGCCGGCTTGCACGTGGGCGACGAGTTCGGGGCTGTCACTTTCCGCCATCGGTCCTCGGCGGCGTCGAGAAGCTTGTGGGCCTCCACAAGACCCAAGGCACCCCAGAGCCTCCACTATTCCCAGAGCGATTCAGTCGTGCGCCGTATCGAGAGCGGGCCACTCGGAGGTTGGACGTTGCCTTATCCTGTACGGATGAATGGGTCTCCATACCAGATCGAACCTGAGTGGGATCTGCTTCGCACTCAGATGTCGGATTCGCCGCGGAGTGAAGCGTGGCGCCAGGTCGGGTGTTGGGCTATTGACTGTCTAGAGGTCCGCCTTGGACCACACTGGGCTAGAGACGTGTTGCTTTCTGATGACCCGCTCCGCAAGTACTTGGTGTCGGTGCCGCACCACACCCAAGCCTTCGCCTGGCTCTTGGAGCTTGCTCTCAGGCTCACACAAGCTAGAGACATGTCGGGCATAGCCCGGATCACATCCTCGCTCAAGAACGACCGGCGCCTGTCGAGCATCACCCATGAGCAGATGATGCTCGAGGTCGGCACGCTCGCCTACTCATTAGGTGCTAGCACAAGGTTTGAAGTGGGCACCCCAGGCCATGCCAACCCCATCGATCTGGTCGTGGAAGCGGATTCGCTCTACATGCCAATCGAGGCACGCGTCCTGTTTACGGATATTCAGTTTCGGGCTGCCCAGGCTGACCTTGATCGCTTGACAGAAGCGTGGCGGCATCTCCAAGTAACACAGAATCTGAACATCGATGTCGACATCGACGACTGTCAGCAAGGCGTCGACAGGACCTTGGCACTACTTGAGGGCGCAGCCAAAGAAGCTTCCGCCTCCGCAAGAGAAGTCGAGAAGAGTTGGTCATCCGGACGAATCGCCGTTCGACCCAACAAGGACGGTCCCGAGGGGCAATTCAAAGGACCCGCTCTCGTCACCGACGGCTGGCGACGCACAAGGCAAACGGTCCTCGAAAAGGCGGCGAAGGACTACGGCCCAAGACCCCCCTGGCTCCGGATTGACGTGCTCGATGGCCTTTGGCAGTTCACACCCTGGGCTAGCTACTCGCTGGCCGACAAGGTACAGACCGTTGCGACTCAGTTGCGACATGATCTTGAAGGGCATCCAACAATCGCAGGACTCGTGCTCACTTCGGGCGCGGTCCTGGCACAAGGCACCTTCCTCAACGAGACCCACACCAACCAGACGAGCACCGACGCAGGAATCAGACGGCTACTGCCAGCCGGGCGCGTGCGCGAGACAATGATCGTTCCCCTACGAGTCGGAGCAACAAGCGATGTCGATTTCTGGCTCAGAATGTACGACACAGAACCCAGGTGGCTAAACGCACAACTACTGCATCTCGGTCTGCCGGACATCTCAGCACTCTTCCCAGGGTCCGTGTCGCCGCCGGCTGAAGAATGACCCCTCTTGACCGGCAGGGGGGGACAGTCTCGTCCGTGAACTGTTGGAACGCATCATCGATCAAGATATCGACGTCGAACCCGACGACGGGTATCTCGGTCAGGAGGTGGGGAAATCCAGTGAGCAGGTCTGGGGAGCTTCAATGAGCGTGGTCAGACGAAGACAGTGGTTGACCGGTCGGCGCTCGACGCCCTAGATTCGAATCCCGCCCCGTTGCGAGCGGCGACCTCCGGTCGCCAAGGTCACCGGCTTTCCAGGCGAACGCGGTGGAGCCTCGCAAGGCCCGCCCGCCGACGACGTGATGTCAGACAGTCGGCGAACCGCCGATCTTCTCATAAGCGCGCAAGGTGATTCGCCCTTTGTCTGAGGAACCAGAGAGCCTCGTGTGCACGCTCTCGGGCGACGGATGCTAGGGCTCAACGACCACAACGACGGCGACGTTCGAGCTGGCTTGGGCTGCGTTCGGCGAATTGATCGTGTGCGCCTGCACCCGATAGGTTCCCCACACAGGGAAGCGGCCATCGTGACCGGGAGGGAGGTGGGCAGGGTCCCTTCTCACGAGCTCCTCGTTCTCCCGCTGGGCTTTACGCAGTGAGTAGAACAGATTGAACGCCCCTTGCTGGTCGGTCGTCGTCTCTGCGACTTGCACGTAGCCGTACGAGTCCGCGAAGTCGACGCGGACACGCTCATGCTCGAGTGCTGGCTGCATAGTTCCTTGCACGGATATCCCGTCGCCTTCGGCGCCGGCCTCGATATCGAGCGAGACGCGACGTTTCGGGGTCACGCTCATCGTGATCCCGCCGATCGGGAACGCCCGTGAGGCCGGGAAAGTAGCGCCTACCTGTCGTTCGTACATGTGCGGCACGTCACCACGCAGGCTGATGTTGGTCGTCATGCTCTCCCGTTTGAAGTCTTGATACCAGCCGTAGTCCTCGGTTGGTATCACCGCCAAGGTGAAGCTGCGTTCCGCCTTCGGGTCCAGCCACACCCAGCGGTGCGGAAAGTGGACCGCGTATCCCGCAGGCACGCGTGAAGGCCGCAGGTGCACGATCACTCGGTGGTTGAGTGGATTGCGGACTGCGACGGGCATGGCCACCGGCTCTGGCACGCTGGAAGCGGGCGCTTCGAAATCGAAGACGTTCTCCTGCGCGCTGTTGTTCCCGCCCGAGATCTCTCCGAATTGCTGCTGGGCGTACACCTTGAGGCAGGTGTGCCGGTCGACCACGGGGACCCAGTTGACGTAGACGTCCTCGAATGCGTTGGCCGCAATGTTCCCGACTGTCTCAGTCTTCAGGGGAGCCCAGCTACCGTTGTCCCCGACACCCGGGGGCTCGATCGCGTAGAACGTCAGCTTGACGTTGCTGGTGGGATCCGAACCGTCGTTGTGCAGGCGGGAGTAGAAGCGGTTGATCTCTCCGGGTCGCGGCTTGTCGCCATTCCCTTTCGGACGCCCCACCGAATCCTTCGGCTTGTCGAAAGTGCCATACACCTTGCGGTCCACCCAGATATCCGCGGTCTGCCAGTTGCTGTCCCAGGGATCGAAACGTAGGTCGAACTTGCCATTGGGATCCTCGGTGATGGCTTTGGCCCACTCGACCTTCACTTCGCACACGAGCGGGCGGTTGACCAAACCGTCATTCTGCACGGTGATGGTGAGGCCGCGTGCGGGGTCGATCGCGGTCTCTCCGTTCTTCAGCACCCGTTCGTCGTGCAGGAGTGTGATGAAGCGCGTTTGCTGGTTGAGATTCACCTCATCTGTGAGGACACGAGTGACGATCACACCGCCGTCGTTGGGTGCTGTACCGACAGGGATCGCGCCATCGAAGATCTGGGCGGTGGTACCGGGACGCTGCCGGACCTCGATGTAGTAGTACAGGCCATCGCTCACTCTGATCTTGACCAGGTGGCAGCGGTCTGCGGCGGTGTTACGGCTCATCCCGTGCGCAGCGATCTTGAAGGTCTTGGTCGTCGGGTTGCGATCCCACGTCAGCGAGCGAACATGTTTTGCTACTGACGCGTCGTAGTAGCCGAGCTGATCCATGACGTAACCCGAGAAGAGCGGATGGTTGTCGTGGGACCCCATCATTTCGAACTCTTCGGCCGTTGCCTCGCTCGGGTTGATGAGGTCCGAATCGTACACATCCTCGCCCAGCGTGAACACGCCGATCGCATCGCGGATCGTAGCGCCGGAAGCCTCGACCAGGTTATGACCGAACTCGTGCGCGCACCGGCCCCAATCAGCGTTCTCACCTACGACGAGCTGAGGGAGTGGATCATTGAGCGTGATGTCTATGTCCAGGCTGGCGGCCGTGTTCTTGTACTTGAAGTTCTGGCGACTGAAGCTGGCCCACGCCCGGATAAAGGTACCGTTGAGGTTCACGGTGCATGCCATCATGTCGTAGTTGTTCAGGTTGAATCCGTCATCGGTAGCCGCCTGTGCTGCCTCCGCCAACAGCCGGTCGATCACACCCCAGTCGATGTTGGGGTATCCCGGCGCGCCGTTCATCTTGACGTAGTCAGCCTCGGACCCGGATAGCTCATGCCAGGCCGACATGACGTCCACGTCCACGGTCAAGCTGTTGAAGCTCGCCTGGTCATAGAACGTGGTCACGTCGGCCCAGATGTCGATGATGTCCTGACGGAGGCCGGCCGGATTGGTAGGCGTGCGATCGTTCGGGTGCACGAGGGCGATGAGGACGTTCGCCGTGCCGGTCGAGGGTACGCTGCCGGCGGTGGCTGCCGGCGATCCCGTTCCTGCGAAGTAGATCGGCGGGCCATCCTCGCCAGCACCGGCGTTGGGGTACGTCAGGATCGTGAAGTCTGGGCCTGTGGCAGTCTGACCGTCGACTACCACGGTCGTGGGACCGGTATTCGTGCCCGTCTCGACAATCGCGATGATCTCGGTGTCCGAGGCAGCGATCACCCTGGCCGCCGTGCCGTCGAACGACACGTCGTTACCGTCTCGCGTCGTCGCGAAACGTACCCCGCGAATCGTGACCTTGGTTCCTGCGTAGCCCTCCGTCGGGAGAATGCTCGAAACTGCCGGTCCTGAGGGTGGCCAGATTCGATCCAGTAGGTCGGTTATCCACCGGACCAGTAGGCGTAGGATTCCCCGAAGCCAGTTGAACAAGACACGTAGGCCGCGATCGTCGTCAGTCATGGCGGCCTCCTTTGGGCCGAGACTCCCCCTGTTACACGGTACACGCTCGGCTGAGATCTGACCCGAGTATCTCTTCTGCTCATTCACGTCCATGGAACTGGTGCATGGGGG
>JAADIG010000008.1 GCA_013151445.1 Actinomycetota bacterium
TGACACCCCAGTCAGGGTGAGAGCGGCTGGGATCACATCATCGACGGTGACACCGGTTGCGGTGTCGGGGCCGTTGTTTGTTGCAGCCACCGTGTAGGTAAACGTGTCGCCGGGTAGTGGGGTTGCATTGTTTGTTGTTTTCGTGACCGCAATGTCAACGAGGGGAACTCGTAGCTGCGCACTAGCGGAGTTGTTGCCAGCAACGGGGTCGACAAGATCGTTGCTGAGCACCGAGGCAGTGTTGACGATGTCCGAACCGGCAGTTCCTGTGTCGACTGTTGCGATGATCGTGAGTATCGCCGACGCACCGGTTGGGAGCGCTCCGACCGTCCACGTCGACCCAACGTACGAGCCGTTCGTGGCGGACGCCGAAACGAGCGTAAGACCCGGCGGCAGTCCATCCGAAATCGCGACACCCGTGGTATTGGTTGGCCCGCTGTTGATCGCCGTCACCGTGTAGGTGATCGTGTCGCCCGGATTGGGCGTTGCGTTGTCGATGGTCTTTGAGATGGCGAGGTCTGCGCCCCGCACTGTGAGAGAGGCTGAGGCAGTGTTGTTCATCGCGTCGACATCGAGGCCGGAGCCGCCGCTCTTCGTTGCGGTGTTGACGATGGTGTTCCCCACCGTTCCCGCATCGACCGTGGCGGTAACCGTCAGCGTCACCGTGGCACTGCTCGCGAGAGTGCCAACGGCCCAGATTCCGGTACCGGCGTTGTAAGTGCCCTGGGTCGCTGCGGCAGAGGCGAACGTGACCCCGACCGGGAGCGCATCGGTCACCTGGACACCGGTGGAGGTGTCGACCCCGTTGTTGGTTGCGGTCACTGTGTACGTCACAGTGTCACCAGGGTCGGGTTGGGGATTGTCGACGGACTTGCCGATCGCGATGTCAGCAGCCTGGATCTGCGACTCGAGAATGAACGAGGACAGCAATACAAAGTCGTTGCCCGAGGACATGCGGAGCTGGGTCGATGTTGCTCCGGCAGTAAGAGCGCCAGCGGGGACCGCCATCGTGTCCATGTCGATGGCGATACCGGTCGACGAGTTCCACTGATTGTTACCGGAACTCGTCACGGTGCCGTTGACCCGGAAGCGTTCCCTGAACCCGTTGCGCGATCCGCTGAGCCCGGCATCACCCTCGTAGAGGAGTACCTCGATTGCGCCCGTCGCACTCGGCGCCAGCGGTCCATGTGACACGGTGACCGTGGTTTCACTGCCGTACACGATTTCGAGGCCGGAGTAGAAGTTGAGCTGAGAGACCGGCTCGGTCGGGTCCTCGTAAAAGACATAGATGGTGGCGCTCTTCATCACTGTCGAATACGTGCACCATGGTGCCCCGGTCGCCGAAGTGATATCGGCAATAGTGAATGTGCCACCGGCGGTCGTGACCAGAGACGTGATGTTCGTACGGGTCTGGAAGTAACCCTCGGTCGGATCGAAGAAGTCAGTGACTGCGACTCCCGATACCGGGGTCCCGTTCACTGTTGCGGTTGTGTCGGCAGTGTTACCCGATGCTGCCCACACAAGGTAGGCGGTATCGATTGTGGCACCGGCCGGCGCTGCCGGAAGGTTGATCGTGGCGCTCGACGCCACCGAGCACGCACCCGTCATGAATGATGTGCTGGCGTTGTAGAAGCCGATGCGGCCCTGGAAGGTCTGTACGGAGGCGGGGACGATTGCTCCCGCGCTGGGTGTTCCAGCGATCAACCCGACGGCGACGAGCAGTAGCGTAAGTATCAACGCTAAGGCTCGGCGCACCGAGGATTCTGTGACGTGGCCACCCACCATTATCGTCTCGCTTTCGCGTGTGTCGTGTCTTCATACGACCAAGAAAGCGAGCCCGTCGGGAAAGGTGCGAACGATTCCGCCGGGATACGATCTTGGCATCACCAGTTGTGGCGTAGAATCGGGTTAGATCCGGGGGACCTTGAGAAGTTTCGGACCCTACCCGACACCGGACCGACCCCTACCCGACAACGGAGTTCGTATGAACACCAGCGAAAAACCATCAGATGATGACGTGCTGGCAGTGGTCGCTCATGTCACGCTGTCACCCGAGATCTACCTGAAATCGGCCACGGTTGGTCGAAAGTTTGCGAAGAAGCTTCGCAAGAACATGAGAGCTGCCCTGGGGCCGATCAACGTCGAGATGCGCCAGCTCGGTACTGCCCGCCTCGAAATCAAGACATCGGATTACAAAACGGTCGCCGACCGTCTTGCACGGGTCTTTGGAATCCACTCGATCGCCCGCGTACAGACATTCCGCTTCGAGACACTCGACGACCTGGTGGACACGCTCACACCGCATACCCAGCCCCTAGTTGTTGGAAAACGATTTGCGGTTCGAGTGCGGAGACGCGGTGCCCACGAGTGGCGCGGCGCCGACCTTGAGCGCGCCCTTGGCGCGGCTCTGTTTCCCGCTTCGGACGGCGTCGACCTCACCAACCCGCAAGAAACTGTCCAGGTTCGTATCGAGGGCCAGCGCGCCCATGTGTTACTCGACCGCATTGAAGGTGCCGGTGGCATGCCGCTGGCGAGCCAGGGGCGGGCGCTCGTGCTCCTGTCCGGTGGGTTCGATTCGCCGGTCGCGGCGTGGTCATTGATGCGCCGCGGCGTCGCCGTTGAGTTTGTGCACTTCAAACTTGAATGTTCCCAATCAGATCATGCTCTCGCTGTCGGCCAGCAATTGTGGAGCGAGTGGGGAATGGGTAGCAGGGGCCGTGTGCACATCCTTGAGTTCCAACCGGTGAAGGATGCGCTGCGCGAGCAACTCGACCCGAGACTCCGCCAGATCGTATTGAAACGTCTCATGATGATGGCCGGTGACGGTGTTGCGGCCCGTCTCGGAATCCCCGTGCTCGCGACGGGTGAAGCGATCGGCCAAGTCTCCTCGCAGACGTTCCCCCACCTTGTTGAGTTAGACCAAGCAATCGAACGACCCATTTTTCGTCCTTTGCTCACTGTTGATAAGAACACCATTGTGCAGACGTCGCGGCGAATTGGCACGTTCGATCTGTCCTCGCGAGCCGTGGAGGTCTGCGACCTATCAGATGGCCACCCCGTTGCAACCCGGGCCAAACATCGCGATATCGTCGATGCGGAGGGCAAGCTCGGGGCGACGATTGTTGACGATGCGCTCGACCAATGGGAGGTGGCGGATCTCAGCGCATGGCTGCCGGGTGAGCCGTTGCGCAAATTCGATCCAGCTATCGATTCGCCCGCCTGGTTGCGCGACGGTGCGGCCCAACCGTGACGGACGCTGCCATCGCACTCGGGTTGAACCCGTCTCTTTCGGTGTGGATCAGCATCGGGTTGCTCGTGTTGGGCACGATCCTGATCTTCGGCACGTTGCTCTCTGCGGTTCGTACCGTCATCTTGCCGCGGGGGACTACCTCAATGTTGAATCGAATTGTGTTCCGGGTCGGGTTTCTCGGTTTCGCCACGGCTGCGAGGAGACGCCGAACGTATGAAGGTCGGGACCGGGTCATGGCCCAGTTCGGGCCGGTCAGCCTGGTGTTGCTCGGCATGGTGTGGCTTGCGGCGGTGGCGAGCGGCTACAGCCTGGTGTTCTGGGCAACGGGGGCGGACTCTCTCTCCGCCGGCGCAGTGCTGAGCGGATCGTCAATAACAACGCTTGGGTCCGCACCACCGGCATCCGGTATTCATCAGGCCCTGAGTTACTCCGAGGCAACGCTCGGATTGTTCCTTGGGGCACTGATGATCACGTACTTGCCAACGCTGTACAGCGTGTTCTCGCGACGCGAGGTCCAGGTAGCGACCCTCGAAGTCAGAGCCGGCACTCCACCGTCTGCCGGTGAGTTCCTCGTGCGCTACCACAACCTGGGATGGCTTGATCGCCTCGACGAAGTGTTCCTTGAATGGGAGCGTTGGTTTGCGGAACTAGAGGAGTCGCACACTTCCTATCCGGTACTCAACTTCTTTCGTTCCCCGGAACCCGACCGGTCATGGGTGACCGCGGCTGGAACGGTTCTCGATGCCGCTGCTTTGACCAGAGCCTGTGTTGATGTCTCCTACCCGAAGGGTGCGGCTGCGGTGTGCATCCGGTCCGGTTACCTGGCACTGCGGCGGCTCGCCGACTTCTTTGGAATCGGATACGAGGCGAATCCCCTCCCGACCGACCGCATCGCAGTGGCACGCTCGGAGTTTGATGAGGTCTGGAACGCACTGCGCGCGGCCGACGTACCCCTCGTGGCGGACCAGGACCGGGCGTGGACGGATTATGCGGGTTGGCGGGTGAACTATGAGTCACTCATCTTGGACTTCGCCGAGATCACCATGGCTCCCTACGCACCGTGGACTTCGGATCGCTCGTCGTTGAGTCATCAGCTCCCGCGGATCACCCGTTTCGGGGCCCCACCGGGAGAGTCGATTCCCTACAGCGGGACCTGATTCGTCGCTCCGCCCTGGTCGGCTGCGGCCGCCACCGGCCAAACGTGCTCTCTTATGCGACAATCTGTGTAACGCTAGGTCGTAGCAGTCCCCGCGTCTGCTGCCGAGGAGCCACCACATGCAACAACAAAGATTTGCGTCCATCCGTGAACGGATGGTCGGAGAGACTGGAGTTGTCATGTTGATCGGACCGCGTGATACGGGGAAAACAACCCTGGGGCGTCTGCTTATCGCCGACGCGCTCGATGCTGGGCTGCGCTGTGCGTTGGTTGACGCAGATACCGCTCGGTCGTCGGTCGGCCCGCCGGCATGTGTCGGACTCAGATTCGTGTCGTCGTCTGAGGATCTCGACAACATCGCGAAAGCGGATGCCCTGCGCTTCGTTGGATCGACCCACCCGCGCGGTGTCGTCCTGCCTCATGTGGTTGCGGTGGCGGCGTTGGTTGCCCAGGCCCGCGAGCGTGCGGAACTGATCGTTGTCGACACGACGAGCGCGGTTGCCGGAGTAGTTGGGCAAACGCTGAAATACCATCTTGCAGAACTCGCACAACCATCGGTCATCATTGCGCTCCAGCGAGGGACCGAGATGGATGCGATCGTTGGCATGTTGCGGCGGTTCCTGTCTGCGCGCGTTGCCGTGCTGGAACCCGAGGTTCAGGTAGTGCCTGCCGGGCCTGTTCAAGCAGCGGAAGAACTCGCTGCCGCGTTTCGCAGGGAGCTATCACCACCGCTACCGCGGTGGCGTGTGCAGCCAACGGTATTCGCACCGACGCTCCCCGACGGGTTCGAACTGGAACCTCTCGACGGCACCATCGTCGGGATCCAAAACTCCAGTGGTGAGTGCCTCGGTCTCGGTGTCCTTGACCACGACGGTGACACTCTTCGAGTCGCGACTCATCACGGAGAGTCCATGAGTGGGCTCAGGGTCGGGTCGCTCAAGGTGGACCTCACGACGTTCGCCACGACCCGCATCCGGCTACGAGAACTCTTCTTCGGGCTTTCTGCTTCTTGACGAATGTGCCGGTGGTACCCGAGCGCTAACAATTCACCTAGTGGACCGCCTTGTCAGCGGACATCACGGCGAAGCCTGCCTCAGTGTCATGGACACTAAAGATACGACGCCCCGGTTGGATTGCACCCTGGATGGTCGAAATGTTCAATCCCATGGCGCGCCAGCGCAATGCAACGCCCTCCAGCGGTTCCTCACAGACCAGCGTGACCCCATAAATCGCCGGGTTACGAACCGGCGACTCGACGACCTCGACGAGCGGACCCGCCCGAAAGAATGCCGCTGGTCGACCCTTGACCTTCATTTGCAACCGCGGATCGAGGCCCGCCTCAGCAAAAACCACAATCGCCTCGTCGAGTGATGGGACGAGCAGGACGACGTGGTCAACAGCCCACCCTGCAACATGTGTCGGCTCCTGTAGGGCAGTGTCGGTGTCCTCAACGGCAGGTATGTTGAAGGTCGGAGCGGTCTCGGACCAGCTCCATGCCGGATCACCAGTCACGAGATGTACGGAGCGCCCCACCCACTGGCTCGGGAATCCAAACGTTTCCCACGGCAGTGGGAGCTGGAGTGTGGTCAGATGTTGTGCAGGGATGAGATCGGCCTCGGGTAGCGACCCAGGGGATTGTACTGAGGAGAGACCCGACATACCGCAACCAACGGTCCCGCACTTCCCTTAACGAGGATTCCTTGGCGCAGCACCTCGGGTCTCTACTTGGAACCTACCGAAGCCTCAAATCGTGTTCAACCCCCCTGTAAACGCGGTTACTTGCGGTCAAGCACTATCGCGAGTCGTGATCCGGGCAACAAACTCGGGGGAAAGGGCACTCCGGCGGCTGTTATCCACATATCCACAGCCGGTTGTGCACAACAGCCTGGGACAAGTATTTCACCGCGATCTTTCGCGACCCGGTCGGGCGGCCTCCACACACTGGTGAAAGAGACGTTCAACGCCGTCATGGACCGCACCGACGACGACACCAAGCATGTCCTGATCAACGGAACCAGCGGGAACTCGCCCCGTGAGATAGATGTCATCGCGTCGGTCGAACGAAACCAGGGCTGGCCAGCTCGTGTGGTTGAACTTCAGGAAGCGACGATGCAGTGTTGGATCATCGAGACGGCCGAACAGATACGCCTCGAACCGCAGGGTGATCTCGCCACAATCGAACCAGATCGTCGTTGCCTCGCGACAGTCCTGGACGATGCGCACCCCGCGACGTCCCTCAAGCTCACCCGCCCAGACAATGCCCGACTCCGGGTCGGTCGCCCACGCAGACGTTGTTGTGGCGACGAAATCCCACAGTGGCCGGTTCACAGGGCCTTGATCCCGTCATACAACTCAAGGAGTCGGTCCACCGTCTTCTCCCAGGAGAACTTGTGGGCGTTGGCGATCGCCTGGAGCTGCATGTGGGCATGGTCGTCGGGAGAAGAGAGGGTTTTGTCGATGGCCGCGGCGAACGCACTCGGCGAGTGCCCGTCGATTAGGATCCCCGACTCCCCATCGGTGACAACGTACGGAAGGCCGCCGACGCTCGAAGCAATCACAGGCAGACCGCATGCCTGCGCCTCGGCCGCGACCAATCCGAACGATTCACTGCGGCTCGGCATCAACAGGAGATCGGCACCGCGGTAGTAGGCGGGGAGGCGCTCGTGGGACTCCGGGCCGGTGAACGTCACGCGGTCGGCAATACCGAGGTCGGTCGCCAATGTCTGCAGCATGGCGAGTTCACTGTCACCTGCCGGACCGCTCGGTCCGCCGACGATCACGAGACGCACGTCATCGATGCCACGGTGTGCGACCTCAGCCGTGGCGGCCACTGCAATGTCGAAACCCTTCAATGCCTGGATACGTCCGACACACAGCAGTGTCGGTTCATTGCCCCATCCCAAGGTTTGTCGCGCTTCATCCCGGCTACCGGGTGAAAACAGTGTGTGGTCTATTCCCGGAGGACTGATGCACAGGCGTTCGGGGGTCGCCCCGTAGTGGTCAAGGAGGTCGTCGAATTCATACGGTGTCGAAGCGACAACGCAGTCGGACTGCGCAATGGTGTTGAACTCGATGCCCTTGCGGATCTCCGATGCCGCAGGTTCGTCATCGCGGCGGTTGACATCTTTGACTCTCCCGAGAGTATGGAACGAGTTGGCCAGTGGGATTCCGAGGCGGTTCTTCAGACGGACGCCGGTTCTGCCGCTCAACCAGTAGTGGGAGTGTATGAGGTCGAACGTCAAACCCGACTCGTCGATCCAACGTTCAACACCGTCACCAAATTCATCGACGTGCTGCACCATATCGGCCATCGGTATTGGTCTTGTCGGTCCGGCTTCGATGCGAACGACGGTGTACAGCGGCGACACTTCTGCATCGATCGGCACCCCGGCCTGGCAGGCTCGTGTGAACACGACCACATGGATACCGTGCTCGGCCATCACCTGGGATAGCTCATCGATGTAGACGTTCATCCCGCCGGCGTTCCCAACTCCGGGTTGAAGCCGTGGCGAGGTGTGCATGCTGATAACGGCGAGTCGCGAAATCATGTTGTCGCCTCGACAACAAAAAGGTCGCGGGCGGACGCGCCCATGCGGAACTTATAAACCTCGTCCCCTTTGAGGAAGTCGAAGACCTGGATGCCTTGGTCGATGACGTGTTCGATGAGCAGGTCCAACAAGACCACGCCGGGAGCACCCTCTGCGAACTCTGGTTCGAGCGCAGAGTTGTACAGGTAGTAGCCGTCGGATTCGAAAAACCCGAACGCCATGGCTGCGATGTCCCCGGATGCTGTGCGTAGCGCACACATGGTGGCGTCGGCACGTTCGTGGAGTCCGGCGAAGAATGCTTCCATGTCTTGGGTCATGAACTCACCTTTGTCACCGAAGGCCTTTCGGTGCATTTGGGCAAACGTCGTGACGCTGTCGTGACCGGTCACCGTCGTCAGCGTCGGCTCGCCGAAGTGTTCGACGAAACGACGGCGTTTGCGACGCACCTCGTGACGCTGTTTCTTGGAGAGCGACGCCAGCCATTCGTCGCGGCTGGAACCCAGTGTCATGACGGCTGCGACCTCGTGCACCCGTTCTGTCACGTCGAGGGATGCCGCCTCGATGGCCTCGCGTACCACCACCGCGGCCTCGCGAGGAAGCGAGTCGAAGATGAGTCGCATGCCTGTGGGGAGCTTCTCAACCCACGAACCGAGCACCTCCACGACTTGTGGCCCCAGAGGTGCGTGGTAGTCGGTGACGTCGGCGTGTCCGGCGAAAGTCACGGTGTTTCCGTCAATGATCATCGGGATCAGCGTGTCGTCGGACGACACGAGTTCAAGCTCCCCGGAGGGGAAGTGGCTGCGCCACACGTCGAGCCATGGCGTCTTCGGGAAGGGTCCCACGCGTGGTGCTACGGGTGCCGCGTCGAAGAGCGGTGATGCCATCCGCGTGTTGGCAGATATCGGATCAACCATGGTTAGCACCGTCAAACGTTGGTTCGTAGGCCCCCTGTGGGGTGCCACCCCCGAGTGTCGCGGGCCTGGCAACGTCCGCAAGGGCCGTCAACGCAGCCGCGGAAAGAAGACCCAAACGTCGTGCTCCTTCGATAAGTAATACAACGGCGATGTCTTTGTCTCCAGACCAACTCTTGGCGGCGATGCCGATACCATTTCGACCAGCGGCAATGAGGCCCGCAGCCCCAACCTTTAGCGGCCCATCCCACCAGGCTCCGACCTTTGCATCGGGGCGCTCGCTACCGCTTGACAGCGCGGCGTAACGATGACTGGCTGTGGCAGACTCAAGAAAACGCTGATCAGATGACAGGATAGCGAACGTTCGTGCGGCCCCTGTCAGGGTTGTTCGCAGGACCGGGGCTCCACATCCGTCGACACCGGTCGGCATCGGGTCGACTCCCGAGACGTCACGGGTGAGGGCGACGACGCGCTGCTGAAGGGGGTGATCTGGAGACAGGTAGGAGCCGAGCGGCCAGCCCTGTGCGGTGCAGGCACGGAGCCATGCAGCGTGTTTGCCCGAACAGTTGTGGAAAAGTGGGCGCGGGTTTCGATGACCGGCTGCAACGACCAGATCCCTGGCTGCCGGGCCGAGAGGCCAGTCGGGTGGACATCGGAGATCAGCTTCACTCAGCCCGACGTCGTGCAGCATCTTTCGTATCGTGGCGAGGTGGGTCGGCCATCCCGAGTGGGATGAGCATGCGACGGCGAGTTGCTCGGGGGCGAGATCGGCGCCGGCCTCTTGGGACACGGTGGCCTGGATGAGCTTGATCGCGGACCGCCAGTAGAACATCGGTTCGATGGTGCCCCAGGTAGCGATCACCGATCCGTCGCTGCGGGTGGCGACGACTCCTCCGTCATAAACAGTTTCGACAACACCGTTGCGCACGGCACGGGCCAGCATGGGTTGCCTACGAACTTTGGAGTAACTCGTCCACGCTTGTGAGACCGTCGCGGTACCTGCGGGCAAGTTCGTCATTGATAATTTCATGGGCGGAAAACACTGTCCGCCGATCCTTTGAGACCACGCGTTCGACGGTCGTAAGGCTGCTACGAATCTCTTCGAGCTCTACGTCACCGAGCAGGGGGAGCTTCGTTAGAAAGTCGTCACCGAGTACACGATCCACTGTGCGGCGACCGGAATCGGGGATCTCGGGAGCGTCGATAGGGAGTGATCGAGCCATCCCGGTGCGCCTTGGATCTGGCATCTCGCTCGCCAGGATCTCGGGAAGAGCCTCAATGAGGCTGCGAGTTTCTTCGCCTGAGCGTCTTCGGATCTCAAAGTCCAAGAGATCGAGACGGCCGTGCAGGAGGCGACGGTAGTAGGACAGTTCTGTGTCGAGGTCGTTGCAGAGTTTACGTTTCTCGCGCAGCGAGTCCATATCGGCGTCGGCGAGTCCTTCCACGAACGCGGGATCCTGCACGGTATCGATTCGGCGTCTGTGACTCTCTGGCATTACTTGTCTCCGGATGGTGTACCCGTAGGCTAACAACTCGCCCGCAATGTTGGGTACGGGTTCTTCCACTGGCCGCCAACGGCCTGCATCTGGAAGTGGACGTGCGTTGGTGTTGTGATGGCATTTCCCGAGTTCCCATTGTACCCAATGAGTTGACCACCGGTAACCCGATCTCCGTTCTTGAGACCCGAGGCATATCCCTCAAGATGGGCGTAGTAGAAGCGCATGCCGTAATCGGTTGTGAGATAGATCGTCACCCCACCGAGACCACCGGTTCTGAGACGCACGGTGCCGCTGCCGGCGGCGATCACGGGTTTGTTCCTGGCGTTGAAGATGTCCGTACCCTGGTGAGTACGTCCACCGGAACGGGGGAAACCCCAGTCGTTGATGAATGAGGCACCGGGTAGGGGACAGAAGAAGTTCGGTGTTGCTTCCGGTGGGAAACCGCCAGCGACACCGCGTTTCTTGGCGGCTTCAAGTACCTTGAGCCTGGCCTGTTCCTTGTTGTAGGCGCTGATCGCCTCGCGGGTTTCTGTGCTGGCTGACTGGAGGGCTGCGGCCTTGAGTTCGCTGGTCTTGTCGAGGGCGATCACCAGCTCTTCGCTTCGGTTCTGGATCTCCGCAACTCGGAGACGGTCCTCGTCGAGCACGACTTTGAGCTTGCCCGCCTCGGCGGTGATTGCGGTGTAGCTCTGGAGTTCAGCAATCTCGCGCTCTGCGGCGCGTTCGAGAAGGAGCTGCGCCGTCATCAGATCTTGGATAGACCCGGCTTCGAGTGCGAGCCCGACAAACGTTGAGTTGGTGTTCGACGTGTAGGACTCGAACAGGAGCGTCTCGGCGCGATTCTTGAGGATCGACGCTTCACTCTCGTAGGCCCTGATCTGATCGATGAGGCGAGTTGTCTTGTAGGTGAGTTCTTCAAGTTCGGCGTTGATGAGCAGGTACTCGGTCAGGGCCTCATCGTGACGGGCCTCCGCTTCCTTGTAGTCATCAAGGGCGGTGTGCTCAATATCGCGGGCGCGGTCGATCTGCTCCTGGGTCTGTGCCAGGGCCCCTGTCGGAATTAGGAGGAACAACGCGAGGGCAGCGGACGCAAGGGCGCGTCCGCGTACCAGGCGAAAGGAGATCGTCATCTGCGCAAGCTTAGCGATACCGGGTACGAATGCAGGTTCTTCGGGCCGGGGAACAACTACTTCGGCTTTGGCACATTGCCCGATTCCGCGTTCCGGCACCCGCTGGACCGGCTCGTTTGGAAGATGCGGGCGAAGAACCGTCAGCGACGGTGATTCTCGGGGACCCGGAGCGAGCTAGCCTGCATCCATGCGATCTTTCCTGTTTGTCGGGGCCGGTGGTGCTGTGGGTAGCGCGATGCGGTACTGGGTGACAAAGACATGGCCTGCGACGGGTGTTGGGTTTCCAGTCGGCACCTTCCTGGTGAATGTTCTCGGATCGGTAGTACTCGGTTTCATGGTCGGGTATCTTGGCGCGTCTGCTCACCCGGATGTTCGGCTCGGGCTGTTTGTTGGACTTCTCGGCGGGTTCACAACATTCAGCACCTTTGCGGTCGAGTCGGGGGATCTCTTCCGTGGCGGTTTCGCCGGCACCGCCGCGCTCTACATCACTGTGTCGGTCGTCGTTGGACTGATCGCCGCCGTGATCGGCATCCAGGCCGGCGATATGATTGCCCGATGAGCACCGCGACCGCCGACCTAGTGGAACGTATCCCCGATGACCTTCAGTCTTGGTGGGTCGTGGCCTGTCGTCGGTAGAGGGACGTCTCCGGCGGCTGATGCCTAGAGAAACCAGCGGGCGGCCATCCAAAATGCGGCGACACCGACGGTCATCGAGTCGAGGCCTGTGAGGCGACCGGGTGATGTGGTGGTGTGGAGCACCTGATCGGTGCGAATAAGCGAGCCAATGGACCTCCCGGCGATCATGCCGAGGGCCGTGATGACGGCGACGAGTGCCGCCGCCGGCATCGAAATCCCCTTTGTAAGGAACGTTGAAGCGATGCCACCGATGAGGGCGGCACCGAGCGTCGCCGTATTGGCATCGAACGTGGAGACCTGTGCAGTCGGGTTGGTCTGACGGGTCGCAATCCAGACACCGAGCCCCGTCAGCCCGGCAACGAGCAGAAGCATGCGGGTTTGTTCGAGCGAGGTGATGCGCACCATAACGAGGGACCCGCTGGCCAATGTCCCAACGACGGACAACGTTGCCGTGTGCGAAAGGTTTGCGAGGTTGCGATGGTTCGACCCGGTCACGGCCCATGCCATTGGCACGATTGCTGCTACCGAGACGGCAACGGCGACACCAACATAACCCCAGGCCCACGCAGCGTTGGCACCAAGGGCGGAGCCGATCATCGCCGCGGCCACGTTCACCCGTGCACCCCGTGTGCGCATCGTCTCGCTGACATCCCATACCCATCCGAGTACACCACCGACTGCGAGGACGACCCATATGCCCGTACTCAATGTCAGGCCGAGCGCAAAGATACCCAGCACCGCGGCGGACAACACACTGTCGAGCGAGGGGGTGTTCGTCGATTGGGTGAGGGCACCTCCGGACACAGGAGGAATTAGCGCGATTTCGTCGCCGCTGCCTACGCGAGCGTCTCGGTTGGTCGGTTCACCGTTGAGCCAGGTCTGGGCGGTCGCAAGCCCCGCGAGGAAAACCTCACCGAACTGTGCTGCGGCCTGATCGAGCACCTCCCCGACAGTGTCGGCGTCGATATCGACTGAAGATGTTCCTGCAGCCTCCCTGAGGGAAGCAAAGAGTCGTAGGGTCGCCACTGTGGTCCTTGTTCTGAGACGGCAAGAATAGTGCCTCGACCGGTCTCAAGTTGTTTTCCGCCGATCTATGGCCGAATCGTTGTCCGAACCTCACCGAAACCGATGCGCGGGGCTCCGCTGTCACCCGAGTGGCCGCGGATCAGTACCTCGTCTCCGTCGAGGAGAAAGGACCGCTGGCTCCCGTCGGCAAGTGTGATCGGCTCTGCTCCGTTGTGTGTGATTTCGAGCAGGCAACCCAACGAGTCGGGGGTGGGGCCTGAAATCGTCCCTGATCCGTAGACGTCACCGGGATTAATGGCCGTACCGTTGGATGTGAGATGGGCTAGTTGCTGTGCCATCGACCAGTACATGTGGCGAAAGTTGGAGTCCGAGACCCGTGTTCCGTTGAGATCAACGCTGAGCGCAATATCAAATCCACCCTTGTTCGGTGTGGCGAGATGGGGCAGTGGTGTGGGTTCCTGGTCTGACAGGGGAACTCTGGCGTGCGCGAGGGCTTCGAGTTGCACGATCCAGGGTGCCATCGACGTCGCAAACGACTTTGCGTTGAACGGCCCGAGCGGTCGGTACTCCCACGCCTGCACGTCCCGAGCGGACCAATCGTTGAGGAGAGCGAGACCGAAGATGGTGTTCTCGGCGATCTCGACGGGAATCGGTTTGCCATCGTTCGCTGGGCCGGTGACGAACGCCATCTCGAGCTCGAAGTCGAGTTTCTCCGTCGGGCCAAAAACCGGACCATCGGGGCGTGGAAGCTGCCCGTCTGGTCGGCGTAGGGCCGTCCCCGAGACCGATATTGTTGATGCCCGTCCGTGATACGCGACGGGGAGTTGACGCCAGTTTGGTAGCAACGGTTCGTCGTCGGGACGAAACATGCGACCGACGTTGGTTGCATGGTGAATCGACGAGTAGAAGTCAACGAAGTCACCGACAGCGACGGGAAGATGCATCGATACATCGGCCCGCGTTACGAGGGCCGAGTCGGCAACATCCGCAAGGCCTGCCGTGTCGTCGGTGAGGAGATGCGACAGTCGCGTGCGAACACGCTGCCAGGTGGGGTTGCCGAGAGCGAAGTATCGGTTCAGTGTCGATGCCGCGAACACGTCTACCGGGAGACCAAGCCCGTCGAGCAAGCCTCGTTCGTGGGTCACCGCCAGATCAACGATCGCATCGCCGATCGCTATGCCGCAGCGAGTCCCATCCGTGTTGCTAAAGACACCGAACGGGAGGTTCTGAACGGGAAAGTCGGAGCCGTCGGGGATCGGGACCCACGATTCGAGGGAGGGCTCCAGGGTGGGATTCGGAGTCATGTGGGTCCTTTCGGAAGCAGGCCAAGCGCCCGCAGTTCGTCGGTAGGCTCATCAAAACTACAGCTTCCGTACGATGGGAATCGAGTCGTGCGAATCCGTTGCAGGGACGGTACGTCGAGGAGGACGTCGCCAACGGAAATGCCGGTCATGCCAACGGGGAATCCGCTGTCCGCGGTGACGTCGAGCGCAGCGATGATCGTGTCTCGCGACGCACCAACGTCAGCAAGCGCTACCGCGACGAGCAGGTTTATGAAACCGTGACGTTGCACACCAAGTTCATGCCAGGTGTGGTGGTACGGATGATGCAGCCCTGCGGTGGCCTTGAAGGGCACCCCGCTCGCGGCACAACCGATGACGAAGTCGGCCACCTCCGCTGACGACGGAAAGGCCTCGCTCGTTGTGCCGCCGGTGCGCAGTTTCGCTCCGAGTAGACGATGACGATCAGCTGATGCCGCGGCGATCATCGGCAGAACCACACCAAGCCTGGCCCGCCATTCAGGAGTGCGAGGAATCTCGAAGAAGGGAACGATCGTGGGAGATATCGCACATACGGCATCGACGAAACCGTACAGCTCTGACACAGAGTCGGGGCCATCAATGTCGACGGGAAGCGGCACCTCAGCAAAGACAAACTGGACTGCGGAACCCATCTCAGCGGACATCACCTGCGTTGATGCAACAGCGCTTCCGAGGTCACCGTCGAGGATCACAGCTATCGGCCAGGTCGGTTCTCCTCTTCGCATCGTTGGTGCGAGTACGGATGCGAGTTCCACGAGGCGGCTCGCTGGCACGATAAACCGTGCCGCGATCCAGGAGTCGGGGGATTCTCGTATCGAGCGATACTCCGCGACGGCATCGGCCATGGAGAGCGATGCCGGTGGGAACAGGCCGGCGTAGTCGATGAGACCTTCAAGGAGGACTCGGCGAGCGTCAACAAACATTGTTATTTCGTTCGCCAGGTTGTCAGATACGCCGGGTCCTCGCAGTCGAACCCTGAGGTTCCAATATCCAGCGGGCGGAAAGTGTCGATCATGACTGCGATTTCCTCTGTTCCCGCCTTGCCGAGGCCAGCCTCGACCGACCCTGGTTGGGGCCCATGAGTATGCCCGGCGGGGTGTAACGACAGTGAACCCTGGGCAATGCCCGAGCCCTTGCGGGACATGAAATCGCCATCCATGTAAAACAGGACCTCGTCGGAGTCAACGTTGGCGTGGTGATAGGGGACCGCGATGGCATCCGGGTGATAATCGTACAACCGTGGCACGAACGAACAGATGACGACATTGGGTGCCTCGAATGTCTGGTGAACGGGTGGTGGCTGATGGATTCTGCCGGTGATGGGTTCGAAGTCATATACCGAGAGTGTGTGTGGGTACAAACAGCCATCCCAACCAACGACATCGAAGGGGTGGTTCTCGAACACGAAACGCGACAGACCGCCACGGTGTTTCACCAGGACCGGCACTTCCTCACCGTCTTCGAGCAGCGGCTCGCTGGGTCCGTGGATATCTCGTTCGCAGAATGGTGCGTGTTCAAGGAACTGGCCCGCCCGCGACAGGTAGCGCCGCGGAGGTGTGACGTGGCCCGTTGTTTCCAGGATGAGCGCACGAACCGTCTCCGAAGTGATGACCCAGCGATGGATCGTTGACGCCGGGATGACGACGTAGTCACCGGTCTTGAATGCCAGCCTCCCAAACGTTGAATCGAGGTAACCATCGCCCTCCTCGATGAATACCAGTTCGTCGCCGATCGCGTTCTTATAGAGGTCCGAAGATGTCGAGACGTGGGCGTAGGAGATTCGACAGTCGTCGTTCCCCATCAGCAGATGGCGGCCTGCGACAAGGTCCGAGGTAACGCCGAGTTTGTGAGAGCGGAGGTGGCGGGGGAGCAATGGTGTGTTGCGATGCAGTGCTTCGTGCTCGCTTGACAGTGATTCGATACTGACAAGCGCAGTGGGACGGGTCTTGTGATAGAGCAGTGCCGAGTCGAAGGCGAAGCCTTCTTCGCCCATCAGCTCCTCGGTGTAGAGAGAACCGTCGGGCTGTCTAAAGATCGTGTGGCGCTTCGGTGGTACGTCTCCGACGGAGCGGTAGTGGGGCACGGCTATCTCCTTACAAGATCTTGATGCAGTAGGACGGTGGTTTCGTTGGCGGACAGCTGACGGGTCGCATGCGAGGCCGCCGCGACGATTGCGCCCGCGAGTTCGCCGAGGTGAGAGACTCGCTGAGATGGTGCGACGATACCGATCGAAGCGATCGCAGCGCCGGTGGTGTCAAGAATCGGAGCCGCAACTCCAGTGACCCCCCGCTCAATCTCATCGTGTGACACCGCATAACCCCGTTTTCGAATCGATCGAATCTCGCCAAGGAGGGACGCGGAGGTGGCGAGTGCGTCGCGGTCGGGATGAAATGCAAGGATCGCACGCCCGTGGGCTCCCACGGTGAGTTCGTAGGCAGAACCGACGGCGTAGTCGATCCGAACCATGCGACCGAGCGCCATCACCTGGTCTGCGGCGACGGCTTGGTTGCCAACAGGTAGGGCCACGAGTGCGGTTTCATTCCAGGTGGCGGCAAGGTTCGTGAGTGTCGGTCGCAATGCGTTGACCAGGGCACCGGTGGCGCGGTGAGCGAGTTCGAGTACACCACGGCCGAGGACCCACCCGGCCTCATCCCGATACACCATGTCGAATTGTTCAAGAGAATGCAGGCACCGCAACACCGCCTGCCGGCTTGTTCCGAGGTCGAGGGCGAGGCCGGTTGCGGTCGGATTCGGCGCATCGGGAACGCGGCGGAGAACCTCGAGGGCGAGGTTGACAGTTTTCGACGATTCGGCCATGTGGCAAGCGTAGAACGTACGTCCGAAAATCGCAATCAACCGTCCGTATATCGGACAGTCACCTGATCGGATGAACCATTTGGGCCCACGATTCGGGGTGCGATAAGCGGGGCCGGGGAATGAGGACATTCGTTCGTGGGTCATACTTGTGCGGTAGACAGGGAACTAGCCCTTTCGACCAACCAAAAACGGGTCTATCGGTGTGCCCCGAAGTGGCCTACGGTGGTTACGGGTGCGGTAAGGAAAAGGAAGTGCTGGTGTGGCAGCGCAAGTAAAGTCGCCAAACGTAGTCATCCCGTTGCAGGCCCTCTTTGAGGTCATGAGCGACGGGGTCTTAATCACTGATGCTCGCGGGCAGCGGTCGTACGCTAATCGCGCGCTCAATGAACTAGTCGGGGGTGATGCCCGCGCTCCCTTCGGATCGGTCGAACCGCCCGTATGGCTCTCGGAGGATCAACATGACCGCTACCAGGCGCTCGTTACATCCGTCAGCAAGGGTGGCCTCCATGATGCGACGTTGTCCTTGGAGTGGACCATTTTGTGCGAGGGTGGTCGACAGCGGCCCGTGTCGATTCAGCTCATCCCGATGAACGGTGCCGGGTCGAGCATCGCAGCCTTGCTGTGGCTCGTGATCCCCTCCGAACCCGACCTTGCCGTCAGCGGCCCGGGGCGGCTCGCACATCTGGAGGAGTCTCTGCGGCGCATCGCAGCCGAAGTAACCCGAGCTGGACTCGACGTTTCTCACGTGATCAACACCAATTCGTTGGATCATGAAGAGCTTGCGGTGCTGTCGCGACGCGAACGCGAAGTGCTCCAACAACTCCTCGACGGTCACCGTGTTGTGTCGATCGCCAAGAAGTTTGAAGTATCCGAGCACACGGTGCGCAACCACATCAAGTCAATGTTCCGCAGGCTCGACGTCCACTCGCAGGCAGAGTTGGTTTCTTTGGTCCGCGACCTTCAGACTGGTGGCTGACGCCCCCGCCGGCACTACTCTTCCCCCTATGGATGTGCAGCTTGTAGAGGTCGGGCCCCGCGACGGGCTCCAAAACGAAGCCGTAATTCTTGACACCGAGACCAAGGTATCGCTGATCGACAAGCTTGTCGACGCCGGTGCGACCCGCATTGAGGTTGCGTCATTTGTGCATCCAAGGCTCGTCCCCCAAATGGCCGACGCCGAGGCCGTCTGCGAGGCATTGGCGGGTCGCCCCGATGTTTCCTACATCGGACTTGTGCTCAACCAACGCGGACTCGAACGCGCTCTCGAGACGAACGTGAACGAAGTGAACATGGTCGTGGCGGCTAGTGAAGGGTTCAACCAGGCGAACCAACGCACCCGAGTCGCGGATACATTGGCGGAAATTGAACGCATGGTTCCAATCGCAAGAAGTGCGGGCCGGTCAGTTTCAGTGACGATTAGCGTCGCATTCGGCTGCCCATTTGATGGCGAGGTCGATCCCAACCATGTCGTCGACCTTGTCCGTGCGGTGGCCGCGACGGGCCCAGATGAAGTCGCGCTTGGCGACACAATCGGTGTCGCTGTACCCAGTGACGTGACAGTGCTTGTCCCGCGGATACAGGCTGTCCTCGATGGAGTGCCGCTCAGATTGCACTTTCACGACACCCGTCGCACGGGTCTTGGCAACGTCGCAGAGGCCCTTCGTCTCGGTGTGCGCACCATCGACGCTTCCGTTGGTGGCTCGGGAGGATGCCCCTTTGCGCCGAAAGCGACAGGCAACGTCGCCACTGAAGATGTGTTGTACCTGCTCGACCGCTCCGGTTTCAGTCATGGACTCGACCCGGGTGCTGTGGTTGCCACGGGTCGCTGGTTGGGGACCCAGCTTGGCGTCGATCTTCCTGCGGCGATCGCACATGCCGGCATGTTCCCCGTCGGCCAGGGTCCCACGAGTCTGGAGTAACGTTCTCGTCATGTCCGATCCTGTCTCATTTCTTTCCGACCTCGGTCACACGCCGGAGCATATTGGTGCGGTCCATGGTGTGGTTGCCCGTATCGATCCCGCGGTCACCGTTATCGACATCACCCACCAGATTCCAGCAGGGAACATTCGAGCCGGTGCGCTCGCACTGTTGCGTACCGTGCAGTACATGCCACGCGGTGTCGTGCTCGGCTCCGTGATGCCATCGCCCACGCCCCTGATCGCAGCTCAAACACCGGTCGGATTCTTCGTCGGCCCCGACAATGGGCTTCTCGCCCCGGCGGTTGCGATGGTGGGCGGAGCCGACGTGATTGTTGCCCTGGAGTCCGATGACTTCCGGATTCCATCGTCGGGTGCGGTGCTGACCGTACGCGACATCCTTGCTCCGGCAGCCGCGGCACTCGCGTCGGGACAGGCCACGATCACCGATCTCGGCCCCCATCGGGACCCCGAGTCGGTGAACCCGCTCATCCTTCCCCTCGTTGAGCACAGCGGTGGTGCCGTTGTTGGTGAGGTGCTGTGGGTGGACGGGACCGGGACCGCACAATGCAACGTTTCCCCTGAAGATCTGGCCATGGTGGGGATCGTCGAAGGTGATGATGTCATCATGAGAATCGGGGCCGTTGAGCACAGGATTTCGTGGCACGACGACCTGATGCAGGTCGCCGAGACCGAGGGGCGGCTCTTTGTCGATCCGTTCGGTCAGATTGCCGTCCACGTTCGCAACGGTGCAGCGACCGAGTCGTATCCGCTCGACGAACGGGTTGCAGTCACGTTCCTGAAACCGGAGAGCGGGACACCGGTTTCGCTGAGTGGACTTCTCAGATCAGCCGATTGATCCGGACCCACTCGGGGGTGTCGTTGCTGAAATCCCTACACGAGCCCACGCATGAAGATGTTGATGACAAACGCACCCATGATGAGAGCAAGTAACACAACAAGGACGAGAGAGGTGGCTGGGCGCATGCGTGACATTGTAGCGGTGAGAGTATGACACCTCGCCCCCACGTAACGTTTGTGACGCGCCAGCGATGCTCGATCTGCGACGACCTCCACGACAGGACATCCGCCCATGCGGCACGCCTTGGGATCGACGTGGTCACCGTGGACGTCGACTCCGATACGGCGCTGGTCGAGCGCTACGGGAACAGCGTTCCTGTGATACTCCGAGAAGACGGCACCGTGCTTGCGGCCGGCCGGGTGTCAACCCCCAGTCTTCTGGTTGCTCTCGTCTCCGCCAAGAGGTCCTCGGCCTGAGGGCGTGGATTCTGCTGGTCCTTGCTGAGCTATCCTCTCGCTTGTGAAAAACATCACAATCCCATCAGCGACAATCTCGCGTTTGCCGGTATACCTTCGGTCACTCGGTGATATGCCGCCGAGCCAGGCGACGATCAGCTCCGAGCAGCTCGCCCAGATCGTCGGGTTGAATTCCGCTCAAGTCCGTAAGGATCTCTCCTATTTGGGAGCTGCCGGTGTGCGAGGTGTCGGATATGGGGTTGCCGAACTCAGGGTGGACCTTCGCGAGGCTCTCGGCCTGACCCACGGGTATGGGGTTGCCATCGTGGGAGCGGGGAACCTCGGGGCGGCGCTGACGAACTACGGCGGCTTCGAGGCATGGGGGTTCGAGATGAGTGCCATCTTTGACACCGATAGCGAAAAGATTGGTAGTCGCATCGGAGATTTGGTGATCGAGGACCTCAACGACCTCCCTCGGATCGTGGAGCAGCGCGACATCGCAATCGGGATCGTGGCGACCCCGGCGAGTGGTGCTCAGGATGTCGTGAACCGATTTGTCGCTTCGGGGGTGCGATCGATCCTTAACTTTGCTCCCTCGATCGTTCAGGTGCCCTCCGACGTTGTAGTGAGACGAGTCGATCTTTCCACGGAACTCCAGATACTCACCTATCACTTGCACCACGATGAGGCGACCGGGTAACGATCCGGCTATCGGTTCACCCGTACATAAGCGGCTTGCCCGCACATACGAAAGACGCCGGATTCGGCGTCTTTTCTTATTGTCAAACGAATCGGGTGGACGTTAGATGTCCGATTCCTTTTCGTATTTGTCGAGGGCGACGACAAACATGACAAACAGGATAAGTGAGGCAACGGCAAGACCGATCGCCGGAATCCTGATTTCGATTGACCCGAGGCCAACGACACTTGAGGGGCGGAGACCACGTGGTGCGTAGACGACAAAGAGCATGGAGCCGATCGTGAGCCACCCGAAGAGGGCGGCACCGGTCACGAGCATCCCAAGTCGTTTGCCGAGATTGGTGTAGACCAACAGGAAACCCGATCCAACGAACGCCACGATCGACGTGATCGCGACGAGGATACCGCGAGCGGCAGTCGAGAATGTGGTTGTTGCACCCGACTCGTCGACCGACTTGAACAGTTTGGTGTAGATATCGCCGACGAGTCCGCGAGCTGCCGGGATGAATGCCAGAAACGAGATGATGATGGCAACAACACCGAGCTTTTCAAGGCCCGTCAGGCCACTTTCGTCGCGGTGGATGCGTAGGGCGAGCCGGATCACATTGACCTCTCGTAGATAGCTATGAGCTCGATGTCGCGTTGGGTGAGCATTTTTCCGAAACCGGGCATCCGCCCGGTACCGAGACCGTTGACGCCGTAGGATTGACCCGCATCGGTTCCCTTGAGGATGAGCTTCACGTGGTCCTCAAGCCTCAGGAACTGCTGGTTCGCCTTGCCGCCGAGAAGCGACGGACCCCAGGCACCCGAGCCTGGCTTCTGCTCATATCCAACACCGGCCGAATACCCCCCGGTATGACAGCGGGCGCAGAAGGCGTTGTACAGCCCGACCGCACGCTCGGCCTCGTCCGCAGAAAGACCGGTGTCGGCTGCTACCTGGCCGAAGTCGACGAACCACTGCCGGTCGGACGCCGCCTGAACGAGATACTCCATTGACGCCAGTGCGGTTGCCTCAAACGCCTCGTTGCGTTCCGCCGTAACCTGGAGGTTGACATGGCGGGCGCCGAACACCGTGAGGAACGAATCGACGGCATCGATGTCCTTGATCGGGGAGCCGGAGGCTGCGGTGGTTGAGTAGGCGTTTGTCGGATCGAGGATGATGCTGAGTTGTGGACTCTCGACGAAGACGATTTCGCCCTGGGAGTTCACGGTGCGGGTCTGAAGCTGTTCGAACGCGACCTTTGACATGTCGTTGAACAAGGCTTCCGCCTTGTCTGTGATACCGTCGCGATCGGTATCCGTGCCGGGAGACCCACATGCTCGGTCGACAAGAGCGGCCGATGCGTTGGTGCATGTTCCGTCACCACCGAGAACGGCACTCAGCCGCTCCGGGAAGTCGCTGATGGGGGCGAAGCGTGATGGCGCCTCAGCAATATCGTCGATCAGGGCCTGTTGCTCGAGAATGAGGGTGGCGAGCGCCTCGTCACCGGTAGCCATACGGTTGAGGGCGGCTTGTACTGCCGGTTCTATTTTCCTGAGAACGTCGCCCTGGGTGATCTCGAACGACTTGATGTACGCCATCACCTGCTCGACCTCTTGCCAGGTCATTGCGCCACCGCCGGGTATACCGTTTGCGGGCATTGGCGTTCCCTGGCGACCGTGGTTGATGATATTTTGAATCTCAAGATCGTTAAAGCGGTAGAAGATGTCGTTGAGCGACGGTGCCCCCCACGACACGCCCAGACCAGAGCGGGCTTCGACAAACGGGGCTCCACCGCCGACACCAAGGTCGGCGTGACAGTTTGCGCAGGAGAACTCATTGAACCAGCGTTCGCCCTCGTCGACATTCCTGTCCTGGAGCGCCTCCGCAGCGCTGATCTGACGCCCCGACTCGTTGACGTAGTAGATGGGGAGGACAAGAGCGAGTACTGCCGCGGCAACCATCGCAGCTCGCAGCACACGATTCAGTTTGGTGGTTTCGAGTTCATCGTCCGACAGATACGGCTGGAGGTTCAGTGCAGTTTCTTCCCCACCCGACGACGGACGTGCGGCGATCCACAACCAGGCCACCCACGCAATAAAGACTGCGGCAGCAACGATGAGCAGGATTGCACCGATCCCCACATTCGGAGGGCCGGTGCGCGTAGGGCGCGCTTCGACAAAGTAGTACAGCGCTTGGATGGGTGTCACAGGCAGGATGGTCCTTGTGGGTAGGCGACGCTTTTCACCGGTGCTCGTGAGGTTTCGATGATCGTCCCGGTATCGATGATGAGGTTATTTTCTGCGTCGATAGTAACCCTGAACCGGTCCATGTTGCGAGGTGCGGGACCCTCGATGTATTCGCCGTGAAAGTTGTATTTAGAGCCGTGGCACGGACACTCGAATCCCTGGGACGGGAGACATTCGGGGACGCGACAGCCGAGGTGCGGACAGCGATGCCAGATCGCCATTATCCCTGGCTCGGCGCCTGCCCCAACGATCACCGTATCTGCGACATCCGCCAGGATGGACTTCGACACGTCACCGCGAAACGGCACAATCCAGGCCTGGGCCGCAGGAATCGGTTTCGGTTTGATCGTACCGTCGCTCTGAATCACTTCGGCGCGCAGGTCATCAATATTGCCGGCGGAGACTGGGGTTCCAAACCCGCCCTTGAGTTTCGGCCACAGGAAGGCGAGCGACGCCAGACCGAAAAAGCCGAGTGAAGCTCCGAAAAAGCCCAGGATCGCCCGGTTGAAAAACATTCGGCGGTTGACGCCATATTCCTCGGCAGAAATAGTCTCGCGTTCCATGAGAGGATCGGGTATTGGTTCGGTGTCTTCGGGAGTCTCTGCGAGAACGACCGTTGCAGAACCGGTTTCGTCGGTCGATGCCGCCGCTCGTGCGCGTGCCGCAGCCTTGCGTGCCGCCCGTTCTGCCTTTGCGGCCCGGCGGTCGAACGACCCGGTGACGGGACCAGCGCTGGGTCCCCTGTTGAGTGCGACGCTCAAAACGGCCGCAACGACCAGGAGAGTGACCAGGGCGATACCGATTATGAAAGTGGTTTGAGCATCCATCAGAAGTCGAAAAATATCCCATCTACCCAGGGGAACGTGAAGTTGAATCCCGGGCCTCGGAAGAACGAGCCATAGGTTGTGAGAATGGCTGCCCCCATGACGAAGAATGTAAAGATCATGATTGCTAATTTTCGGTCGGACGGTCGGACCGAAGGGTTCCGATCGAGATACGGAATGAACGCCAAACCGGCCAATCCGTAACCTGGAATAATAATACCAGCAACCATTGGATCAAAGTAAGACAGCAATTCCTGCAATCCGAGGAAATACCAGGGCGCTTTCGACGGGTTCGGTTGCTGGTTGAAGTTCGCAAACTCCAACAACGGCGCATCGACGTAGATCGAGAATACGAAGAGCAGGCCGGTGAGCACCAGCAATGCGACAAACTCGATAGCGAGAAGATGTGGCCAGGTATTCACCTTGTCGGCCGGTTCACGCTTCGTCTGTTGGATCGCACCCGCCTTGACGACGGTCAGCAGACGTTGTGTGCGGACACCCTCGGGAATCGTGGGAATCGGGGCCGGGGATCCGGCCGCCACGGGTGCAGTCCCGGCAGCCGCCACGGGTGCGGCCCCAGGCTCACCTGGTATTGGCGTGCCATCCTTTTTCGCCCTGGCGATCATCGCCCGGCGCAAAAGATCCTCGGGGACGCCAAGGTCGGCAGACTCCTTCGCCAGGTCGCGAACCGGTCCCGAACCCGCCGATGGTGCTCCAGCAGCTGGGGGAGGTGCTTCACCCTTTAGTTCGGCGAGAATCTCCTCGACTGGGCGCCCGGTTGCCTTGGCCTTTGCCTCGGCCGAGCGACGAAGAAGATGTTCTGGTAGTCCTGCCATCGTGTCTCCTAGAGCGGCCCTGAGATACCGCCATCTTTACGGACCCGCCAAAAGTGGACGGCCATAAAGATGACGATGACGAACGGTAAGAACAGAACATGGAGCACATACCAACGGAGCAAGGTGTCCGGGGTGATTTGTGTACCACCGATCAGGGCGAAACTGACCTGGTCTCCAATCACCGGTGCGTAGCGTCCCATGTTGGAACCCACGGTGACGGCCCAAACAGCAAGTTGGTCCCACGGCAGCAAGTAGCCGGTGAAAGACAGCAACAGCGTGAGCAGCAACAGCACGATGCCGACAACCCAGTTGAACTCCCGTGGCGGCTTGTACGCCCCGTGGTAGAACACCCGTGCCATGTGGAGGAACACCGTGAGCACCATTGCGTGTGCTCCCCAGCGGTGCATATTTCTCACCACTTGACCGAACGTTACGTCGGTTGCCAATGCCTGGATATCGAGGAACGCCTGCGGTGACGTCGGCCGATAATAAAACATCAAGAAGATACCGGTGATCGTCAGCAGGATGAACAGGAAGAAACTCAACCCACCCAGGCACAACGTATAGGAGAGGCGAACACCGTGGCGCTTCACCTTCACTGGATGAAGGTGATAGAGCACGTTGTTCATGATCACGTATGAACGATTTCGTGGTGTATCGGAGTACCCGTCACGAAACGGCGAGCCGGGTCGGAAAATGCTCGACCATGCCTGACTGGACCTGATGTGTTGTCCAGTCTCGGCAAGCTTTGACATGATGCCGCCTTTGTCTTTGCCGCTCACCTATGCTCCTCGTCTGCTGCTCTCTCATGCGGCGCCGCGGCGCCGGAAATCTTGCTATTCATCGGCTACCAACGGATCCCGTACATGTAGCCATTCTTGAAATCTCGTTCCCCAGTGTCGTGCTCCCAGGGTGCCGTTTCAAACTCGGCGAGTTTATCGGAGACCGACCCGGAAAACTTGCCGAGGCTGATGACACCGGTTGGGCAACGGTCGATACATAGTTGGCAACGGGTGCAAACGTCCTCGTCGACGATGAAGAACCCACCGTTATCGGGGTTGTCCTCGGGGTGGTCGACATTGACACCCTCCGATATGGCATCGAGGGAGAGGAAATGGATACATTTCCATGGGCAGATGTCCACGCAGCCTTCGCAGATGATGCACTCGGCCTCGTTGATGTGGAGGAACTGCTTCGGTTTGACGGCGTTGACAAGGTACGCCCCTTCAACGACCGCCAGCTGGTAGTCGTCGCGAATTGGGGGTAGGTCCTGCCAGACATCGTTCGCCATGTCCTACTTCTCCTGCTTCACCATCGGTCGACCGAATGCAGAGATCGGAGTTACCGGACCGGTTTCGCGGCGCTTCTTTTCGTAGGTCTGCCACTTCGACATCGCTACCGGGACCGCAATGAGCAGGTTTCCGGTTAAGCCGGCAACGATGACCTCCTTGAGAACGGCGTAGGAGATGGAGATATCGTTGTTGAGTGCGAGAATTCGTGGGACGGTGAACAGGGTCTTCTGTGATGACCAGTCGAGGTCCGCTTGAGCAATCGTGAGGAGTTGGTTCGGAATGACACCGAAGAGGAGCATCATGACCGAGGTGAATACGAAAGCTCCGATCGCCGCACGCGCCCAGGTGAGTGGACGCCGGTAGAGGAAAGCGAGCGAGATCCCACCGAGGATCATGAAGACGCCGCTCACCGAGATGGTCTGGACAAGAGCACGTATTGCCCAACCGCGGGGCACCGCGGGGTAGAGCTCCCGCCCGACTGAGTCAGTGGCGGGAAGTGACACGAAATGCGAGGCAACCGCTCCTGCAAGACCAGTGAAAGCACCGACAACGGCTATCGCCACACCAGCGAGGAGAAACATCCGCAGTTGCTTTGTGCTCAGGGCAATCACCTCTTCGTGTGTCGTTTGGAGATAGGGCCTCGGATCCCTACCGGTTGTGTCGGCACGCGCATTCTACGCATGAGAAGGCCCGGGGGAAATTCATGCCCTTTTGACCATCGCCTCGAAGGATATGACAATGCCCACAGCGCGAGGGTTGACTCATCTCTCGAGTAACCGGGGACTAGGCTGTCACGTCGTGACCTGCCTGGGTCTCCAACACGGCGTACATGCCCACAGATAGCGATACGAGGACAACGAACACGGTGACCGCTGAAACCAGTTCAGTCGACGACACATCAATGGCGATGCCGGATCGGCCAGATAGCCAGGTCGGCGACACGAGCGCAAGGCCCTTCGCCTTGCTTGCAATTATCTTTCTGGCAATTTCCGCAGTGCTCGGAGCAGTCGCTGCGGTGTCGCTCGCTGAACCTGCGGTCACGGGAAACGTCTCTTTCCTCTCCTACGGACGGTTGTATCCCGCTGCCACCAACCTATTTGTCAACGGATGGCTCACCCTCGGGTTCATCGCTGTAGCGATGTTCCTGGTGCCGCGAGTCGTTAAGCGGCCACTGGCATCACGGGGCCTGAGCGTGATCGGCGCTTCGCTCTACTCGGTCGGAGTCATCGCTGGATCGGTCGCTGTCCTCCTCGGCCGCGGCGACGGTAAGGTCGGGTTCGAGGCACCGTGGTACATCGACCTCACGATGTTCATCGGAGTTCTGCTCGTCTCGCGGTCCATCGGTGTCACGGTACGTAAACGTGCGGACAGAAGCTCGATCCCCCCGAGTGCACTCTTCCTGACGGCCGGAATCATTTGGCTCACTCTCGCCTTGCTTGTCGCACTTCCCTTTGGTGGCGGCCCGACACAGGGCCTTGGCGGCGTGCTGCAGAACATCTTTGCTCGCGGCGCCGTTGTCGGACTTTGGCTTACCTCCGCTGGTTTCGGTGTCACGTACTACGTCGTCCACCGGATCACGGGTGCTCCGCGGCGCTCGACGGATCGAACCGTCCTGGCCGCTTTCTGGTCGGTTGCGGTTGCGATGCCCTTCTATGGGGCGACCCAAATCACCCACTCGGTACTTCCGAACTGGCTGGAAACGCTCGGTGCAATGTTTGCGATCGGTGCGATTCTGCCTGCACTGATTCTTGCGAGTTATGTCGCCGGTCTGGTGCGGTCGCGGATCGACAACGTTTCTGATGCCGTCACCCTGAAATGGCTGTCGCTGGGGACGGCGAGCTTTGTTGCCTTCATCGGACTCACCGCTCTTGGCACTATTCGTTCGGTAGCGAGTGTGACCCAGTTGACTCCCTGGACTTCCGGAGTGGAGTTCCTTGCGCTCGGCGGAGCCTTTACGGCTTGGCTGGTTGCGTTCTACCGGCAGGCCGGTCCCGACTTTTTGGGCAGGGCGATTCCCGATGGTATTTCCGAGGGCCATCTCCGGCTGACCGCGCTGGGAGTGGTCGGATTCTCGGTCTCGTCAATGGTGGCGGGTTTGGCATCCGGCTACGCATGGATCGGTGCCGCCAATTCCGCCGACGTCGGTGTGACCGGCGTCGACTTCTCGCTCTCCAGCCAACCGACACTCGTCACCCTGGGTGTTCGCGGTGCGTCGATGGCGCTTTTTGCACTGGGTGCTCTGTTTTTCGCCGTGTCGGTCTTTGCTTCCCGGGCATCGGCGAGTCCGGTGCCGACTGTCGACGATCTTGATGATGGGTTAGACGTTTTGTCTGGTGCGCCCGTTGGGTTCGCCAAACTCGCCGGATCGGCCGTTGGGTTGTTCGCCATCGCAGCAGCGGTTGTGTGGTTGATCCCATCGACGGAAGTGAACCCGAGCGAGGGCACGATCCTTGGCGACACTGTGCGGGTGGAGTCGTCCGAAGCGTTCGCCGCTGGCAAGGAAGTGTATTTCCAAGAGGGTTGTGCTGTCTGCCACACCCAGCAGGTGCGCCCCATCGTGACAGACGTCGATCTGGGAGCGGTGAGCCTCTACGGCGACTACGTCAACGAGGACACGGTGCCGTTGGGTTTGATGCGTATCGGTCCCGACCTCATGCATGTGGGATCCGGTGATCAGACAGGATCGGTTGTTTTCCTTCGAGACTATCTTGCAGATCCTCGGTCCGAGCGACCCTGGTCCACCATGCCAAGTTACGGGTACCTCTCCGAAGCAGAATTGGAAGCGCTCGCGACGTACCTAGCCGGGCTCAAGTGACGTAGGACTATGGAACAGCTACTTAACAAGATCTCTGAACAGTACGGATACCCGGCGGACCTCGTCGCCCGAGCCGCAGCAGCTCGTGCCCAGGTCGAGGGAACGAGTCGCGAGGTAGTTGCCGCCCGTTGGGCAGGCGAAGAGGCTCCGGCCGCTGGGGAGACCACTCCCGTGGCGGCCGCACCCGTCGCCGCGGTGGCTGCACCGGAGTCGTCTTCGGGACTCGATGTCGAAGTTCTCGAACCGCTCGACGAGTCGGAACCAGTTACGGAAGAACCCGAGCACGGTGTGCAGGATTCCGGCCCCACATCGGTGGGAGGGCTGGCCCGTTGGTTGGCCGTGGCCGCGATCATCATTCCCATCGTGGCGTTGACGTATGCATTCATCGCTCCCGATGGACCGGCGTGCGGAGCTTCGGGGCAGCTTGATGTCGATCCCGCCACGGGTCTTGCCGTCGGTTGTGATGGCAGCGCATATGGGGCGGGCGCCGTCGACTTCTTCGCTCTCGGTGAAGAGGTGTACGTCGCGAAATGCGCCGCATGCCACAGCGCAGACGGAAGCGGTGGTGTCGGCCCAGCGTTTGTCGGGGGAGCCATCATCGACACTTTCCCTGGCGACATGTGTGTTGATCAAAAGGAATGGATCACCCTCGGCTCAAATGGTTGGCTGGGGCAAAACGGTGACACCTATGGGGCGAACGCGAACGCTGTTCTGTCGTTCTCTGGTGTGCCGATGCCCGGGTTTGCTTCGTTGACTTCCGAAGAGTTGTCGGCGGTAGCAATCTTTGAACGAGTTTCCTTTGGCAACGAGTCCATCGACGATGCCAAGGCCGTCTGCATTTCGGGCGAGTAGTTCCACAATCGGGACCCGTGGCGACGTCATGGGTCCGATGAGCGCACACCCCTCGGGCAGACCGTAACCCAGGTTGAGTTAGGCACTGCAACCCTTCCTCTTTTTGGTTGCACATGACACGCTCAGGAACATATAGTCAATGGTCCATCCAGTATTTGCTACTGGGCTCGATCAAGGAGGACCTGATGATGGGTAATCAGCGACTAGTGGGAACCGCACCGATGCGGGACGGGATTAAGGGCGCTGGTGAAAAATCGCTTTGGCTGTGGACAGTCTTTGCGATGCTTGTCGCCACATTGATGGTGCTGCCGGCACCGTCGGCATTTGGCGCCCAAAGTGCAGGGACGGTGAGCGGGACAGTGGAGCGCAACGGTCGGCCGCTGGCCGGCGTCGAGGTGTATCTCGGTGTCCTTGCCGATTCGTCGAACCCAACCGCACAAGATCTGTACACCTGCACCAACGCCCAAGGCGAGTTTGAGTTCCCGAACGTACCTTTCGATCGAAGTCTGGTGTCCGCGACTGGACCCGAAGTGCAGCCAGCGATTCCCTGTGCGAACCGCAAGTTTGTTACCCGCGGCGGTTTCCCGCTCGTGCCGCAACGGTTCGACGGGCAGAACGCCGGGGTCTCCGATCAGTTCAGTCTGAGCGAAGCGCAACCAACGAAGGTCCTGACATACGACGTGATTCGTCTGCCGACGCGGAACCGGTACCTCGTGTTTACGGCGCGGGCTTCCCTGTTTGCGTTCTACGACCTCGGAAGACCGGACCTGGCGACCTTCTTCATCAATCGTTACTCCCAGCGGGTCCAGCGTCTCGTTGACGCCGGGCGGATCAGCGGGGAACAAGCGGACATCCTTCTAGCGTACGGTGATGTCATACGACTTGTCATCAGCATCGGCTAGCCGTCGGTCGGACCGCCAACTAAACCACCACGACGCACACCTCCACAGGGTGTGCGTCGTGTCGCGAACGGGGTCGGCGAGGCCGTCCGCACCGCGGCACTTCGCCGCTGTGCTCTCCGGCACAGCAATTCCGTCCGTCGCAGGGAAACTAGGCTTGCTCCATGTCGACATCCGTCTCACATCCCGATGTTCTTGTGGTTGGCGGTGGCCCGGGCGGTTGTGCCGCGGGCTACTGGCTGGCGCGCAAGGGGGTATCGGCTCTTGTTGTTGAAAAGAAAACCTATCCACGCGAAAAGACGTGTGGCGATGGGCTTACCCCGCGGGCGATAAAGCAGTTGCTCGACATGGATTTCGACTTCTCGGTACCTCAGATACACCGGATCAAGGGGTTGCGAGCGTACGCAGGTGACCTCATGTTGGAAATGCCGTGGCCGGAACGAACGTCGTATCCAAACTGGGGAGCCTCGATTCGCCGTTCGGATCTCGACGGCGCCGTGGCACACCTCGCCGAAAAGCAGGGGGCCGAAGTTCGCCAGGCGACCGAGGCCATCGCCGTCGTCGAGGACAAGCGGCTGGTTGGTGTCGACCTGAAATCGGCAGACGGGTCCATCGAGCGAGTATTCCCGAGGGTGGTCGTCATCGCTGACGGATCTCTCAGTCGCTTCGGTCGCGCACTGTCCACCGAGCGTCGCAAGGACTACCCGTTCGCGCTTGCGGTCCGCACATACTATGAGTCACCGAATTCGGCCGATGAGTACATCGAGAGTCAGCTCGACATTCGCGACGTGCGGGGCCGATCCCTGCCGAGTTATGGATGGGTGTTCCCACTCGGCGATGGGACAATCAATGTTGGCGTCGGTGCGCTGTCGACGTTCAAGGGGTGGAAGGACGTCAACACGTCACACATGCTCGAAGCGTATGTCGCCGGGCTTCCCGACCATTGGAAGGTCTCGGGGGTCGACGCCCTGCAACCGGCGACCGGCGGGAAACTCCCAATGGCGATGTCCGTCGGACCGAAGGTCGGTGCAAACTGGTTGGTCATCGGCGATGCCGCGGGTGCCATCAACCCATTCAATGGCGAGGGGATCGACTACGCCTATGAGACGGGCCGACTGGCCGCCGATGTGATCGTTGAGGCGTTGGCGGCAGACGATCTTGCGCTGCTATCTCGTTACGCGCAGGTACTCGAGGATGAGTATGCCGCCTACCACAAGGTGGCGAGGTTGTTCGTGAAGATCATCGGGAACCCTTCGGTTATGAGAGGACTCACCCAGGTCGGTCTGCGCTCGCGACCGCTCATGGAATGGACGCTTAAGGTGATGGCCAACCTCCTGGAGCCCGAGGAGTACGGGATGACCGAACGCGTTTACAAGGCGATCGAAAAGGTAGTGAGGATCGTCCCCGGTTAGACCGGTGCTCCGATGAGCGCACGAACTCCCGGAGCGAGTTTCCGTACTCGTCGCAGTGTGTTGACGTGTTGGGTTCGGCGATGCACTACGTGGAGGAAGTGATCCGATTCTGTTCCTCCATGGGAACCCGACGTCGAGTTACCTCTGGCGCAACATCATGCCGCCCCCCTCACCGCTTGCCTCACCGCATGCTTCACCGCATAGTCGAGCTATTGCGGTCGATCCCATCGGCATGGGAAAGTCGGACGAACCCGACATTGTCTATCGGTTCGCCGACCACGTGCACTTCATCATTCCGAAGTTGCATTTGTGGGCTCGGCCGGGGGCGCTCATCAAACCATCGGTGGCCGAAGCGTCGGAACAAGCACTTCCGAATCTCGCGAGCGTGCACCTCAGTGCGGGGAAACACTACGTGCAGGAGGATCAGCCCGACGCGATCGGACGAGCTCTTTCGGACTGGTTGGAGCGCCTGGTGACATAAAAGTGCGGCACCTATCTCGCCCGGATAGGTCGAGAAGTCATCCCGGCTGACG
>JAADIG010000128.1 GCA_013151445.1 Actinomycetota bacterium
GGAGTCTTATCAGCCGGTTTAGCGAGTGCCCACCAGGCGGTGGCAAGCACCAGAATGCTCAATGTCCACGCATTCCACGAGGAGTTGGCGTCAGAGGTCGTCGCCAAAGACCACGGTGCGACGAAGAGCCACGCACCGATGAATAGCAGTATCCAGTCCTGCCAATGTTGTGAAGGTTTTGAATTCATTTTCCTACCTCCTTGTCAAGCTGCACTGTCTGTGCTCATCCAGCATAATCCTTACAGTCAACTGGAATGTCAAGGGATATTCTTCGATTCAAAGTTGCTCCGATATCCGCAGCACGAGAACAGCAATCGTCACAGACCGTCGAGCCAGGGAACCAGGTCGGCAATGCCATCAATGATCGCATCCGGACGATGTTCGGAGGGTGCCGCTGCGGCATCCGCGGCATCGGCGGTTCCCGTGAGAACAAGAACAGTCTGCATCCCGGCGTTGCGCCCCATGGCAATGTCGGTCGCCAACTGGTCGCCCACGACGAGACCCAACGCGGGTGCGATCCCGAGGATTCTCATCGCCATCCGACCCGACCACGGCGACGGTTTCCCTGTCACAGTGGGTTCGATACCGGTGGCGTAAGCAACAGCCTTCACCATCGGACCAGTTGCGGGCACAAACCCTCCGGCCACCGGAAGCCTGGGGTCGTAGTTCGTGGCGAAGAATTCCGCACCGTTCCAGATAGCCTTGCAGACAGTGTTGAGCCGCTCCTGATCGAAACCGGGATCACGCCCCATCACGACCGCAGTGGCGCGATCAACATCGTCAGCTGCGACGAGATCAAGCTTCTTGGCGCGGAGCGCTTCGAGCAAACCGACATCGCCAATCGCAAGGATCGGGCTCTCGGGATGAACCTCCGCCATCACTTCGGCCGCAACAAGCGCAGACGTAACTATCTCACCGGGTGCGGCATCGATACCCATCCCGGCAAGTCGGTCCACCCATGCCCGAATCGGCTTTGAGTTGTCGTTGGTGAAGAAGGCGAACCGGATGTCCCGACGGCGCAATTCGGCAAGGGTCTCGAGGGCGCCAGGAAGAACCTGACGCCCCCGAGCAACCGTACCGTCGATGTCGAAAATGATTCCCTCGATCGGGTCACTCACAACTCATTCGCCTCACCGCTCGCACGATGGTTGCTCATCCGAAGTACTCAGCCCAGTGCTCTTTCACATAGGCAGCCATGTCATCATCGAGGAAGATCCGCGCAGGCTTCTCATCGTCGTCCCACTCGTAGGGAGTCGTGCAATCGATGATGGCACGTGACGTCATGAAACGATCCGAGCGCGGTAGCGATGGATCCAGCGGCGTCGACCGTCCCCGGTGGAGGATCTGGGTTCCTCTGTCCGGCTGATACTTGAAGCTCAGGGCATACATCACCTGATCCATGTTCTCCACATCGATATCGTCATCGACCAGGATCACTGTCTTCAGCCCGTAGTTGCCTGTCGTCGATGCAAATGCAGCCAGACCGACCTGCGTGGAATGCCCGTGGTACATCTGCTTCACCGCAATGATGACCAGCATGCGACCCGCCGAAGCAGGCGGTCCGTAGACGGCGGTAATCCCGGGGATCTGCATGCGTCGAAGATCGTTCCACAGCGATGCGGTCCGGTTGACGCTCATGATCATGTGGGTATCGGTTGTGGGCCTACCGACTGTCGTTGACCAGAGGATGGGATCGTTGCGATGGGTGATCGCTTTCACCCGGATGAAGTACTGCTCCTCATCACCTTTGCCGGAGTAATGACCGGTGTACTCCCCAAAGGGGCCCTCGGGACGGGTCTCGCCCGGGACAATCTCCCCTTCGACAACCCACTCGGCAGTCGCCGGCACGAGCAAGTCAGAAGTCTCGGCCTTGACAACGTCGACGGGTGCGCCGCGAAGAGCGCCTGCAACGTCATACTCGCTCTCATCGAGCCCGAAGAGTGTGCTTCCGCAGAGGAACAACGTCGGGTCACAACCTGAGACGTACGCCACCGGCATGGGAATCCCGGCCTCCTGGTAGTCACGAAAGTCGATCTCGCCGTCCTTGGCCTGGATCATGTAGATGCACAGTTCCTGGCTGTCGCCGATCATCGCGCGATAGGTGCCGAGATTCAGGCGTCCCGTCTTCAGGTTCCGAGTAATGAGGTACCCAGCGGTTCCAAAGTAACGTCCACCGTCACCGGGGTAGAACCACGGGGTTGGGATCTTCAGAATATCCGCGTCGTCGCCAAGGAGAATGTTTTCCTTGGTCGGCCCGGTCTCCACAACATTCGGCGGGACTGTCTTGCCATGAATGCGGTCCACCCACTCCTGGGAGAGATGCATCAAGCTCGTCTCCTGAGGCATCTCCAGAGCGATGGCGAGACGCTCGCGAGCAGTCATCGAACTCGTAAAGACGCGGTGGCCGGGATAGTCCTTGATGTTTTCGAAGAGCAGTGCCGAACCACCGCCCTGACGCTCCTCGTTGAGCTTGGCTACGTGGCTCAGCTCGAGGTTCCAATCCACCTCCCGTTCCACCCTGTGGAGTTGGTTTTCTTCCTCAAGTCGGTCGATGAATGAACGTAGGTCGTTGAACGGCACGGCTATCTCCTTCTATTAGTTGTTACACATCGTGAGGCGTCCCCGGGGACCGCTGAAGATCCGCACTCGTATCGCTCGGATCTGGATCAGTGCACGACTCATCGCCTCCGAGTTGTTCCGATATTTCTCGTCCCGCCCGCAGCGCAGCCTTGATGGCATGCTCACCGGGCTGGTTTCCAGAACGTGAGGTGAAACCGACGACGGTGAGCGCCGCAACGACACCGTCGGCGTTGCTCAAGGGCACGGAAACCGCACGCACACCGGGCAGGTACTCCTCGGTGTCATCGACGGCATACCCGCATTCACGCACGCGGGCGAGTTCTTCCTTATATGCGTCGGGGTCGGTTATCGAGGACTGGGTGAACGCCTCGAGGCCATACGTTTTGATCAGGTAATCAACCCGCTCTTCGGGAAGCCAGGCAAGGAATACGCGGCCAAAAGACCCGGCCGAGAACGGTATTTGTTGCCCAATGGCGGCAGATACATGAAGGACTCCAACCGGGTCCACCTTGTCGATGATGGTGATTCGATCCTCGTTCAGCGTCCCTAGAAGCACTGACTTGCGGATCTTCTGCACGAGTAGTTCCAGATGAGACCGAGCAATGCCCCGCACCTCGGTCTGCTCATCAGCAAGATGCCCCAAACGAATAAGAGCGGGCCCAAGACGATAACGAAGCGTCTGGGGATCACGGGTCAGGAATCGATAGTCGGTCAGAGTTTGAAGAATGCCGTATGCGGTGCTCTTGTTGAGCGATAACAACGCGACGAGCTCTGTCAGGCTGTATTCATCACGGCTCTCAAAAGCGCGCAGGATCTGAATGCTGCGCTCAACCGCCGACACCCGTGCTACCACGAGGACCGCAATCCGGATCGCACGGCACGCCGATTGACCGTGTTTGGGGTAATCCCAGTTGTTCGCGTCATAGAACTCCGTTCTTGATGCAGAACCATACCCTGCATCGCTATCTCCGGTCAAACGACGCTTCGAATGACCCACAATCGTGTGCCATGCGGAAATGAGAGGGACTCACCGCGGGGATGAACGGACCCCGCGGCGAGTCGAGGATCTCAATCAAGGACCTTTACGGTCCCGGCAGCACCATCAACACGAAGGCGCTGGCCAGTCTTTATCTTCTTTGTTGCAAAGCCGGTGCCAACCACCGCGGGAACTCCATACTCTCTACACACGATGGAAGCGTGAGACATCATTCCCCCGATGTCGGTTACCGCCGCCGCGATCTTTGAGAACACCGGTCCCCAACTGGGGTTGGTGATCGGACAGACGAGAACCTCGCCTTCCTTAACATCGGCGAGCTCGTCGGCACTCAGAATGACACGAGCAGGACCTTCGACCGTACCGGGAGAACCGGCAAAGCCCTTCAGGTCGTAGTCGCCGCCATCATCGTCACTGAGTCCAAGCCAATTCTGGATCGAGTCTGTGGTGATACCCCACAACATGATCGTGAAGGGCTCGGTGACGACCTCGGGCGGTTCGCCCAGGGCCGGGGGCGGTGACCACTCGGACAGCTTCTCAAAGAGCACCTTGCGACGCACAATCTCCTTCGGCCAGTACCCGGGTCCCCGCGCCGGTGTCCCAACACCCCACGACGAAATGAGGTCGTAGAGGGCAGCCTCCACCTCGAAACGGTGGAGGTAGAACATATCATCGACTTCTTCGAAGAACCCTGCATCAACGAATATCTGACCGAACTCGCGCATCTTGTTCCAAAAGACCGCATGGTGCCAGTGCTCAACGTAGAAGTTGTGGTCCTCGATAAACGGAAACACCGTTCGCGCCAGACCCAACTGGTCATTGAAGTTCTTGAGATCATCGCCGTCGAGCAGAGCCGCGTATTCGGCGGACAACCGGTCGCGCTCGGCAATAACCTCCGCCATGGGACGTTCAATGCTGATACCGGCTTCAATCTTGCCGATGTAGTCAGTGATCCCACTGAAGGGAAAGGTCTGGTCGTTGATCCAGGTCTTGTGATGGTGATAGAAACCGGAACCCGTTGAGAAGTAGAACCATGGATCCTTCGCCTTCTCAAGCTCCGCAATCCACCGTTGACCCGCTTCGGACTGCTCGAGCACACCGAGAACAACCTCGGGCTCCGTGCTCGACTTGAACGCATCACCCACACCCAACTCGACAGCCTTGGCAGCGAGCTTCTTCAGCTCGGCATCCGGACGGAACAACAGCACGTCGATGCCAGCCACCATCTGAGCGACAACCTGATCCGGAATATCCGGAAAGAGCTCTTTGCAGAACCCGAAGTACGTCAGATAGGCGGCGTATCCCAGGTTCAAGAACTCGAAATGGAGGTGCCAAATCTTGTGCATGTTCTCAACAACACGGTTGAATGCGACCAGAAGGTCGTACGCCGACGTGAGACCGCGACCACTGTGGACAACGTCGAGGCTCTCCATGTCGGGAAGCGCTCCGACCTCAACCGCCTTGAGGTCTTCGATAGTCTGGCGGGCCTTGTCCTGCCAGTTCCCGTAGAGCTCATCCCAGTTCTCGTAGTAGTACCCGGCACGCTCCATGAAATGGGCGACACGCTCGCCAACGACCTCTTCGTCCGTGATCGCGTTGGCGCTGATGTACAAACGTCCGTTGAGAACCCGCTGATCAATACCGAGCGCCGGTGGGACAATAAACACCCGAGTGTTCATTTCCCCGAGGGCGACCCACCAGCTTTCGCTCGTGATCGTGTCGAAGGGGTAAAGCACCTCGGGATGGTGCATGCCATCGAAGAACCAAAACTTCGATTCTTCAAACTCGCGGCGTTCTTCACTAAATAGGTAGTAGTAGGGATATAGATTCTCCCAGCCCTCACAACCTTCCGGGGTGGGTACCTCGAATGGGTTAGGGAAACGTGTATCGCTCATTGCTGTCTCCTCGCCTACGCACACTTGTTGGTCTATCAAGTTCTTCGCCGCGTACTCGAGATCGGGCACGGCGGCCCGCACAATGTCATCGCCCAGCTAACTCGCCGTACCTCCACCATCGTCAGTATCCGGGCTGCTGTGACGCAACCGCACCCCCGTCAAAAGGTTTGCGACGATGTAGTCCATGGTTGAACGATCGCCGGAGGACACCTGGACACGGTCGCGCCCGCTCCAGACCGTCTCGGGACGACTCTGGAGGAGCACAATGGTGTTGGGCGGTTCCAGATCGGCATCGATCGCCCACTCAAGATCCTGAGGACACCCGTGATGGGTCTCAACACGACGCGCAACCCGACTCAGGGCCAGGATCTCATCGTCGGAAAGGCACGGGATATCCATGCGGTCCGCTGGCACGTCGCTTAGTTCGACCCGTCGCTCACTCGGATTGGCACGGTATTCGATAGCCTTTGACGACACTGTGCGGCGGACAATCCTCATGGCAATCTTGTCTACGAGGTAGTTGTCGGGAGTTACCTCTCCCGATGCAACCGCCTCGCCGAGGCCCCAGCTCGCATCGACCGCCACCTTCGAACGGTCACCGTTGATCGGGTTGAGCGTGAACATAACGCCGGCTGCGCGAGCGTTGACCATCTTCTGGATACACACGCTCATGTAAATCTTCTCGTGGTCGTACCCTTGTTCGATTCGATACGCGATCGCCCGGGCCGTGTAGAGGCTGGACCAACATCGCTTCACATGATCAAGGACACTGTCGACACCAACCACCCACAAGAACGTGTCCTGCTGACCCGCAAAACTGGCCCCCGGAAGATCCTCGGCGGTTGCACTTGAGCGCACGGCGACCGGTAGACCCGGACCCTCTGTGCCAGCATCCTGTTCGCTCGAACACAGCGCGGTAAGTTCGGCGTAGCCGGCCCGGATCGCAGACTCGACATCGGCAGGCATAGGAGAAGTCTCGATCATGTCGCCGATCATCCGACTTGTCTTCTCAAGCCCTTCGACATCTTCGGAGTCGGCGCCGTCCAGAAGTTCCGCAATCGCCGCCTCGATACCGGAACCGGTGAGCATTGCCCGGTAGGCGTGCGTGGTAATGGCAAAACCGGGTGGCACCGGGATCCCGGCTCGAATCATGCTCCCGAGCCCCGTGCTCTTCCCCCCGACGAGCGAGACGCAATCACGGAGACAGTCTTCAAATGCGAGGAGGTAACGACTCTCAATCTTCATGCGACCATCCATCTGACCGACCAAATCGGTCTGGATAAAAACAACTCGGGGCTTGCGGAAATCCCGGCCCATTCTGGGGACCGTGATGGCACATCCTGCAACCATGCCACAGACATGATGCAAGGTACCCAGGAAAAGTGATGCGTTCGCTCCATAGAACCTTGTTCTTGATACAGAACCATAACTCTCGTGAGTTTTGTGTGTCAAACGAAAACGCAGAACCACTCACACGGCAGCATCAACCGCCGGACCACCGCTCCACAAGCTCGTTCTCCACACCAAACATATCGAGAACCCGACCAACCGTGTGATCGATGATGGCTTGCACCGACTTCGGCCGGTGATACAACGCCGGTACCGGTGGCATCACCACCGCCCCCATTTCGATGACCCGAACGATCAACCTGGCGTGTCCAAGATGAAGGGGGGTCTCGCGCGGAAGCAAAACCAACCTGCGACGCTCCTTGAGGGTCACATCCGCGGCCCGGACGAGAAGATTGTCACTGTACGAGTTTGCTATCCCAGAGAGTGTCTTCATCGAGCACGGTGCGACAACCATCCCCATCGTCTGGAAGGAACCCGACGAAAGCGAGGCGGCTAGATCACCCGCATCATGAACCTGATCGGCAAGCGCCTCAACGTCGGCCAACGTAGTGTCCGTCTCAAGTTCGATAGTTCGCAGCGCCCCTCTGCTGACGACGAGGTGGGATTCAATGTCGGGCCGATCCTGAAGCACTTCGAGAAGCCGGATCCCGTACACCACACCACTAGCCCCCGAAAGCCCGACAACCAGGCGGCCAACTTTCGTCACGACAAACTCCTCAACTACGAAATTCAAAGTACTCTCGAAACCCAACATACTCAGAAAAGAAAGAGGACGTTCCATGTCCGATGTGCGCGAGGAGGTTCTCGGCTACCTGGAGACACACCACGTGATGACGCTCGCGACCCACGGTACCCAGGGTCCCTGGGCCGCGGCAGTGTTCTACGTGAGCAACGGTTTCACACTCACTTTCCTGTCTTCGCCACGAACCCGTCACGCCCAAGACCTTGCGAACGAACCCCGGTGCGCGGCGACTATCCATGAGGACTATCGCGAATGGAAAGACATCAAGGGTGTCCAGCTCGAGGGACGGGTTACGACGATCACGGGTATCCGGCGGATCGAGGCCATACGGCTCTATGGAGAGAAGTTTCCGCTGATCAGGCCTGGGCAAACTCCGGCGTTGATCAAGGCTGCACTGTCGCGAGTGACCTGGTACGAGCTGACCCCGACCCGTTGCTTTTTTGTGAACAACACGAAGGGATTCGGCCATCGAGACGAAATCTCTCTCCCGTGAGTCCTACTCGATGATGAACCGCCGTGCCTTCAACTCAAACCGCGGGAGCGTACCGCGCGGTACCGCGGATACCTCGGGCCGTAAACCGAGTGCGGAACCGAACGACGCCTGAACCGCACGAGCGGCATCGTCGGCATCAACACCTTCCTGGCATTCGACCTCGATCACGAGCACGGCCATCTCCCGACTCCGGGTGACGGTGACTCGAAACTCGTCAACTGTCTCGTGTTGGCGCACCAGGTTCTCAACAGCGGCTGGATAGATGTTGACGCCGCGTACGACAA
>JAADIG010000011.1 GCA_013151445.1 Actinomycetota bacterium
TAGCTCTCGGCGAGCTCCACCTGAGGGATCTCCGGAGTCTCCACGGACGTGAAGCTCAGCGATTCTGGGTCCTCCTCGTCGACATCAGCGACGATCGTCGCCCCGGCCGGGAATGCCTTGAAGAGCATCTTCTCGCTCAACGGGTCTTCGAGGAGACGCTGGATCGCGCGGCGCAGTGGACGAGCACCGAGTTGAGGGTCGTACCCCCTCTTCGCCAGCACATTCTTTGCCTCTTCGGTGAGCACCAGGTTGAGCGACTTCGATTCAAGCTGATCACGAATCCGTTGGAGCAATAGGTCAACAATCTCCTTGACCTCGGCCATGTTGAGTTCGTGGAACACGATAATTTCGTCGATGCGGTTCAAGAACTCGACACGGAAGTGGCCCTTCAGGGCCTCCATGACCTTGTCCTTCACCTGCTGGTACGACAGCTCCTCGGATTCAAGATTGAAACCGATCGACTTCTTTCTCAGTTCCGCCGTCCCAAGGTTCGACGTCATGATGATGACCGTGTTCTTGAAATCGACGTTGCGCCCCTGCGAATCGGTGAGACGGCCATCCTCAAGAATCTGAAGCAAAATGTTGAAGACGTCAGGATGTGCCTTCTCTATTTCATCGAACAGCACGACGGAGAAGGGTTTGCGACGGACTGCCTCGGTGAGCTGGCCACCCTCGTCGTAACCAACGTATCCGGGAGGCGAGCCGAGGAGACGACTCACGGCATGTTTCTCCATGTACTCAGACATGTCGATCTGGATCAGGGCGTCTTCGTCCCCGAACAAGAAATTCGCCAGAGTCTTCGCAGACTCCGTCTTGCCCACGCCGGATGGCCCGAGGAAGATAAACGAACCTGCGGGACGTTTCGGATCTTTCAGACCGGATCGGGTACGTCGAATCGCCTTCGAGACGGCAGTAATCGCATCGTGTTGGCCGACGATGCGTTTGTGGAGCTCGCCCTCCATGTCCAACAGCTTGGCGGTCTCTTCCTCAGTCAGACGCTGGACCGGGATCCCGGTCCACTGGGCGAGGACTTCGGCGATTTCGTCGTCATCGATGATCACCGAATAATCGGAGCCCTCCTCGAAGTTTGAACTCAGCTCGGCACGCTCGGTGAGCAAGGTGCGCTCCTGGTCGCGAAGCTGCGCCGCACGTTCGTACTGCTGGGCGTTCACGGCGTCACGCTTATCGTTTCGCAACGTAGAAATCTTCGTGTCGAGATCTTTGATGTCGCTCGGGAAGTGAGTCTGCTTGAGACGCATCCGCGAACCCGCCTCGTCGATCAGGTCGATCGCCTTGTCCGGAAGGAACCGATCGGCAATGTACCTGTTCGCAAGATTTGCGGCATCGACCAGCGCCTGATCGGTGAAGCGCACCTTGTGGTGCTCCTCATAACTTGGTCTGAGACCCTCAAGAATCTTGATCGTGTCGGCAACAGAGGGTTCCTCGACCGTGATTGGCTGAAAACGTCGCTCAAGCGCCGAATCCTTCTCAAGGTACTTGCGGTACTCCTCAAGAGTTGTCGCCCCTATGGTTTGCAGCTCACCACGAGCCAACATGGGCTTGAGGATACTGGCCGCATCGATCGCACCCTCGGCTGCTCCCGCACCGACGAGTGTGTGGATCTCGTCAATAAACAGAATGATGTCGCCGCGCGTGCGGATCTCTTTCAGAACCTTCTTGAGACGTTCCTCGAAGTCGCCGCGGTAACGTGACCCGGCGACCAGTGCGCCGAGATCCAGGGTGTACAAATGTTTGTCGGTCAACGTTTCAGGGACCGTGTTGTCGACAATGCGCTGGGCAAGACCCTCAACAATCGCGGTCTTGCCGACACCCGGCTCACCAATGAGGACAGGATTGTTCTTGGTGCGACGAGAAAGAACCTGCATGACGCGTTCGATCTCGCTCTCCCGACCAATGACGACATCGAGTTTGCGTTCGCGGGCAAGTGTTGTGAGGTTTCGCCCAAACTGATCAAGTACCGCTGAGCCGGTCCCACCCGAGTCACCCGAGGAGGAACGTGATGAGCCTCCCGAACGCGACGGTTCACCGTCGCCGCCTTCACCCTGAACACCGGAGAGCAACTGAATGACGGTCTGACGAACCTTGTGCAATTCGGCGCCAAGCTTCTGCAAGACCTGAGCGGCCACACCCTCACCCTCGCGAATCAGCCCGAGCAAGATGTGCTCGGTGCCGATGTAGTTGTGGCCGAGCTGGAGCGCCTCGCGAAGCGAGAGCTCGAGAACTTTCTTGGCGCGCGGCGTGAATGGGATATGGCCGGTTGGTGCCTGCGATCCCTGGCCGATAATTTCGACAACCTGCGAGCGGACGGACTCAAGGTTGATGCCAAGCCCCTCGAGGGCCCGGGCTGCGACACCCTCACCCTCATGGATCAGCCCGAGCAAGATGTGCTCGGTGCCGATGTAGTTGTGGTTCAGGAGACGCGCTTCCTCCTGGGCAAGAACCACGACCCTTCGGGCCCGATCTGTGAACCGTTCAAACACGTTTAGTCACCTCAAGAAACATGACGGCCCGGGAATTCCAGGACGCATCCCGATTATAGCGGTAGCAAGGTTCATACTTAACCACCGCGTCGCCGCCTTTCCATCTTTTGTAACTCTACTATCGACAAGTAGAAGCCTGGGATGAAGGAAACACCTGAAGTCGACCGATTGTTCCCGCTGGGTTCGAACCGACCCTACACCGGCCGGACGACACGGAACCAACGGTCAGAGGGTGGCCGCAAGCGCAACTACCAACGTTGATGCACCCGCTTCGATCGGTTCGCCGTGTCCAAACAGAACAGTCCCAAACGTGAGCTGTGCCAACTTCTTCACCGATGCGTTCGCCGCCGGCATATCCGGTGAGAACTGCGGGTTGGCTCCGATCACACCACCGTTCGAGCCGTTCATCGAATCGCCGGCTACCAACAGCCCCCCGACCGGATCCAGTACTGCGATATGTCCGGGCGTGTGCCCGGGTGTGTCAATGATCTTGAGACCGAACACCGAGTCGCCATCACCGACGGGCGTTACCGATCGCGGTGAATCTATTGCCGGCACATCAGCGGCCCCCGCATAGGCGACCGCATTGGCGGCGAGGCGTATCACCGCGGGAAGGCTCCCCTGGTGGTCGTTGTGGCGGTGGGTAAGGATCACATGGGAGACGTCGTCCCAGCCGAGGTTGATCGCTGCGAGGCTGTCCCCAATCGAACCCTCGCTACCCGCCACCCCAGTATCGATGATCACTGCCTCTCCGGCGCGAGCCAGCACGTACGCCGACACAAACCCGAGGTTTGCTCGTTCCCAGACAACCGCTGCCGTCTCATCGACCGGTGGCGGTACCTCGGTAGTGGTCGGTGCGGCATCCTGGGGCGCCCGCGTGGTCGTGGTGGTGACAAGATCCGTCGCACCCGTTGTCGGGGTGGGTGCCGGTGCAGAGGTCGTGATCCCCTCGCTCTCCGAGCTGCATGCTGTGGCGACGATCCCAACAACCGCGACCGTGGCCGCACCTCGGCCGAGGTTGGTGAAAAAATTCCGGCGGCTCATCGGGGTATCTGTGCTCATCGATGACTCCTTCCGAATCACGGGTCAGCGTAGCGATCCTCCCAGGCAACGACAGCGGCGCCGCGGTGGCACCGCGGTCCACCATTCCGGCAGCGCCGCGGGTGTCGATCAAAGCAACAAAAGGAGGGGCATCGTCGAATTCCCCTTCTGGAGAGTCGCTACAATTGGGGACCCCTACGAGGAAGCAACAGTACGTGGACCAGCCCGTCCTTCAAGACCTTGTACCGGTCGACGCCGTCTGGATGCGCCTCGATCAGGTCGAAACACGACTCCGCGAGGTTACGGTTGCGAACACCGCGTTCCTTACTGAAATAGCCCAACATGGCATTCAGGCCGGCGGTAAACGATATCGACCACTGTTGGCGCAGGTAGCCGGAGAGCTGGGACCCGACCCGAGCCACGGTCCGGTGGAGTCCGGGGTGTCGGTAGAGCTCGTCCATCTCGGCTCGCTCTACCACGACGACGTCATCGACGAGGCCGACACGCGGCGTGGCAAAACATCGGTCAACGCCAACTGGACCAATACGATTGCCATCCTTGCCGGTGACTTCCTGCTGGCTCGCGCCTCAGAGGTGGCGGCACCCCTGGGTGAAGAGGCGGTCGCTCTGATAGCCCGAACCTATGCCACCCTGTGCGAGGGTCAGGTACTCGAACTTCAGCTTGAACGAAATCTTGATCACGGACCCGATGACTATTACCGGGTGATCGGTGGAAAGAGTGCCAGCCTGATCCAGACATCGGCGCGGCTCGGTGCGCTCACTGCGGGAGCCGATCGTGACAGCGTCGAAGCCGTCTCCGAGTGGGCCTGGGAGACCGGACTCGTGTTCCAGATTACCGACGATGTCCTGGACCTGGTCGCATCAGATGATTTCCTCGGCAAACCGGCAGGCTCGGACATCGGTGAAGGGACGTTCACGCTCCCGGTGTTATACGCCCTCGCCGGACCCGAGGGGCCCGAGATGAGGGCACTGCTATCGGATGCGCCGTATGCACCCGAGGCGGTCACCAAGGTCATCGAACTTGTCCGGTCTGGCGGATATGTTGAGCAGGTGTTGCAGGAGGCGATCGCACGGCTTTCGATTGCCGAGACTGCCATTCGACGACTCCCCAACAACGAACTTACGACGATATTCTCGAACCTTGGCTCCTACCTCCTCAGCAGGGTCGAGGCTGCGCTCGAATAACGCCGCCAGCACACTCCACAGAGATTGTTGCCAGGACCTACTCGGTCGGACGCATTTGGGGGAACAGGACGACCTCCCGGATCGTGACTTGACCCGTCAGCAGCATGACAAGGCGGTCAATACCGAGACCGAGTCCACCCGTCGGCGGCATGCCGTATTCGAGTGCCGTCAGAAAATCCTCGTCAACGGTCTGCGCCTCGTCGTCGCCCGCCGCCCGCGCCTCTGCCTGAGCGGTAAAACGAGCCCGCTGGTCAAGAGGGTCGATCAACTCGGAAAATGCGTCGCACATTTCGGCTCCACCGATGTAGAGCTCAAAACGCTCGGTGAGGTTCGGATCCGACCGATGAATGCGGGTGAGCGGGGATATCTCCACCGGGTGATCGATCACGAATGTTGGTTCGATCAGGGTGTCCTCGACGAGTTCCTCGAACAAGGCGTACAACAGACGCCCATGGCCCCACACCTCTTGCACGTCGACTCCGTGCTCGGTGGCGACAGCGCGAAGAACCGCGATATCCGTACCGAACCCAACGGGCTCATCGAGGACCGCATTCACTGCATCGATGACCGAGATGCGCCGGTAGGGACCAGCGAGGTCGACGACACCGTCGGCCGTCTCGATCGTTGAGACCCCGTTGAGATCGACGGCAACCGCCGCAAGGATCTCCTCCATCAGAACCATGAGGTCGTTGTAGTCCGCAAAGGCCTGGTATGCCTCAAGCGTCGTGAACTCCGGGCTGTGAGTCGCATCGATCCCTTCGTTGCGGAAGATCCGACCGATCTCAAACACACGTTCCATGCCACCAACGATGAGCCTCTTGAGATGCAGCTCGGTGGCGATCCGTAACACCATGTCGACACCGAGGGCGTTGTGGTGAGTCTCGAAAGGTCGCGCCGCGGCTCCCCCAGCCTCGGGTTGCAGCATCGGTGTCTCGACCTCCACGAACCCCCGCTGGTGAAACTGATCACGAAGCGAGCGAACCACCGTGGCACGCGCAAACGCGATGCGGCGGGCCTCCTCGTTCGTCGCAAGGTCGAGGTACCGCTGCCGGTAGCGTCGTTCCTTGTCGGCAAGCCCATGCCATTTGTCGGGGAACGGGCGCAACGACTTGCTAAGCAACTCGACGGACTGGGCCCGCACACTCAGCTCTCCCTTCTTGGAGGTCATGACGAGGCCTTCAACGCCAATCCAGTCACCCAGGTCGAGCTCCGCGAACTTTGCGAAAGCCTCGTCACCGAGCGTGCGACGATCGACAAAGAGTTGCACCCTCCCCGCCACATCCTGAAGAACGGCAAACGTGAGTTTTCCCATCGACCGGACGTTGAACAGTCGCCCGGCGACCCGTACGACTGTCGTGGTTTCTGTCCCCGGCTCGAGTGCCGCAAACTGGTCATGAAGCTCACCGGTGAGGTGGGTACGCTCGAACCGGTACGGATAGCTGTTCGCTTCGAGCGCTGCCCGATGTTTATCGAGCCGAAGCGCAGTCAGCGGATGGGCGGACAGGTCGTCAGCGTCACTGAGCTGTTCGGAAGTGTCGGTCGCTGGGTCGTCCATTAGGTATCCCGGTTGAGATCGTGAATGATGCGCAGCCCCTCAAGCGTGAGATACGGGTCGATAGTCTCAACCGACGAGCAGTGCGCCACGATGGTAGATGCCAGCCCACCCGTTGCAACTCGAGTTGCTTCAACCCCGAGTGCAGCGACGAGGCGTTCCATGATCCCATCGACCAGTCCCGCATGTCCGTACAGCGCACCCGACTGGATGGCTTCGACGGTACCTTTGCCGATTGGGCTTCGCGGCTCGAGAAACTCGACGTTGCGCAACGCGGCCGCCCCTCGTGTGAGGGCATTCGTTGAGAGCACGAGACCGGGTGCGATCGCTCCCCCCAGATAATCGCCGTCGGGTCCAACGACATCAAAATTTGTGCTCGTCCCGAAGTCGACAACCACGACCGGGGCACCGTAACGCTTGCGCGCCGCAACGGCGTTAACGACGCGGTCGGCACCGACCTCACGAGGATTGTCGATCGAAATCGGCATGCCGGTCTTGGTACCGGGCTCGACTACCGTCACCGCCCCCGGAGCGATCGTCTCGGCAACACCACGCAGCGGCACCGTAATTGCCGGGACGACACACGAGATGGCAACTCCGTCGATAGCCGCGGGGTCGTAGTCCCCCAAACCCAACATGCCGCGAAGCGCTAACCGCATCTCGTCGCTCGTCAGCTCGGGGTTCGTTGTCATCCGCCAATGACCTACGAGAGCATCTCCAGCGAATAAACCAACCGCGGTTTGTGTGTTTCCAACATCAAGTGTCAGCAGCATGTGTCTGAGGACCCTCCGTATAGGACGCTTTGGGACGATAGCGTCAAGCCCCGATCGGGGACCGGTCGCCCGTCGACAAAGTCGATGTGAATGTTGTCGATTAATCGGACCTCCCCGACCCATGCCGCGACGGCAAGAAAGGCCGGTTGATCCACTGACTCGAGTGGCCGTGCACCCGTCTGACTGGCGAGCTGAACATACTCCGGTGATATCCCGACCTGCTCGAATTCGGTGCGCACAACACCAGCAAGGATCGTGGCGTCGAGCATGCCGTCGTCAATCAGCTCGGCGGCTCGAAAAAGTCCCCGGCTGAGGACGGTCGCCTCGGAACGTCGGTGTGGGTCGAGACGAACGTTGCGGCTCGACAACGCCAGACCGTCGGACTCGCGCAGCGTCGGGCAGCCAACAACACCAACCGGCAGCGAAAGGTCCCGCGCCATCGTGCGGATGACGGCTAGTTGTTGGGCGTCCTTCTTGCCGAAGTAGGCAGTGTCGGGTCGAAGGCCGGCGAATAGTTTGGCGACGACGGTCGCTACCCCCTCAAAGTGACCGGGCCGGTAGTCGCCCTCCATTCCCGTAGCGACGGCACCGACCGACACAGTGGTCGACATGTCTTCGGGATACATCTCCGCTTCCGAGGGTACGAACACGACCTCGATCCCCGCGGTTTCGGCGATCTGGAGATCTCGATCCAGGTCACGAGGATACGCCTTGAGGTCGTTTGTGCTATTGAACTGCAGGGGGTTTACAAAGATACTGGCTACCGCAAAGTCGCTGGCGGCGACCGCAGCGTCGAACAGGGCCGCGTGCGCCTCATGGAGGAACCCCATCGTCGGTACCAGTCCGATACTGCCCTGATCGGCAATGAATTCTCGAGCGTCCACCCAGGTTGTTGCAACTCTCATGATGTGTGTTCCGCAACGAGGTCGGCGAACTGGTCCCATCGCCCGGCGATCTTGGCCAGAGAGGCGACATTGCTGACGAAGATGCCCAACATCGCCGGAGCATGGTCCGCTACTGCGGCAATCTGTGCGGCGACCGTGTCGACGTCACCGCGGGCTACCGGACCCGTGAGCGCTGCTCGCGGACCGATCTCGACCGCGTTGGCGACAATCGCCTCCATAAGTGGACCCAAAACTTCGATCGGAATATCAACCGCGTCGAGCAGGTCCTGGGCGACGATCAGGTTCACCAGGGTGAAGTTCGCCGCTGCTGCTGCGGCTGCGTGATAGGTCGGCTTGGCACTGTCGGCAATCGAGAACGGCCGTCCACCCATCGACTCGGCGAACTCGGCGAGGCGATCGTACAGTTCTGGCTCCGCGGTAATGCCAAACCACGCACCCCGGAGGCGCTCCTGCCCGATCTCGGGGTTCGGCATCGTCTGCAGCGGATGTACCGAACCTATGGAGATACCGAACCTGGCCAGCGGGGCGAGTGTTTCGATTGATGAGAGACCCGAGAGGTGGATCGCCATGTCCGGCGCCTCCGTGCCCTCATCGAGCCGTTGCGCCAGCGACTCGGCAGCCGACAGAATCGCGTCGTCGCGCGTCGCTACGATCCACAGATCGCTTGCTTCGAGTTGCCGATCTAAGACCGAGGCGGTGGCACCCAGCTTCTCGGCGGCCCTGCGGGCAGCCTCGGGACGTCTCGCGACGACGGTTACGATTTCGTGTCCCGCCTTCTTGGCTGCGTAGGCGATTGAAAGCCCGGCCCTTCCCGGGCCAATCAGCGTGATTCGCATGTGTCGCTTCAGTCCTCTGTCGGTACTGGTACGCGACAGACGCTAGCCGTTTCCACCCGGTCCGTCGTCGGGGAACGTAACCGGTGAAGACTCAATGCGATAGGCACAACGCCTGTCCCCATCCATGAGGTACTCGACTCTCTCGACATGCACACCGTCGCCGAGCACACCTCGGAACATGTCCAACTCCCCGGCGCAGAGCCTTTGGCAGATTGTTGCTGCCGCACACACGGGACAATGGCTCTCCCACAACAAGAACCTCCCTGCGGCCTCCTCGACCCAACCGGACATGTAACCGTCCTCGGTACGCAGCTCGGAGAGCTTTTCGACACGATCTGCAAGCGGTGCGTCGACCTCAATGCGTTGCAGATAGTCCTGCATCTGGGCACGGACGCGCTCGGCGATGAGGCGTTCGACTCCGGCGTCACCGAACGCCGCCCGGGCGGCAGCTATCAGGGCCAGCGTCAAGTTGGCGTGGGTATCAGGGAAACACGCGTTGGCTTCTGCGGAGGAAACAACGTGCCATCGTTTCTTCGGACGACCGACCGTTCCCGCCCTCACTTCCTCATAGTCGATCAAACCCTCGGTTTGAAGCTCACACAGATGCTGACGAATCGCAGATGATGTAACCCGCAGTTGGTCGGCGAGACCCGATGCCGTTGTCGGACCGGATTTCTTCAGCCTAAGAAGGATCTTCTCTCGTGTTGCATTGCCAGCGGTGGGACACATGCCACCAATGTAGTACCACTGTGAGCACCCACCGACGACGCGCAGTGCGCTGGTCACGCACGGTGGCACGGTCAGGAGTTGAGTAGGCCGAGTGCGAGGATCACGACGAGGAGCCCACCAACCGCGACCCACATCGCCCGCTTCAACGACCGCACACCCGGGGACTCGAGTCGACGAACATTCTGATCCGCCACCGCCGACAGGGCCCCCGCAGGATCGGGTACTCCGGGAATCTCGACGCGCGGGAATGCTTCGAGAAGGGGTTCAAGTACGAACCGACGTTCGGCGAGACGGGGATGAGGAACCGTGAGGCCGGGCTCGTCGATGCTCTCATCGCCGAACACCAGGAGGTCGAGGTCAATGGAGCGCGGCCCCCACCGTTCGCGACGGACACGCCCAAGGTCTCGCTCGATGTTTAGTAGCTCATCCAGTAACTCCCGCGCCGTCAGTTCAGTGTCGAGAACCGCGACGGCGTTGAGGAATGCATCCTGGCGCGGTCCACCGATTGGATCGGTCTCGTAGAGCGATGACATACCCACAAGAGTTCCGAGTTTGCGCATCCGGTCAACCGCCCCGCGGAGCAGTTCGCATCGATCTCCAAGGTTCGACCCGAGCCCCACGAGGGCGCGGGTAGGCACGACTACGCCTTCTGGGAGATCAACCGACGACCCTCGGGACCCATCGCGCGGCCGATGATCTCCTGAATTGTTGCCGTCGCCACGATCGGGTCTTCCACAAGACCGGTGTGGACCAAGAACCCACCGAGTAGACCGACGACCGTGTCATCGACAAGATCTCGGTGCAACAGGACCACCGCATCGGCGGGTTTCATCGCTTCGGATAACACCGCAAAGATCGCGGGCGCTTCGTCGACATCGAAGTCCTCATCGACGACATAGTGTGCGTAGGCGAGACCTGCGAGTTCGTAGGCTGCTTCGTTCTGGTTCCCGGCGAGCAGCGACACGACGGAGTTAATCCCAGCATCAACGAGCCAGAGGATTTCTTCCTCGCGACGCACGCGCCGATGTTGGATTCCGTACCCGCCGATTCGTTCCGAAACCGCGAGCTTTCCATTGATCACCCATGTGAAACCCCTGGGCTCTAAACCTGCCACGACGACCTCTCTGATCCCGAAATATTGTTGATGCGAGTAGCTACGATAGCGTCCGCGACGCGTGCAACCTGAACCGTACACGCAACGTTGTGCACGCGAACAATCGAGACTCCCTGACTGATCGCCAACGCAGTGGTCGCATCCGTTGCCGGATCGCGTCCCGCCGGGGGAATATTGAACCCCTGAGACTCCAGAATCAGGCCAAGCAGTCCCTTGCGTGACGCACCGAGCAGCACCGGATATCCGAGTTCGACAAGGCTGCCAAGGTCAGCAAGCACCGCCATATTGTGATGAAACGTCTTCCCGAATCCGATACCCGGGTCGATGGCGATGTGCAACGGATCGAGCCCTGCCCCAACAAGCCGACTACCCGCCACCTGGAGAAAACCCCGCACCTCCTCCACGACGTCTCGATAGACCGGACGACTCGGCATTGCATGCGGCGAACCCTGCATGTGCATCGCAACGACCCCGGCACCAACATCGACCGCCACCTCGACCATGGCTGGGTCCGTGAACCCGGTGACGTCGTTGATGATCTGTGCACCGGCGACAACGGCGGCCCGAGCGACGTCCGGTTTGAATGTGTCGACCGAGACAACTACACCCGCCGCATCCAAACCCTCAATAACGGGGATCACACGTTCGAGTTCTGTTGCACCCGAAACCGGCGTGGACCCGGGTCGGGTACTTTCGCCCCCGACGTCGACAATGTCGGCGCCATCGGATACCAGGCTAAGACCACGTTCGATGGCACGCGACACCAACACATCTTCGCCAACCATGACCGAGCCACCATCGGAAAACGAGTCGGGGGTGACGTTCAGAATCCCCATCACCAACGTGTGGTGCCCAAGTTCGAACGTGTGCGACCGCAGTCGCCACGAACCCTGTTGGTTAGGCATCCTCGCCAACAACGTCGTCCATCGACGAAGGGAGTGCATCGACGCCCTCTGTTGCCCGCACTCCCTGGGGGTCCTGCCCGTTGGTTGGCTCTGTGGCCGAGGGGAACGTGGGGTTGACCGGATACTGGACCCGGGCACCGTTTCCTTCCACGTGCTCCCACTTGGGAACGTCGTGGAACACCTCGCGAATTCCCTTTGCGTTCAAGGTCTCGACATCAAGCAACTTCTCGGCCATCCGGTCAAGTGCGTTGCGGTGCCGCTCGATAATGGCTCGGGCCTCGTCGTGTGCCTGAGTCATCAGCTGACGAATCTCTTCGTCGATCGCTTCGGCGACGTGATTCGAGAATGTCTGATCGCTTCCGTAATCTCGGCCAAGAAATACCTGACGTTCCGGACCGGCGTAACGAATCGGGCCGAGCTTGTCACTCATTCCCCATTCGGTGATCATCTGTCGAGCCAGCGTTGTGGCCTTCTCGATATCGTTCGTGGCACCGCTCGAAGGGTCGCCGAATACGACCTCCTCGGCAGTACGCCCACCGAGGGACATCGCCAGCCGATCAATCAGCTCCGCGCGAAGTTGATAGCTCTTGTCCTCGAGCGGCAGCGACAGCGTGAAACCGCCCGACCGACCTCGAGGAATGATCGTGATCTTGTGTACGGGATCCGAGTTTGGCAGTGCGTATCCGACGAGGGCATGACCGGCCTCGTGGTACGCGGTGATCTTGCGTTCCTTTTCCGAGATCACCTTGCTTTTGCGTTCCGGTCCAGCAATCACGCGATCGATCGACTCATCAAGGTCCGCCATCGTGATCTCATCACCGTCGCGGCGGGCGGCCAGTAGTGCGGCTTCATTGATGAGGTTGGCAAGATCAGCGCCGGTGAACCCGGGGGTTTGACGCGCCAGTGCGTTCAGATCCATGTCCTCGGCGAGAGGTTTCCCTTTGGAATGCACACGAAGAATTGCCTCGCGTCCCAAGATGTCGGGCCGATCAACGACGATCTGACGGTCAAAACGTCCCGGTCGAAGCAGTGCCGGGTCAAGAATGTCTGGCCGGTTGGTTGCCGCTATGACAATGACGCCCGACTGGGGATCGAAGCCATCCAACTCGACAAGCAACTGGTTCAACGTCTGTTCACGCTCATCGTGTCCGCCACCAAGACCGGCACCACGGTGGCGGCCAACGGCATCAATCTCATCGATGAACACGATGGCCGGGGCCGTTTCCTTGGCTTGCACGAAGAGGTCCCTGACACGGCTCGCACCGACACCGACGAACATTTCGACAAAGTCGGATCCCGAGATCGTGAAGAACGGTACGTTGGCCTCACCAGCGACGGCTCGTGCAAGCAGCGTCTTGCCGGTCCCGGGAGGGCCAAACAGTAAGATCCCGCGCGGGATCTTGGCACCCAGAGCGCGGAATTTGCCCGGGCTGGCAAGGAACTCTCGGATCTCGTCGAGCTCCTCGACGGCCTCATCCGCACCCGCAACATCTTTGAAAGAGACCTTGGGCTGATCCTTCGTGACCTGTTTTGCGCGGGACTTGCCAAACTGCATGACACGACTGCCACCGCCCTGCATCTGTGTCATCAAGAAAATGAATAACCCAAAGATGAGGATGTAGGGAAGGAACCCGATAAGAAAATCAAGAAATGTCGGGTTCTCGGCATCGACATCGAACTTCACACCGGAGTCGAGAAGTTTTGCGGTGATGATCTCTTCGTAACCGTCCGGGTACACAACCTCGAACCCGTTCTGGGTGGTCGCAGCACCAAGGAACTGGCCCTCAATCAGATTGGAACGGGCAAGCACCCGTACCTCAGCGATCTTGCCCTCATCAAGAGCCTGCTCGAACGCGTCGAGTGACAGCTCGTCAGGCGCGTTGGCGCTACCAACAAGGCTGCTCACAACAATGAGCAACAGGATTGCCACAAGGCTGTAGGCAAAGAGTGTTCGTACTGTGCGGTTCAAGGTGTTCCTTTGGCGACGTGCCGATTCAGCATTTCGATACGGCAGCCTATGTTATTGCGTTCCGCATCGCTATCGGAACAATCGGGAAAAGGTTTACTCCTCTTCGAGGACCCCAATGAAGGGTAGGTTCCGGTAGCGCTCTGCATAATCCAGCCCAAACCCGACCACAAACTCGTTGGGAATCGAGAAGCCCGGATACTTTACTTCGAGTGGCGGACGTTCGATTCCGTCCTTGATGAGCAACGCGGCTAGGTCGAGGCTGGCCGGTTTGCGAACCGCGAGATTCTTGATCAGGTAGTGCAAGGTGAGGCCGGAATCGATGATGTCCTCGACGATCAGGACATGACGTCCGGTGATCTCGGTGTCCAGATCCTTCAGTATTCGGACCACCCCGGAGGTCTTCGTTGCCGAGCCGTAGGACGACACGGCCATGAAGTCGAACGCGACCGGGACCGTGATGTGGCGAGAAAGGTCGGCCATGACAATGAACGCACCCTTCAAGATACCGATCATCAGGAGGTCTTTGCCTTCGTAGTCGCGCGATATAGCGGCGCCCATCTCAGCGAGTTTGCTCGAGATCTCTTCTTCGGAAATCAATGTCCGACCGATCTTCATTGGTCGTCCCTTTCAACGGAAAGCTCAATTGTGCCACGGCCGACCCCATCGGGTCGGACCCACGCCGCGGCACGAACCCCGGCGATCCAAGCGATCTTCCCACCAATCCACACCACAGGCCAACCGGAGCGTCGTCGCGGTGGAACACCAGCCTCGCTCAATGCGTCATGGACCAGCTTCGTCCCCTCGCCGATCTCGATCCGATCCCCGTGTTTGCAGGCACGCACCGTCATCGATTCGTGCGGATCAATCACGACTGCGGCCCTCCCCCGGCCAATGATTGGACGATCCGCATCCCACGGACGCGCAGCGATTCGTTGGAAGCCGAAGACGACGGATCCCGGGGGCGAGAAGGTCACCGGTGTTGGAATGACAACATCATCGGGGTGGTACACAACGACGAGCGGACCTTCACGCTCGACCAGGAACCCACCATCGAGCTGTGCGCGTCGGTGGCCATGGACGACGCTCAACACCTGATCGATGTCGCGGTGTGACGCGGTTAGCGGCGGTCTTGCCTGCACCAGCATTCGACGGATTAGCCGTGTTGCGACCGGAGCGTCAAGTGTTGCCACCACGCCCCACGGAACTGCGGTGGCGCCGCCGTCTGGACGAATGACGTCGGGAACCAGCGATCGCAACAACCGATCATCGGCTGCGATGAGTCCGGACGCCCTCTCGATCGCCACCGCGCTAGACGGGAAGCGACGCGCAATGACCGGCAGCACATCGTGGCGAATCCAGTTCCGCGTCGCAGAAGTGTCGCTATTGGTCGGGTCCTCAAAAATTGGGAGCCCGGCTTCTCGCACGACAGCTGCGAGCACCGCACGTGACTCCCCCAGCAACGGTCGGGCAAAGGGCAGGTGAACCCGTCGCGGTCCCGAGAGACCACGCGGCCCTGTCCCACGAAAGAGGTTGTGGAGCACCGTCTCGACGAGATCGTCAGCGTGATGCCCAAGCAGCACCAAGGTGTCCTTGCTCGCATAGTCACCGAGAACAGCAAACCGCCGATCCCGAGCCCGCTCCTCGAAACCGGCGCCCTCCTCGATATCAATTCGGAGAACATCGAGTGATACACCGATTTCCGAAGCGACGGATCGAACGTGATCCTCGGCAGCATCGGAATGTGGCTGTCCGTGGTGTACGTGCACCGCCCGAACCGGGCCGCACGCCGACGAGGCCAGCAGCAACGCCGTCGAGTCGGAACCTCCGCTCCATGCAACACATACGTTGCTTGGGGCGAGGGACTCGAGGGTTTGACGAACGACGACTGCGAGCGCGTCTACCCGACTCGTTGGAGCCATGACTCTGGATCGTTGATTTCGTCGAGTGTGGGAAGGGTCTGTGGCGAGTTGAACGCCGTGGCGAGTTGGCTCCAACCCGCACGTCGCTCGACGTGTCCAATGAACGCGGCACCCAGGGAGTACTGCTTGAGCTTCATTTCGATGCCGATGAACTTGAGGAGGGCGGCGACCCGCGGGTTATCTCGTCGCGACGCAAGCACGTTGGACATTCGCTGTTGGCTGACAATCGTGCGAGCACCAATGCGGTCCATGACGACGTGTCCATGGCCCTCAAGAAGGCACATGAGGGCCTGCACACGATCGATAGTTGCCCGTTGCTCGTCGGATGCAAGCAACCCGAGCACGCCCGTATCGTCAAGCACCGGCCGACCTTCCGCCGAGGCAGCCCTCATCGCGGTTGTGACGCGCTGGATCTGAGAACCGGAGGTTTCGTTCTTTGAGACAAGCTCCTCGACCAGCGAAAAGAAGTAGTCACGCAACCAGGGGACTCCGAGAAACTGGGCACGGTGTGTGCATTCGTGCAGCGCGACCCAAAAACGGAAGTCCTTGGGGCGGAACTCATGGGCCCGCTCCATCGCAAGCACATTGGCACCGACGAACATCACGGTATCTCCATAGGTCCCATCGGCGGTCGGCAACACCAGCTCGTACTGGCCCAACACCCGACGTGAGACCAAACCGAGGAGGACGCCGACCTCGGCTCCCATGACACGCAGCGGAGTGGTGCCGGTTTTACCCTTGGACAGGCGTGCGGCGACAGGCTCCAGTAGCCGCTCGAACGCGGCGAGGTTCACATCGACCCACTGCTGTCGCGAAACCACCTCGACCGTTGGTTGTCCGTCCGTGCCGAGACCGGTCTCCTCCGTCACCAGCTCTGCCGCCCGTGCAACGAAATCGGGCGCCTGCGCCGCGTAACGTTCCTCGTGGTAGGTGCCCGCAAGCGGGTAGGAGCCAGCGAACTGGCTCGCGATACGCTGTGTGAGGTCCCACTGTGTCGTCGACATAGGAGGGACGGTACACCAATCCGCCAGCTGTCCCACCAGGTGGACCCGACCGAGATGACCGATGCGGCCAGAAAGCAGACCCTTGCAAGGGTCAGACTTCGTCAGTCCTTGACGGTGTAACGACCGCGCACCCGGAACGTGTAGTGCAAGATGATGCCGGCGAACACCGCAACACCGAGTGCGGCGAACAGCGGAGCCATGAACCGGATCGTCCACGGTTGCTCCGGCACGGACTCCGACGGAGGCAGAACCTCGACCGCAGGAACGATGCCAGAATCGTTCATCACGGGTGGCGTGTCCTCAACGACCTCGTCGCTGGGTTCCTCGGTGAACGCAACGACCACATCAGATGTGGGCGCGACAGCGAAAGCCGCTGCCGGTGCGAACAAGATCGCGATCGCAAAAATGGCTGCAAGTGGGCGTGTTCGTTTCTTCATCTCGATAGAGACTAGAACCGTTCTGCGTATGAGGCGAGTTATGTCGCGTTAGCTGTTCTCGGAAGCGATGCGGCCACGCACACGCGGGAACTTGGCGGGTGCATGCGCAAAACAGAACTCGCGCCGGTTGTAACGAGACAATACGGTGTCGCATGTCTTCGCCGCACAGGTGCGAGACTCATTGATCTGCTTGGGGGCGCGGGCACTCCCAACGATCCTCTTCCCCTTAAGAACGTTATCCGTCATTGTGACGTCCATTCTGGCTACTACAAGGCAATGATATCAGCCCTAGGAGCCGTTTCCGATTTCTTGCTCTAATAACGTCTGCAACCGGGTAAATAGTTCCGGAGGGACGTCAGTTCGTGCGGCACGTGCGATAGCGCTCTTCAAACCGGCTTCGAAGTCGTAAGCGCCGACGCAATCACGACAGCGCCGGAGATGCCACCGGATCCGCTGCTCACGGGTCCACGAAATCTCCCCGTCGAGATAATGATAGATGTATTCGACCGCATGGTCGCATCCGCTTTTCATGATGCTGGTCCTGTCATGCCGCGAGCCTCTGCAACACTCCACAACTTCTTTTGCAGTGCTTTTCTTCCCCGATGAAGCCTAGACATCACTGTACCGATCGGAACATCGAGCATCTCGGCGATCTCTTTGTACGAGAAACCCTCGACGTCTGCCATCAAAACGGGCATGCGAAAGTTGTCGGGCAATGACTCCAACGCGTGGACAATGTCGGTGTCGACGAAGTTTGCGAGAGCGTCTTCTTCCGCACTGACCGACGCACCGCTCGCTTCGCCCATTCTGCGATACAAGTAAAGATCTTGTAACTCGCCGAGTTCCACTTCGCTCGGCCGGCGCTGCTTCTTGCGGTACTTGTTGATATAGGTGTTGGTCAGAATCCGATACAGCCAAGCCTTCAGGTTGGTTCCATCTTGGAAGGAGCCAAAGGCACGAAACGCCTTCAGATAGGTTTCCTGCACCACATCCTCAGCGTCCGAGGGGTTCCGGGTCATGCGCAGCGCAGCCGAGTACAGCTGCCCGGCGAACGGCATGGCCTGTTCTTCGAATGTTGCTTGGTCTGCCACATCTCTCCCGCGTTCGGTGCCCAGTATGCCGTGAATCCGTCTCTATGACGGTCGAGTGGAAACACGCCTGCTCTGTGGAGCCAGGGACGGGAATCGAACCCGTGACCTACGCATTACGAGTGCGTCGCTCTACCGACTGAGCTACCCCGGCGGGGCGGCAGCATGATAGCGAGATGGACCCGTTTCGCCACTCGCGGGACGAGTACTGGACCGTCGCACGGGCAATTCTCCCGACGCCGGAACAGCCACCTCGATGGGCGCAACAGCGGGTCTCCTATCACCTGTTGAGAATGTCCCGCAAAGCTGTCTCAAGCTCTTCGTCGTGGAAAACGAACCCGGCTTCGGAGAGTCGCGCCGGTTCGATCCGCTGCGAGATGAACAGCAGCGAGTCGGCCATGTCGCGACCCAGGAGTACTCGTCCAGCGAACCGAGGGAGCGGTATCACCGCGGGACGACGGAGCACCTTCCCCAGGGTCTTGGCAAACTCCATCTGGCGGACAATCCCGGGAGAAACAACATTGAACGGCCCGGTGAGTCGATTCTCGATGATAAAGAGGATGGCACGAACCTCATCGCGAATGCTCACCCACGGAAACCACTGGGTGCCCTGGCCAAGTTTGCCGCCGAGTCCGAAGCGGAACGGGGGCAACATTTTGCCGAGTGCACCACCAGAGTCCGCCATGACGATGCCGGTACGTAGGTGCGCAACGGGGGCATCACATTCCTGCGCCATCGCGGTCGCGTTCTCCCATTCGGTGGTGACCTGGACGAGGAACTCGTGATCACCACCGGGCGGACTCGACTCCGAGTGTGTTTCATCCCCACGATCACCGTAGAAACCAACGGCTGAACCGGATACCAACAACGGAGGATTCTTTGCCCGGCAGATCGATGAGGCAATGAGCCGCGTGCTGTCAACACGGGACCTCCGGATGGCTGCTCGGCGCTCAGCAGACCAGCGTTTATCACCGATGCCCGCACCCGCAAGATGGACCACCGCATCGGCCGCCTCAATCACGGCGTCATCGATCATGCCCTCGGTAGGGTGCCAAAGCGATTCGCCGGGGGCATCCTCGGATCGTTTCAACCGAATGACCGTATCGCCGCGGTGGCGGAGGTCGTCGCACAGCGCCGTACCGATCAAGCCGCTTGCGCCTGTCACCACGACGTTCATGCTTTCCCTATGGCTGCGGGGAGTTTCGCTCGCCGAGGATTTCGGACACCGAGCGCTCCCAAGCGCCCATTATGGCAAGAGTTGGCGCTACGCAAGAAACGAAGGCGTCGGGCTCAATCGCTTCACGAATGGTAACGCGAATCGAGACTCTCCGGACCCGTGGATGGGCCAGTGAGAGTGTGCCCTCGGTGCCCTCGATCACGATGGGAACGAGCGGTGCCCCGGTCGCGATGCCGAGCCAGGCTGCCCCGCGTTTGCTTGTGCTCTCCCCCCAGTACGCCACCCGTCGACCCTCCGGAAAGATTGCGAGCGCCCCGCCCGCACGGAGATGTTCCAGCGAGGTTTTCATCGCTGACAACGGTGGATAGACGCGGGACATGGGAATCGTCCCGAAGTGCTTCGTCGCGGCATCAAATGTCCGGTTCCTCCCGAACAGCTCGTCGAGAGCGAGAAACCGTGTATATCGGTGTGCGGCGAGAATCACGATCGGTGGGTCAAGCAGCGAAACGTGGTTCGGCACCAGGATCACCGGTCCGGACTCGGGAACGTGCTCTCGGCCAACGACCTCCAGATCTGTGAGCAGCCGTGCTGCGACGGCCACCGGCGGATGTAGAAGACGCGTCGAAATCTCTCCGCCCGAACGCCGCGTCACGCCGGACTCACGGCGACACCGAACCCAACCCACTGTTTTGGCGTCCAATAGCGCATCATCGTGCGCAATTGGACGCCAAAACCCAGATATCTTGGGAACGACATGGGTTACCGGACACCCAGGGCACAAAAGAGGTTCGCAAATGCAGTCCCCGGTCGCTGGTTTGCTCGCAGGTGTTCGATCGTGTCGAGAACCCGCTCGGCGTTGCGCATCGCCACGCGCGGACTTACGCGCATCAAAGCGGTCGGTGTGAGGTCACTGTTACGCACCCCGGCACCGAGCTGGGCCGCAGCGATGTCGCGATACACGCCGGCCAACATCTCGAGGCCCGAAATATGCAACGTCGTCGCCGCCCTCTTTAACTCGCGCTCCTGACGGTCCTTGGCAACCTTCGACGTGTCATCCCAGTTGTCGCGGTCCGCCGCATGCCGTTCGCGGATCGTTTGCAGAAGCGGATCGGTCGCCACGATGACCTTCTCTGCCAGACGAAAGCCGACACCGGGATGTTCGGTAACTTCGCCCGGGATGTCGAGCCACGCCTGACGGAAGCCGGACACCTCCGGCTGTGTTGCAAGTGCGATGGCCATGCCGGGCCTGCCGCCGGCGATGCCAGCGACCCGGTCGGCCTGGACCTCATCGATGCCGAGCGCCTTGAGCCCAGCGGCGACGTCCTCATCGGCGACACGCCCAAAGACGACGCTGCGGCACCTTGACGCGACCGTGCTCGGCAGATCATCTTCGGAATCGACCACGATGACAAACACCGTTGTCGGTGTCGGCTCCTCAAGCGTCTTCAGAAGAGCGTTCGCGGCCTCATCATTCATCAATGACCCCTCCTCGAAGAGGAAGATCTTCCGATCGGCCTCCAGCGGAGCGAGGCTTGCCTGCAACACCACCGAGCGCACCTGGTCAACGGTGATGGACGTACGCCCCGATGGTTCAACCGCGTTGAGATCTGGATGGCCGGGTCCGAGAGCCCGACGAAGCCCCTCCTCACCTGCTCCGAGGAGTGCGCCGGCAAACCGGCGTGCGATGGTCGCTTTTCCAATCTGTGAGGGACCGACAAAAAGGTAGGCCTGAGCCGGGGTGGCAATCTCACCTCGCAATAGGTCTAGAACCGCGACGTTCCCAATCACATCGACAAACGGATTTATAACCAACGTTGCACCTCCCGCAATACCGCCTGTACGACGGCGTCGCTTGTTTGGCTCGCATCGATAACCGCAAACCGTTCGGGATCACTCTCGACGAGCGAATCGAAGGTCTCTGCGACCCGATCCTGGAACTCAACACCCTCGCTCCCAATGCGGTCGGCGACGTGCTGTCGTCCGAGGCCGGTCTTCGCATCAACTCGCAGCAGAACCACCCGATGCGGCCAGATCCCGCCGAGACCGGCCGCATTCACCATGCGAACACGATCGACCCCAAGTCGTCGACCCCCGCCCTGATACGCAAGGCTGGAGAAGACACTCCTGTCCGACAAGACGACTTCGCCGCGATCCAATGCCGGCTGCACGACCTTACGCACCAGATGTGCCCGTGCCGCAGCAAATAGCAGCGCCTCCGCCCACGCATCGAGTTCGATGTCCTGGTCCAACAAGATTGACCGGATCTGCTCCCCCACCTTCGTCGCACCCGGTTCCCGAACCGTCGTCACAACAATCCCACGGTCTACTAGGTAGCTTTCGACTGCGCTGATAGCCGTGGACTTTCCCGCACCTTCAATGCCTTCGAATGCGATATATGAAATCATTCCGGCGGGTCCTCATGGGTTGATCGCTGGATACCTCGTTGTCGTGAGGTTTCCTTGGCCTGGGCCATCATGGCGCGAGTCTCCGAGTCGAGGCGCGGCCAATGGATTTGGGAACGGAGAACTCGAAGCCCGGTCACACCCGTGAGAGCGATCATGATCGCACCAAACAGCAACACCGATCGAGTGGAGTCCGCAAACAACCAAGACAGATGCGCACCCTCAAGCGATTTGCGGACAACCGGGGCAAGCGACATCGACACGAATAATCCCAACCGGATCAGCAAGAACAGGGTGGCAAACACGCGACCACGCAGCTCATCTTCCACCGTCTCGTGAAGATGCGTGAGTCCCATGACGTACGCCGCACCGGCGCCAAACCCCATGAGGAGCATCCATGCACCCGCTCCCGCGACGGTGTCAGTAAAGGCTGCGGCACCGAGACCCAAACCCGTGAGAACCATAGCGACAGAGAAAGCGGCCTCCCGATTCTTGAGGAGATGTTCGTACACGGACACGATCCAGAACCCCACTCCGGCACCGACACCCAGCAGAGTCACGACCGCAAAGAATCCCGAGGTGTCAGCGTTAAGGCTCGTCTCAACGAAACTCTTACCGATCACGATGATGAACCCACCGCCGAACAGCGCCGCGGTCATCCCCACGATCACCCTGAGAACCGATTTGTCCTGCCACACAAAAGCGAGACCTTCACGAATGTCGCCCCACGTCGAGGCATCGGCCGCTGACTTGCCGTCCGAGTTCTGCGCTCGAATCTCGGGTAGCGATGCGATGATCGCCCCCGAGGCGAAGAACGTGACGGCATCGACCAGAAAGGCGAGTGCTACGACCTGGTTGAGTTCAGGTATCAAGCCGCCGAGTGAAAGCGGCGGAAACCCGGACAGTATCCAGTTGAACGCTGCGCCGAGCGGGATTGTGCCGTAGGCAGCTCCCATCATCAACGAGTTTGCCGCAACCAGATTCGACGGTTTCACGAGCCGCGGCAGTACCGCCGCTCTCGGAGATTGCCCTGCCAGGCTCAGGATCTCCATCACAAACGTGATGCCGACAATCGCGGCGAGGTTTGGTGAGAATGCCAACAGGGGAACAAAGAGCCCACGACCCCAGTCGGCGATCACGATCAGCTTGCGTCGATCCACCCGATCGGTGAGGGCGCCAATGATGGGACCAAAGAGGAGCCCCGGTAACACCCGGGCCACAATCGCCGCGACGATTCCGGCTTCGCCTCCACGATTCTCGGCAATCGCAAGTGTTGCGAAAATCGTGATCCAGTCACCGGTGCTGCCGATGAGCGCGGCCCAGAAAAACCTCGCAAAGGGTCCCTTTCGGACACCGAGTCTGGCTGAAGTTGAAGATGTCGACCCACTCATACCACCGAAATCTAGATGACGTTCGTCCGTTAGACGAACGTGTATCTATTTCTTCGCCGCAGCTTTCTTCTTTGCGGCAGGCTTTTTGCCCGCTGTCTTCGTCTTCGCCTTGGCCTTCGGCTTCGGCTTCTTCTTAACCGGTCCCTTGTCCCGCCGCATCTGTAAAAGCTCTGCGGCACGCTCGATCGTGATGGTCTCAACGGCGTCACCGACACGCAAGGAGGCATTGATCTCACCGTCGGTCACGTACGGTCCGAACCGACCATCCTTCACGACCACTGGTTTCTTCGAGTTCGGATCATCACCAAGCTCCTTCAACGGTGCGGCCGCCTTGCGTCCGCCCCTCCGTTTCGGTTCCGCAAGCAGCTTCACTGCATCATCGAGCGTGATGTCGAAGATCTGTTCCTCGGTCTCGATTGACCGGGTCTCCTTACCCCACTTCAGATAGGGACCGTACCGTCCATTCGTCGCGATAATGTCGCCGCCGTCCTCCGGGTGCGCACCAACGGTCCGAGGCTGTTGCAGCAACAACAAAGCGTCGTCGAGTGTGACCGACTCGATCGACATTGACTTGAACAACGATGCCGTCGGGGGTTTCGTCTTGGATCCCTCTTCGCGTTCACCGACCTGCACATAGGGCCCGTAGCGCCCGTTCTTCACCGTGATCGGTAGTCCGGTTGCGGGGTCATCACCAAGTACCCGATCCTGGTCTGGTGCTTCGAGGAGCTCGATGGCCTTGGCAACGTCGACCTCATCTGGAGCGATCTCGTCGGGAAGCGATGCAGTCTCCTCGCCACGCTGAACGTAGGGCCCGTAACGACCGGCGCGAGCAACGATGACCTCACCGTTGTCGTCGGCGCCGATGACGATCGAATTTATCTCACGAGCGTCGATCTCATCAAGGTTCAGCGCAACCATTTCCTTGAGACCGCGATGCCCGTTCCCGAAATAGAACCGATTGAGGTACGCAAGCTGGTTCTCTTGCCCGCTGGCGATCGAGTCAAGATCGCTCTCCATGTTTGCGGTGAAGGCGTAGTCCACGAATTCCTCGAAATGCTGTTCGAGTAGCGCAATGGTGGAGAAGGCTACGAACGTTGGAACCAGCGCCGACCCCTTCTTGAACGCATACCCGCGATCCTGGATCGTGCTGATAATCGACGCGTAGGTCGACGGCCTACCGATGCCAAGTTCCTCAAGCCGCTTGATTAACGATGCCTCCGTATACCGGGCCGGTGGACGTGTCTCGTGTCCCGATGCCTCGGCCCGGACGACGTCGAGCGTCTGACCTGTTGTCATGTTTGGGAGGTGCTTCTCCTGGTCGTCGAGTGCCGCCTCGGGGTCGTCGGCACCTTCGACATAGGCACGAAGAAACCCTGCGAACAGAAGCGTCTGTCCGCTGGCGGCGAAACTTACGGTCTTCCCCGAGTCGGGACATGTGCCCCCGAGTCGGACCTGGAGACCCTCACCCTTGGCGTCCCTCATTTGGGAGGCGACCGTCCGCTTCCAAATGAGGTCGTACAGACGGGCCTGGTCCGATTGCGGACCGAACTGTTTGGCGACGACGGCCGGGTCACGGAACGAATCGCCGGCGGGACGAATCGCGTCGTGGGCTTCCTGAGCACTCTTAACCTTGCTCGCATACACCCGTGGTTTCTCGGGGAGATATTCTTCCCCGTAGCGGCCCGCAACGAGACGACGAGCAGCTTCGATCGCGGTATCCGAGAGCTGCGTCGAGTCTGTCCGCATGTAGGTGATGAACCCGGCTTCGTAGAGGCTCTGAGCTGCCGACATCGTGCGGCGCGCACCGAATCGAAGTTTGCGGCCACCCTCCTGCTGCAACGTCGAAGTCCTGAACGGTGGGTACGGCCGCCGCGTGAATGGTTTTGCTTCCACACTTGTGACACTGATGTCGGTCGCGGGAATCTCGCCAGCGAGCGTCCTGGCAGCGGCCTCGTCGAGAAGCGTTCGTTTTTTTGTGGCCAGCTTGCCGTCGGCGCCGAAGTCTCGTCCTGTAGCGACGCGTTCGTCGTCGACAGCGGAGAGCGTTGCTTCGAAGTCCTGGCCGTCGACCGAGAAGACGCCGTCAATCCCCCAGTACCCAGCGTTGATGAACGCGATCCGCTCTCTTTCGCGTTCCACAATGATGCGGGTAGCCGGCGATTGAACCCGGCCAGCCGAAAGACCCTGTTTCACCTTGCGCCACAGAACCGGGGAGACTTCGTAACCGATTAGCCGGTCGAGGATGCGACGGGTCTCCTGTGCGTCGACGAGTCGCCGATCAAGCTCGCGAGGGTTCTCGGCGGCCTCGAGGATGGCACTCTTGGTGATCTCGTGGAACACCATCCGCTTGACCTCTACCTTGGGTTTAAGGACCTCGAGAAGGTGCCACGCAATCGACTCTCCCTCGCGATCTTCATCGGTCGCGAGGTACAGAGCGTCAGCACCACTGAGCAACTTCTTGAGCTTGGTGACGTGCTTCTTCTTGTCGGCAGGCACAATGTAGAGCGGTTGGAAATCGTTCTCCACGTCGACCCCGAGGTTCGCCCACTTCTCACCCTTGAACTTGGCCGGAACATCCGCCGCACGACGCGGTAAATCACGGACATGCCCGATCGATGACTCAACAATGAAGTCATCACCCAAGTATCCAGATATTGTTCGAGCCTTTGCTGGCGACTCAACAATGACGAGTTTTTTTGTCATGCGGTCGGTGACCCCCGGTCACAGAGTTGTGGGAACAGGCGTCATATCTACGCCAACCCTGGCCCGTTGTCAAGGTCAAAGTCTCGAACCACCATGATTTTCCGGCAACTTCTCCCCTCTTTCGGAGGGGTTAACGAGCCGGTTGTGCCGCAATTCGGACGAAGAGCCGCTCGGCTGCGAAACGACTAAGTCCAACACTCGTGCCGTCTACATCGACCGTGAGCGTCCCATGCGGATCTCGCTGGAGCAGCGTGATCCAGGCGTTGGGTTTGATACCGCTGTCGTCCAGGTAGGCAAGCATGTCAGCGTCGAGTTCAAGTTCCTCACTGATGCGTTCCAAATCCAGTCTCTCGCCCAACTCCATGCTGGCGATCGGCTTCATCTTTGGTGGTTTGTATCCAGCCCCGGGGATCGGATTCCCGTGTGGGCAAGTCTTGGGGTCGTCCATGACGGCCCACATGCGTTCCTCGACATCCTCCGAGATGGTGATCTCCCACACCATGGCCTCCGCATGAACCTTCCCCCACGACAGACCAAGAACCTCGGTCAGGAACCGCTCGGCAAGACGATGCCGACGGACGATGATCTCGGCGAGATGACGGCCCTCGTCGGAGAGGGCGATCTTGGCATCGGGTTTGAGGAGCCCGTCGTCGCGCATCTTTCGCATCATCTCGGATACGCTTGCCCTACTCACCCCCAGCCAGTCGGCAATCCGTGCCTGGATTACCGGGATTCCCTCCTCTTCGATTTCCCAGATTGCCTCTGCATATTCGCGATACCTGTCGCGGTAATTCGTCTCAGCCATCGCGCGAACTGTAGTGCACTGTCATGGAATGGCGGATCGTCGGGACTGGGTGACACGCAGGGCCGGCAGCGAAACTGTCTACTGCTCCGTGGCGGTCGAGCGCAAGACGAGCGTCCACGTCAGCAACGCCGACACGACGATTAGGGCAAGGGAGGTCACGCCAACATCGGCAAGAAAACCGTTCTCCGAGGCATTCCATATACGAGTTGCGAGGGTCTCGAAACCGATGGGGGCGAGTAACAAAGTAGCGGGGAGTTCCTTCATCACGGACAACATCACAAGCCCGGCACCAGCCCCGACACCGGGCAGCACGAGCGGCAGGTCGATGGTCGCAAGACGCCGCCGCTGGTCGGCACCGAGCGTCTGGGCAACCTCGTCGTAACGCGGGCTGAGCACATCGAGTGCAGCCTGCGAACTCCGCAGGGACTGGGCGCCAAAGTGCACGACATAACCAAGGATCAGCACCGGGAACGATTGGTACAGCCATGTCCACGGAGCCTGAATTACCCAGAATCCAATGGCGAGCGCAACCACCAGTCCCGGAAGCGCAAATGAACCGACAACGACGGCCGAAGACAGTTCGGCGATACGCACTCCAAGTCTCCGTTTTGCGTACGCAACGGGAAAAACCGCTACCGCAGCAACCACCGCGGCGATCACGCCTGCAACAGCAGTATTGAACGCCGGTCGGCCAAGCCCGCCAAGCATGTTGACCACACCACCGTACCCGGCCGCGGGAGTCGAGACTCCACCGATCCACCAGAACAAAAACACGGCCACCGGCGCAACCAGGGCCACCGCGGCGATGGCCACCATAACGAGGACCCCGACGGGGGCGGCTCGCCCCAGAGAGTAAATGCGGGGTTCCCCGACGAGTGTTCGACCGTCGTCGAGATCGGTCCTGAACCATCGTTCGGCGACTCCGACCGCAACGGCAAGCAGTGCCAACATGAGTCCAAGCGAAACTGCGGTGGGCTGGTCGGCAAGCCGCGCCGAGTAGATCGCCCGCGTCAGGGTGTCGTATCGCATGATCGAAACCGCACCGAAATCACTGAGCACATAGAGAAACACGAGCAACCCACCGGCCGCGATCGCCCCACGCGACTGCGGCAGGACGACGGTGCGAAACGTTCTCCAGGACGAGGATCCCAGCATCCGGGCGCCCTCCTCGAGACTTGGTGGAATTCGTCGCAGGCGGCTCGATACCGGCAGATACACGTAGGGGTACGACAGTGCGACCAGCGTGAGGAACGCCCCGGCAAACCCTCCGAATCGGGGAATCGCGCTGACGAGGCCGCCCGGTCCGAACGCATGGCGAATCGCGGCGGCGAAAACGAACGATGGGATGACGAGCGGCAGAGGCACCACGATCGCCCACCACCGGCGACCGGGGATGTTCGTTCGCTGAACGAGCCACGCCAGCCCGGTCCCGACCACCACGCACCCTGCGGTGACCGCTACTGCGAGCGAGACCGACCGGGTAAGGGGACCAACCGTCCGTGCGGAGAACACGACCGATTGAAAGTCGGCACCGAGCTGAAAAGAGCGGACAACGAGGTATGCCGTGGGCGCGGCAAACACAAGGCCAACGACCGCAGCGATCAAGAGCCAACCGGGTTTGCGACGCTTAGAAGCCGCTTTCGGTTTATGAGTCCTCAAGGCCACTTTGGTCAATGAGTTCCTTCGTCCGAGCCAGTCCCCCACCGAGCTGGTCAAGATCGTAGGTAGCCGCATCGAGATCTGCGAGCTTGGGCAGATCGCCGGCCACCGGAATACCACTAGCGAGAGGATATTCGAAGGTGTTCTCGGTGAAGAAAGTCTGTGCCTCGCTGCCGAGCAAGAAGTCAACGAGCTGTGCCGCGGCGTCCTTGGCTTCGCCATTTCCGTTGACGATTCCGACGGTTGTCACAATAAGCAACGATCCGAGATCGCCGTTGGAGAAGTAGTAGTTCTTGGTTGGCAGGGAGGGATCTTCTGCGAGTGCCCGGTAGTTGTAGTAGTGGTTGACGAGTCCCATCGGCACTTCACCGCGACCGACAGCTTGCACAATGGCGGTGTTGTTCGTATACGTCTGGGCATCGTTGGCAACAAGCCCTTCGAGCCAGTTCAGTGCGGTCTGATCGCCGTCCGTTGAGCGCAGCGCAGTGACAAAGTCTTGGAAGCTTCCATTCGCTGGAGCTACGGCGACCTTGCCACGATACTTCGCATCCACGAGGTCGTAGACAGTCGCTGGCAGATCGGCGGGATCGACAAGGTCCGTGTTATATACCAGAACCCTCACACGCCCCGATACACCCACCCATTGACCGTCGGCGTTCTCGTACTTCGTCGCGACGCGGGCGAGCGTATCACTCGAGAGAGTTTGCAGTGCACCGATCTGTTTGAGGTACCCCATCGCCCCCGGACTTTGCGAGATGAAAACATCCGCCGGAGACTTGGCACCCTCTTGCTCGATCAGAAGCGCCAGTTCTGCCGACTGACCGTAACGAACCTCGACCTGAATCCCGGTCTCCGCGGTAAACAACTCGAGAATCGGTCCGATGAGCTTCTCGGAACGCCCGGAATACACCGTGACAACCTGCTCACTCGAAGAGCTACACGCCGACGCCAATAAGGCGAAAGCAACAACCAAAACACCCACCAGAACACGACGGTCGGTTCTCATGCGGACACTCCAATACTCGTGACAATTGTGACCGCGATGTTAATACACATATCGCCATAGTATAAATCGACCCTAACGACATACGTATGGCATACCTGACACAATTGTCGTGCCTCCGAAACCGGCTCCGTTTCGGGTGTCAGCCGACGTATTCCGAAGGTTCTCCCCGGGGCCAGCAACACCGAGTCCCCCGAAAAGAATTGTGGGGCTCGATCCCGAGAATCCATAGAATTCTCGGAATCGAGCCCCACATGATTGGTTGGTTGATTGTCAGCTCAGGGCTGCCCCAAGCGCACGTTTCACGTACACCTTTGCCAAATGGGCTTTGTACTCCTCCGAGCCGTACAGATCCTCAAGCACGCTGATGCCGTCGGCCGCACGATCCGCAGCAGCCGCGATCGCCGCCTCAGATCCATCAGATCCGATAATGGCGTCCATCGCTCCCGATGACAGCATCGCCTTGGAACCGACCCCGGTGAGCGCCACACGGGCGTCTGAAACGGAGCCGTTGGTCTTACGGACCCATGCCGCCACTCCCGCAACCGCATAGTCGGACTCACCACCGCGACGTCCGAGCTTGGTATAGGCGGAGCTTTCGCCCTCGCCAGACTTCGGAACTCGTAGTTCCACCAGGATCTCGTCATCGGCTAACGCTGATGTCAGCGTGTCGACGAAGAACTCACTGGCCGGAATCTCGCGAGTACCGGCGCTCGATCGCGCAACCATCGTGGCACCGAGGGCGAGGACGGCAGCGGTTGTATCTGCCGCAAGATCGGCGTGGGCGACTGCCCCCACCGTCGTGCCTCGGTTGCGTACCTGCACATCGCCGGTCAAAGCTGCTGCTTGGGCAAGCGCCGCCGCATAGGTGGTCACCAGGTCACTCGAAGCCGTCTGAGCATGTCGCACCAACGCCCCGATCGCGAGATGGTCGCCACGGTCCTCGATCGCATCGAGTCCGGGGATCCGGCCGATGTCGATCACCGTTGCCGGCGATAGGAGTCGCAACTTCATCATCGGGATGAGGCTCATCCCACCGCTCATGATCTTGGCGCCGGGATTGCTGGCTAGAACAGCCAGCGCCTCGTCGAGCGTGCCAGGAGCTACGTAGTCGAATTCTCTCGGATACATAGTTATGCCCTCCCGTTTCCGGATGCAGCGTTCATGGCCTCCCAGACCCGTCTCGGTCTGAGTGGCATGTCGATGTGGGTTACGCCGTAGGACGCAACGGCATCAACTACCGCGTTTACGATCGTCTGAGCCGAACCGATAGTTCCGGCCTCGCCGATGCCTTTCACACCCAACGGATTGATGTCCGTCGGGGTTGTCGTGCGGTGCAGCTCGAACATCGGAACGTCACCCGCCGTCGGGATCGGATAGTCGACCATCGAGCCGGTAAGTAGGTTGCCGTTCTCGTCGTAGATCGCTTCTTCGAACAACGCCTGTCCGATGCCCTGGACCAGTCCCCCATGGACCTGTCCGTCCACGATCATCGGGTTGATCACGTTGCCGCAGTCATCCATCGCGACGTACCGCAGAATCTCGACGTTGCCGGTCTCGGCATCGACCTCGACCATTGCGAGGTGCGAGCCAAACGGCCATGTGGCGTTTGCGGGACTGAACACGACTTCGCTTTCGAGACCCGGGTCGGTGCCTTCCGGTGCCTTCTGGGGCTGGTACGCAACCATGGCGATTTCGGACCAAGGTACCGAACTCTCCGGTGAGCCGGCGACGTGTGCGGCACCATCCGCAAACACAATGTCGTCCTCGCTCGCCTCAAGCAGGTGAGCGGCCAGCTTGGCTGCCTTCAGGCGTACCCGATCGGCGGCTTCGTACGCCGCCGATCCGTCGACTGCCGCGGAGCGTGATCCGAATGTTCCGATACCCATCGGCGAGTCACCCGTGTCACCGTGTTTCACGACAATGTCGTCGACCGGAATGCCGAGTCGATCCGCCACGATCTGAGCCCACGTCGTTTGGTGTCCCTGGCCACTGGGGCCGGTGCCGATGGTGACCGTGACAGTTGCGTCAGCATTCACTCGAACCAGCCCATTGCCGTTGAACGCGGAGGGCAGTCCGTACGCCGACCAGGAGAACCCGAGGTCGGCGAGACCGGCGGGCGCAAACCCGCACACCTCAACGTACGTCGACAATCCGATGCCGACGTTGCGACCCTCAGCACGTGCAGAGTCGCGGGCGGCCTTCATTTCGTCGTAGGCCCCGGTTTCGAGCAATGCGTCGAGGTTCATGGCGTAGTCGCCCGTATCCATGGCGAAGCCGACCGGTGACATCGCCACCGGGAACTCCTCTGCCGGGATAAAGTTCTTACGCCGCACATCCGCGGGATCCATGCCGATTTCGCGGGCATACATGTCCATGATTCGCTCGATGTAGTACATCGCCTCGGGACGGCCGGCACCTCGATAGGCATCGGTCGTCGTCGTGTTCGTCGCGACACAGTCGATCTTCCAGTAGGTCGGCATCTTGTACTGACCCGACGCCACGAAAAGCCCGAGGAACGGGATCGCGGCAGTGAAGTTCTGGGTGTAAGCACCCATGTCCGCAAGGCCGTCGAACTCGTAACCGAGAATCTCTCCGTCACGCGTACCGACGATGGTCGCGGTACCAATCCACCCACGCCCCTGAATCGTTGACGTCGCTGCTTCGCGGCGCGTCTCGGTCCATCGCACGGGTCGTTCGAGTTGACGGGCGGCCCAGCCGACGAGAATCTCATCGCTGTAGACGTTGAGTTTTGCGCCGAATCCACCGCCCACTTCCGGGGCGATCACGCGGACGCTGGTTGACGGCAGACCGAGTGCCATGGCGAGCGCACCGGCTACGGCATGTGGCATCTGCGACGTTGTATGCATTCTGAGCGTCTGGTAGCCAGCCTCCCATTCGGCGAGAACTCGCCGTGGCTCGATAGCCGTCGGGATGAGCCGCTGATTCACCATTTCCTGGCTCACAACAACCGTGTCGTCACGTTCCTTGGCAGCCTCAATGCCGGCCTTGACCTCGGCCTGAGCCTCCGGTTCGGCACCAAAGGGGCCGATCCAGCTAATCAGGTGTTCGACTCGGTGCTGTCGTGGACCAGGAGGCGGTCCGTTGCGGCATCCTTCAGATCGACGATTGCCTCGAGCGGCTCGTATTCGACGAAGATCGCATCGACGGCGTCTTGTGCGACGTAGCGGTCGGTGGCGACGACCATCGCGACAGCCTCCCCTACGTGACGTACGACGTCGCCGTTGAGGAGCGGCCGTGGAACGATCGCGACCTGGGCCGCGAGCGGGCCCATGTGCTCGACATCCGATGCGGTAAAGATGGCAATAACGCCATCCATCGCTTCAGCTTCGGACGTGTCTATCGACAGTACCTTGGCGTGAGCGAATGGGCTTCGTACGAATGCGGCAGATGTCTCACCACGCACCTTGATATCGTCGACGTAGCGGGCTTTTCCCTGGATAAGAGCCGGGTCTTCACGACGTCGGACTACTCCTCCGAGTGCACTGGTCGTGCTCATGAGCTCACCTCCCACTCTGGTTCGGCGGGCTCATCGCCACGCATCTTGGCGGCGGCGTATTCGATGGCCTTCACGATGTTGTGATAGCCGGTGCATCGGCAGAGGTTGCCCTCGATACCGTGCTTGATTTCTCCTTCGGACGGGCTGTCATTCTCCGCAAGCATGCCAGCGGCTGACATGATCATCCCGGGTGTGCAATAGCCACATTGCAACCCATGGCGCTCCCAAAAACCCTCTTGAACGGCATGAAGTTCGCCGTTGGCGAGTCCCTCAATAGTGGTGATGTCCGCACCCTCAGCCTGAACGGCGAGCATGGTGCAGGATTTCACGGGTTTGCCGTCGAGATGCACAGTGCATGCGCCGCAATAGCCAGACTCACATCCAACGTGAGTGCCGGTGAGATCTAGGTCCTCACGGAGCAAATGCACAAGCAACGTGCGAGGTTCGACATCGGAGCTGACATTCCGTCCATTGACAGTCAGCGATACTTCCATAGAGCTCTCCCTCTCAGGCTACGTCGGTTATGCCGAACATAGCAAGGTGGCGCGCTCTAATGTCGAGTAATCGCAGGTTACTTTCAGGATCTCCCAAGAATCCTCTTGAAGAACCGGACGATCGGTGCAAACAGGCTGGCCAAGAACAGCGAAAGGCCCTTTACTTCACTGGCGTGCACCTCGGCCGCTTCTTCGGGCGTTTCGGCCGCGAGCTTCGCTTCGATACAGGCTACGAACTGCTCGATGATCCGGCCGGTGATCTCCTTGATGAGCCCAACACGCCCGAACTGTGCCGCCGGTCCCGACAGCACAATGTCGGCATCAACAACGACACGGGTACCAACGTCGGTCGCTTCAAGGGAGTAGTCGACCTTCATCTGTGCGCGGCTTCCGCCCCTGCGATCCGAACCCGATCCCTTGACGATTCCGCGTCGCCCGGCCTCGTCGGGTTCGATGGTGGCTTCGCCTTCAAATGACACTGCGATCGGACCGAGTTTCACCTCAACCGTGCCCTTGTAGCGAGAGTCCCCCAGATCCTCGGTAAGTTCGGCTCCGGGAAGACAGAGCGCAAGGTTCGGCACATCCTGAAACAAGGCCCACACCGAATCAACGTCACGAGCAACTTCAAACGTGTCGGTGATCTTCATATGCGGTACCTCCTCATGCGGATGCCGACTATACCGCGCTACACCCGGGGACTCTCCGCCGCCTGCCACCCATGACCACTCCCCGTTCTTGTGACGTTTCGAGGTGATTATCCCTTCGAAACGTCACAAGAACGGGAAGAGGGTTGCTTTTTGTTACAGCGAACGTTCACGGACGACGGCGGCTACGTCGAGATTGCGGACCGAGCGGATTCCGGGGACCAACGACAACGCCGCGACCGCGACCATGGCGAGGGCACTCAACACGAGCGTCGACCCGCGCATCTCAAGGTTGAACGAGAACAGGTCGCTACTAAACGACCCCATGTACGCAAAGGCAAAGAAGTAACCGACGACCAAACCGGGGATTATCCCGAGGATCGTCAAGAACAAGTTCTCACCCACGATCAACGCGCCAATCCGGTGCAACGAGAGACCGTTCGCTCGCATCGACGCGTATTCCCCCGACCGCTCCGCAACGTTCACCGAGATCGTGTTGAAGATGAGCGAAAACGCCATCGCTGCCCCGAACGCCAGCATCACGCCAACGAACATGTAGAAGAATCCCATGAACCCTGCGACCAGGTCGTAGAACGCCTGGTTGTCAACCACGACCGCTACCGACGGGTCGGTCTTGAGGCCAGCGATGATCGATGCACGGTCGGCCCCGGCATCGAACACTGCGGCGACCGACGTGATCGACGGCGGGGTCAGGGCCGACGCTGGCACCGAGGGACTCGCCGCGGCGAGAGACGCCCGCAACGTGTTGACATCCATGTAGAGCACGGTTCCGACGGGTTCGGTAACGAAACCCGCAATCGTCGTGTCGATTGACGTGGAAAGCTGGGGAAACGTGAGGGTGACGACGTCACCGACACGGGCGCCGATCTGATCGACAAGGGCAGACCCGGCAAGGATCCCGCTCGGGGGCAGCAATCCGGAGTCAGTGAGAAAACCGTGGACCTGCGAGTTGGACTCGTACCCACGCAGTTCCGTTGCATATGTTCCTCCGGCACGCGCCGCACTGACACTGAGCGTCACGACCGGTTCGGCGACCGCGACACCGCTACGTGACGCAACCTGGGAAACAACATCCGCCGTCACCGGATCCTGGAATACCACGGTGACATCTTCGATCGCGACGTCGTTGAACTGCCGGTCAAGCAGCACCTGCACCGTATCGATCATGCCCCACGATGTGAGAATCAGGACGAGGGCTAGGACCACACCGATCACGGTCGACAGGCTACGGCGTTTGTTGCGTCCGACACCACGAATCACCATGAGCCAACGGACGGGGAGGCGTCGCACGGGTGGAACGACACGTTCCAGGAAGCTGCGCTGACCACGACCCGCAGGGATATCACCACGCATTGCTTCGGCCGGACTCATGCGGGCCACCGCCCGCGCCGGCGCCACCGAGGCAAGGATCCCGGCCACAAGACCGAAACCAAGACCCACGATGGGGGTGGCCGGGTGCAGCGTTCGCACCGTGTCGGGTATGCCGAGAGCATCCGTGTAGGCGCCGGTAATGACCCATCCGAGGATCGCTCCCACGCCAACACCGATGACCGAACCGGCGATCCCCAGAATCACCCCATAGGACCGGTAGTGACGGGTCAGGGCCTTGCTGCTCACGCCGTTGGCGAGAAACGTCCCGATTTGGGTGCGTTGAGAGAAAACCAGACGGGTCAGTAGCGTAAACGTTGCCATCCCGGCGGCGAGCAAGAACAGCACCGGGAACATGATCGAGAGTTCCCCAAACGAACCGACATCCTCCTGCAGGGCAGCATTGGAAGGTTGTTCGAGCCTGGTTGCAACATCACTGGCACCCGCCGCAAGAGCAGCCTTTTGCACCGCGGCATCGACCGTCGTGCGGTCAACACCAGCGTCATACAACACCAGGGTCTGGTCAACGGCGACGTTGTTTGGGGCGATCTTCAGCAGGTCCTGTGACACAAACATCACACCGAACGTGCCGGGGGCCGGAAAGAGCTCCTGTTTGCTGCGGGCGGGCCAGATGTATTCGGGGGATACGCCAATCCCGACGACGTTGGCATCGACCCACCCCGCTCCCCCGAGGACTTTCACCGTGTCACCAACGGCGATATCGAACTCGGTCGCCATGTGGGTTTCGACAACCACGCCGTTGGGTTGTGACGGATCGAGATAGGTACCTGCAATGATGTCGATCTTGTTGACGTCCGGCTGCCGGTCCGGTGGCATCCCCACGACCCGGCCAAGGAGCGTGTCGGTGCCGGTCCGCATCGGGATGTCGGCCTGGCGGCGTTCGGAGACCGTGGTAACCCCATCGATCCCAGCGAGCGTCGCCGGCAACGTGGAGTCACCACCGGTCACCGCGATGTCCGCAAAGGCGAGACGCTGATACGTGTTGTTGTACGACGACTCGAGATTCAAGAACGCGTCATAGGACGCGGCGTAGAGCATCACCCCGAGGGCGATGGTTACGAGGACCGCAAGGAACTGCCACCGCTGCCGTCGGAAGTCACGGCGTCGTTTCAGCCGGAGATACTTCACCAGTCAAGGTCCTTCGCCTGCGATGGTGATGCGTTGGTTTCGTCGCGCACAATGTGGCCGTCGCGGAGTTCAAGAACCCGGTCGGCCATGTCGGCGATTGTCGAGTTGTGGGTGACAACAACCACCGAGCGGCCGCCGCCATCGGTCGTGGCACGAAGCAGGTCGAGGACCTGAACCCCGGTATCACTATCGAGGGACCCGGTGGGTTCGTCACACAACAGCAGCGGCGGATCCTTGACAAGACCCCGGGCAATCGAAACGCGCTGCTGTTCGCCTCCGGAGAGTTGCCCGGGGAAGTGGTCAACGCGATCGCCGAGGCCGACCTGCTCGAGGACCTTCATACTGCGGTCAACGGCGTCGCCACCGGTGAGCTCAGCGATGAGGGCAACGTTCTCTAGGGCCGTGAGCGTCGGAACGAGATTGAAGAACTGGAACACGAAACCAACGGAGCGGAGCCGGTACTCGGTTCGCTGACTCTCGTCGAGGCCCCCGAGTTCGACCCCATCGGCCTGCAGACTTCCCGAGGTCGGTGGTTCGAGTGCACCGATCTGGTTGAGCAGGGTCGTCTTCCCTGAGCCACTCGGCCCCAGGATCACGACAAACTCGCGGCGCGGAATCGTAAAGGACACACCACGCAGCGCCTGAACCGCGGTCTCCCCCTCGCCGTAGGATTTGACTAGGTCCTCGACACGCACGGCTACGGTTGCTTCCGTCATGTGCTCCTCCAAATATGCAAGTAACTCGCAAATGATAGCTACTATCACATTATGAATCGAATGGTGCCAGGCCTACGTGAGCGCAAGCGGACCCAGACGATGCTGCGGGTGCAGCATGAGGCATACCGCTTGGCTCGTATCGATGGTTATGACGGCACAACGATCGAGACGGTCGCCGAGGCCGCCGACGTGTCCCCCGCCACCATCTACCGACACTTCGGCGACAAGGTAAACGTCTTCGTCTGGGACCCTCTGGAACCGAGTGCGTTCGCCGAAATCCACATCGATCCAACTAAGTCTGCAATGGCCGCGGTACGGGAGGGCTACTCTGCCCTCCTCGCCCAGGACCTGCCGATTTCGGAGGCCGAGCTCCTCGAACGGGTGCAGTTCATCTTCTCCCATCCACAGCTGCGCGCCGGATACGAAGCCTCGGTCGGTGCCTACCGAGAGGCTCTCGCTGACGCGTTGTATCGGGGCGGTTTCGACGACCCTCTCGTCATCGATGTTGTAGCAGCCGCCGTCGTCGCCGCAAGCGTCGCCGCCGTCGACCGGTGGCAACGCCAGAACGGTGACCCGCCACTACACATCTTGTTGAACCGGGCGTTCGATGCGCTCGACGAACACTGGAAAGCGTGACCGACGACATCGATGCACGCCGGACCAGATCTAACGAGCGTCGCCCAACAGTTGCATAACAGCCGCTGGGATCTCCCTTGGTGTCGCGACAAGAACGTCGGGGTCAGCTGCCTCCAATTCCCCGGGTGCTGCGTAACCGAATGACACCCCAATACTTCGTATACCAACCTCACGGGCACCGTCAACGTCGTACCGTCGGTCACCGATCATGATCGTTTGATCACCGATGATTCGCTCCTTGGCGAGCACATGTTCAAGGAGGGCCCCCTTGTCGCGCCTGGTGCCATCCATCTCGGCGCCGTAGACGTGCTGGAACCACTGGCCTACCTCAAGGTGCTCGACGATCGGCAACGCATAGACGTGCGGTTTCGATGTCGCCACGAGCAGGCTGAATCCTTGATTCGCTAGTTCTTCGAGCGTCTCAGGAATGCCACTGTAAAGCTGGCACTCATAGATACCCACGTGCGAGAACCGAACCCGATAGAGCCGTATGGCTTCCTCAATGTCGCCGCGACTCGCAACGGAGGTCCCTCCCAACAGTGTCGCAAACGAGTCGAACAGCGGTGGCCCTATGCACCAGGTAAGTTCACTCGCCAGCGGCGCCGGGCGGCCCATCTCGTGGAGTGCATAGCGAATCGATTGGGTTATCCCCTCGAAGGGATCGATCAGCGTTCCATCGAGGTCGAAGATCACGGTGTGTTCGGCTGGGATGCGGTCAGGCACTACTCAGTCTCCGCATCTGCGCCGTCGCTACTCGACTGCGCCAGAAGGGCCGCCGCTGTCGACGACCGGGCCGGCAGGTTCACGAATCGCCGCTGGATCGGCCGCACTTGTGAGATACCTCTTACGAGGGCGTACACCGCCACGGGGAGGAAAAATGCACCGAGACCCCAGTGATAGCCGGCGGGGCCGATGACTGCCATCAAGATGGACACCACCAACGGACCGGCGACCGAGCCGATGCCATAGACAAACACGATACCGGCTGCGACAACCACCAGTTGATCATCTTCGATGAGGTCGTTGATCGCCGACACACCGAGTGAGTACATCGGGAACGTGAGACTTCCATAGACCGACATGAGAACGAACAGCCCCACGCTTTCGCTATTCAACGATATCGCCATCCCCGACACAGCGACCGCCGCCGCCGCGACCGCGAGAATCACTGTCCTGCGGGCAAACCGGTCCGACAACCAGCCGATGGGGTACTGGGTCACGACCGCGCCGAGCAACGAGACCGCCATGAACAAACCCACCTCGCTCGGACTCATTCCAATGTCGGTCGCATACACCGCCCCAAGACCAAGGACGGAGCTCCCCGCGGCGCCAGCGAGTGCCACCGCGACGATACCCAGCGGAGCAGAATTCGCCAGAGCACGCAGCGAAAAGGAGACGGGAATTGGCTTTGAGGGTGCTGGGATCGGAATCAACGCGATCGGGACTATCGAGAGGGTTATCAATATGCCAACCCACATAAACAACCGACCGCCTGCGGGGTCCGAGGCTCCAAGAAGTATTTGACCGAGCGAAAGCCCAAGGGTGACGACGAGCATATAGACCGCTAGCAGCCGCCCTCTTGTGGCATTCGATGCGCGGTCGTTCAACCAGCTCTCGACGGTGACATACAACCCGGACATGCTGAACCCTGCAACGAACCGGAACAGCCCCCAAACGATCGGCGTCACGAACAAGGGATAGGCCAACGCAGCCGCGGCCGCAAACGCTGCCAAACCTGCGAACACCCGGATGTGACCAACCGTTGAGAGCCATCGCGGAATCGTCAACGACCCCACGAGAAACCCGGCGTAGTGCATTGCCATGATGATCCCGATAACTACCGTCGGGAAACCTTCGATGCTTGCCCGAATACCCAACAACGACCCAAGCAGACCGTTGCCAACCATCAGCAAGGCGAGCCCAACGAAGAGTGGGGAAACGGACACCAGGCCCGTGCGCTCGGTTGTTGTTCGGCTATTCATCGCACCATATCGATCTGACAGAATCCAGCAGGTTAACGAGTACTGGGGGCTATGAACCCACCAGACGTTTCCAGACAGTCATTGCGTCATCGCGGGCCCACCGGAGCCGCCTCGCTCGAGTTCGTACGTCGTCAGCACCGGTTTGTGATCTGAAGGCGGAAACTCTCCAACATAGAAGTCCACGACGCTTGTCAGCGTCGGCCGGATAGGGCCGCGATGCATCATCCAATCCAGCAACTCGGGTGGCTGTTGGGCCAGCGGAAACGTCGGGTAGGTAGTGACTGCCTCACGGCCGAGGGCCATGAACGAGTCGTCGAACCCCTTGTAACGCAGTATCCGCAACGGATGGATGTAATCGTTGAAGTCACCCATGAACAACACTGGTTCGTCGTCGGGAACGATGCTCGCAAGCGCGTCGGCGCAACGTTGCGCCTGATCGACTCGAACGTTGACGTTTTCCGCGATCTCGCGGATATTGCCGGTCCAACTGAAATGGGCGGTCGCCACGACCAGCGACGCACCCGATGTCGAAACGAGACGGACCCAGAACAGACGCCGATCGGTTTCGAGTATGCCGACATCCTCGGCACCGTACTCCACCAGTTCGAAGAGTTCGGCGTTCCAATAAATGTTGCTCGCGGTCCGCCAGCCGGAGAAGGGATCGTCGACCCTCCGAAGAGATGGGAGAGCATCCAGGATGAGATCGGAAGCTGCTTGGGACAGCTCCTGGACACACAGAATATCGGGACGTTGGATCTCCAGGAATCGCCGCAGGGGGCGCTTGCGTTCATCCCACCGTTCGGTATTCCACAGGTTGTAGGTGCAGGCCAGGAAGATGAATGGATGCACAAGACCTCGGGTACCGTCGACTGCCATCAGCGTACTCGACGCAACGGCAGTTCCCGCTCTGTCGAGCCCACCGACACCACGAGTGGAAGCACGATCGGGCGGGCGGCTACGCTCGATGGGAGGAGGGCTACGCGCACCGGAAGGAGTTTGGCCGATGGCGAACATGGTGGACTACGAAACGACCCGGGCGGAGTTCCGGCTGCAGATACCCGACCGGTTCAACTACACGGGGGACGTCATCGGCGTACGCGCTACCGAGACACCGGACAAGGTTGCGTTGATCGGTGTCGAACCCGACGGTGTCACGGTGAACCGCTACACGTTTAGTGACCTTGCAAACCTCGCCCACCGGACCGCACATGTCTTGCGTGCCCAGGGTGTCGGCAAGGGTGACCGAGTGTTCGTCCAGCTTCCGCGTATCGTCGAGTGGTACGCCGTCATGCTGGGATGTTTCCAGATCGGTGCGATCCCGATGCCGGGTACGACCCAGCTCATGCCGAAGGACCAGGCGTACCGCGTCAACCGCGCCGAGGCGGTCGCGGCGATCTGCGACGCGACCGGAGCGACCCGTCTCACCGAGGTCCTCGACGAGTGCCCGAGCCTCAGCGCCCGGTTTGTTGTGGGTGCCGATCAGGACGGGTGGACAACGTTTGGTACTGCTCTCGATGCCGCACCTTCGGAGCCTGCGTTCGTCGAGCCGACCCACTCCGACGATCCCCTCCTGCTCTATTTCACTTCGGGAACCACCGCACATCCCAAGATGGTGCAGCACCTGGGCTCGTATGCGATCGGTCACGAGATCACCGCCCGGTTCTGGCACGACCTCACCCCCGACGACGTGCACTGGACCGTTTCGGATACCGGCTGGGCGAAAGCGGCATGGGGGAAACTGTTTGGCCAGTGGATCATGGGGGCCGCAGTCGTCATGTGGGACATCGTCGGCAAACCCGACTTTGACCGCATGTTGACGCTGATCGGTGAACTCGGTGTCACCTCATTCTGTGCGCCCCCGACGCTGTATCGAGCGTTCGCCCAGATGGATCTCTCGGCGTATGACTGGTCGACGTTGCGGCACTGCACGAGTGCCGGCGAACCCCTCAACCCCGAGGTGATCGAGACCTGGAAGACCGAGACCGGGACCATCCCCTACGACGGATACGGGCAGACCGAAACCATCGTGCTCGTTGCGAACTACCCGACCCAGCCCGTCAAACCCGGCTCGATGGGTCTGCCTGCGCCGGGGATAAACGTCAATGTCGTCGACGACGGCGGCAAGGTCTGTGCCAACGGTGTCGAGGGCAACATCGCAGTCGAGACCGACCCGTGGCCGGTGGGTCTGTTTCGCGGTTACTGGCAGGATGAGGAGCAGACCGCAGAGGTGTTCCGCAACGGCTGGTACTACACCGGCGACCGGGCATACCGCGACGAGGACGGCTACCTGTGGTTCGTGGGCCGCGCCGACGATGTCATCCTGTCGGCGGCGTATCGGATCGGCCCGTTCGAGGTCGAGTCGGCACTCATCGAACATCCGGCGGTTGCCGAGGCCGCCGTTGTGGCCAAACCCGACGACATCCGCGGCAACATCGTGAAGGCGTTCATCGTCCTCGCCCCGGGTTACGAAGGCTCCGACGAACTCACCGTTGAGATCCAGGAGCACGTCAAGGCGATCACCGCCCCGTACAAATACCCACGCGAGATCGCCTACATGACCGAATTACCCAAAACGATCTCCGGCAAGATCCGCCGTGTCGACCTACGCGACATGGCCTGATCGAACAATGCCGTAAGGACTCGACCACCTCATTCGGTGTCTTCGGGTTGACCAATAGCCGGCGCGTTCCCTTCAGTGACTGCGACCGGTGTGTCGCCTTCACCCAGGTCCAGGTTTTCGATCTTGTCGCCGCGACTGACGATCTTACGGGTACTTGTCTTGATCTCTTCGATGTCCCGCGATGCTTGTCCGAAGTGCCGGTCGAGGCTGACAACACGGTCGCCGAGCCTGCCGATATCCTTTAGCAGCACACCAACCTCGCTCTGAATAACCGAAGCCTGCTTTCGCATCTCGACGTCACGCAGGATCGCCCGGACGGTGGTGAGCGTCGCCATCAGCGTGGTTGGTGAAACGAGGTACACCTTGAGCTTGTGGCTCTCCGCGATCACGGTCGGGTGGTGAGCGTGGAGTTCGCCGTAGACGGCCTCCGAGGGGATGAACATCAGCGCGTTCTCCGCGGTCGTCCGATGCTCATCAATCGCTTGGCCGACGTACTTGTCGGCGATTGCGCGGATGTGATTCTTCGTATCAACCGTGAGCTGGCGGGCGGCCTTGTCCCGTCCGTCCTGATTGGGGGCGGCCAGCATCTCCTGGTAGGCCTTGAGGGGGAACTTCGCGTCCACCGAAATCGGTCCCGGAGGGTCGGGCAGCATCACGAGACAATCGACCTGCTTCCCGTTTGAGAGCGAGGCCTGCATCTCGTAAGCAAACGACGGCAGCATGCTCTCGACGATGTCCGCGAGCTGCACTTCCCCGAAAGCACCTCGGGCCGGGTTGTCATCGAGCACATGTTGCAGGCTGACCACTTGTTCGGATAGCGCCTTGATGTTGTCCTGGGCCTTGTCGATCGTCTTGAGACGTTCCTGCAATCCGGCGAGGGACTCTGCGGTGTCTTTGGAGGATGCCGCAAGGTTCTTCGTCATTGCGGCCTCGACCGTCTTGAGGCGTTCGTGGAGTTCCAGACTGAGTTTCTGTTGCGACGCGCTCATCGTGTCGGTGAGCGCCTTGGAGGTTGTCACCTGCTGTTGTCCGATGGCCTCGACCTTCCCCACGAGAGAGTGCTGAGCTTGCATCAGGTCGACCAGACCCTGTTGCAGCTCGTCAGAGCGCGGATCGCGCACCGGTCTCGCGGCACGGATCTGGAGGAACACGAGAACACCCACACCGACGGCGAGCACCGCCAACACGATCAATTCGCTATTACTCACGACAAACAGTCCTCTCGTTCAACGGGTCAAGCGTACGTCAAGGGTATGTCACTTTCTCGGAAACCGACACGACTCGGTCGTCAGCGACTGCTTCACACCGCGATCGATCGGCTCGATCTCAAACTCACCGCCGCCCTGCTCTTCTTGGGAGGAGGGGGAACGGCCCACGGTAGGACCGACAAATCATTCTGTATCGGTGAAACGACCCCGGCGTCGTCGCAACGCCACAACTACTCCCAAAACCGGTCCCGCGACAAGGATTGCAACGGTGACTATTCCGGCAAACACATTTTCGCGAAACACATCGCCGATGCTCGCCTCATAGCCGCGGTCGATACCGATCGTGATCACGAAGTTCACGGCGACTATGGCACCGATGATCGTACCGACAAATGCCCCGACCACCGCGGCCAGTAGTGCTCTTCGACGATGGGAGTTCATAGTGAGATTGTCGCGCCACCCCGCGACCGGAGCAACCCAGTAGGCCAGCAAACATCACGAGCAGCGTTCGGTCCTCACCTCACAAACGCGGTAGTGTCGTCAACGAATGAGTGCAGGACCCTCGTTCTTTCAAACCATCACAGGATGCCACCATGAAACAAGCAGTACGTATCGAAAACGATGGCGGGGTTCGCTCGCTGGTGCTGTGTCGGGGCGATGAGTACAACACGATCACACCGCAGTTTCGGGACGAGTTTGGGGCGGCACTCGACGAAGCCGATACCGACCCAACGGTCAGGGTTGTCTTGATCCGTGCCGAGGGACCGGCGTTCTGTGCCGGTTTTGGACTCGACTGGTCGACACTTGCGCAGGCGACCGAGGAGTCGGGGCCGGAGCGGGTGTGGGACTCGGTTGCTGATATGGCGATGATCGGATCGTTTGCGGATACCTGGGCAAAGCTCTTCGAGTTGTCGAAACCGACCGTTGCTGCGGTCCACGGCTGGTGCATTGCCGGGGGCACAGACATGATTCTCAACGCCGACATGATCATCGCCGCCGATACGGCACGGTTTGGCTATCCACCGGCGAGGGTGTGGGGAACCCCGGAGGCACCATGGATGTGGGTTGCCCGCCTCGGTCTGGAACGCGCCAAGCGGTACCTGCTCACCGGTGACGAAATGACCGGTGCCGAGGCTGCCGAAATCGGGTTCGTCCTCGAGGCCGTCCCCGAGGATGAGCTGCTCGATGCGGCGACGGCACTCGCCCAACGCATGGCGCTGCTCCCCCTCAATCAGCTTCAAATGCTCAAACTGTTGTGCAACGACGTTGCCCGTGACATGTATCGCCCGGAGCGTTCCAGGTTGCTCGGCACCTTGTTTGATGGTGTGGCGCGACACACCCAGGAGGGACTCGACTTTGTCTCCCGCGCCCAGGAAGTTGGGTGGCGCCAGGTGGTGCGCGAACGTGACGAACCGTTCGGCGACTACGGCTCGCGCCCGAACGACACCGGAACCTAGAGAACCTCCACCCGGTCGAAACTGTCCGCAATGGCGTCGGCAAACGCCGGGCGCTGGCGCAGCAGCAGCGTCGCGTGACCACCGCCAAGCACTCGCAGCTCGGACCCATCCCAATGCTGGTGAAGACTCTTGGTCGCCGAGGCCGGGATGAACCCGTCGGATCGGCCCGCAACCAGGACCGCAGCCGAGGCCCACTCCGGTGCCGGCAGCCTCAGCACCGAGACCGATCCGAGTGCCTCGGTGAGCCGGGAACGTTGGCCCTTGCCGCCAAGCGCATCCCACTGAATGCCGTTGCTGATGACCCCGTCGAGGAACACCGGCCCCGGGGAGTGTGATGCCGCAAGCGGTGCCATCGCAACCGGGAATCCTGCGGCCGCACCAACGACGGCACTGATGTTCCCACCCATCGAATACCCGGAGACACCCATGGCGTAGTCACCCGAGAAGTACCGAACCAATGCCCGACCCTCGGCGACCGCACCAAAACCCATGCGCGCAAAGTCCGCGACCGTGGGCACGGGCTGCTCGTTGGGTCCCGTGACACGACGGTCGCCGTAGTACGGATTCTCCAACATGACACTGCCGATCCCATGTTTTATCAACTCGAGTGCGAGCCGTTCCCTGGTGTCATACCCGTGGTCGTTCCACGCCGCCATCAGGAGACACAACCGCTGGGTGCCACTCTTCGGTTCGACCATGCGGATGCAGGCGATCCGTGCCTCGGGGGGAACATTGGCGAAGGTCTCGAAACGTCCGTCGCGGACCGTGTGGTCGGCATTGACTTCGGTGCGCCTCCACGCGATAACGATATCGGGGGTGTCCTCAGTGAACAGCGAATCGTCGCCCAGGGATTGCACACCCGCGGCGTCGCCCCAGCCACCGGGAAAGATTCGGAGCCGACGGGGTCCGCGTTTGATCATGAGGGCTGCGAAGCGGTCTACGGGGTGCATTCCGCAGCACGCTACTCGTGGTGGCGAGGTAACCGTATCGTGAACTGCGCTCCCCCACCCACCAGGTTCTCCGCGGTGAGTTCACCGCCGTGGGCACGCACCAGTTCGCGGGCAATCGGAAGACCCAGCCCACTCCCACCGGTGGCTCGGCTGCGCGCCCGATCGGATCGGGAGAAACGCTCGAAGACACGCCCGAGGAAATCCTCGGGAATGCCCGGACCCGTGTCGCGCACCGCAATCACAGTCTCTTCGGGGCGTTGCTCCACGGCGATCGTGACAGCGCCGCCGTCAGGCGTGTGCCGGATCGCGTTCGCAACCAGGTTGTCGATCGCCTGGCGGATTCGGATCGGGTCAATATGGATCGGGTCCGGGTCCTCTCCGGAACGCACCAACGCCACGCCCGCATCGGCGGCGCGTCTCTCATTCGCCTGTACTACCTGGTCGAGGACATCGCTGAGCACAACATCAAACGGATCGATAGTGAGCTGACCCTCGTCAACAAGCGTGAGCTGCTGGAGGTCGCCGACGAGTGTCGCCATATGATCAACCTCGTTCTGAACAACCTCGAGCACCTCGGGTGACGACGCCTCAACGCCGTCGATGAGCGCCTGCACATGGCTCGTGATGTTCGCAAGCGGTGTGCGGAGTTCATGCGCGACGTCGGACGTGAACCGTCGGCGGCGGTCCGCAGCGCCCTGCAGCTCGTCCGCCATCTCGTTAAACGACACCGCAAGCTCACCGATCTCGGTCGTGTCGGTCGCCTCGACGCGGGCAGTCAGGTCCCCCGCCCGGATCCTTCGTGTCGCATCCGTGAGCGACGTCACCGGTTTGCTGAGCAGACGAGAGAAGAAGAATGCTGCGATTGCGAGGGCAGCGACCACGCCGGCTGCAACTACGGCGACCGCTGACCAATTCACCGACGGGCGTTGCAGGGCACCCATGAAGAGCACCGCAGGTGGGGCAACCTCGGTTGGGAACTCTCCGAAGAACTCGCTGCCGGCGTCGGTCCGATCGGAGGCTTCCGTGTAACAGTCATCGATGATCTCGAAGCCTTGTTCTGCCACCTGCTCCGGGATGACGTCAATGAGCCCGAACTCGTCTTCAACGGTGGTGTATGGGACGTTGTTGGTGTCGAGACAGGCAGCAAGTTCGGTAGCAAACACTGCGGAGTAGTCGATCGACTCCGGAGTGAGCTCGGCCCCGAAAATATTGTTCGCGGGGTCGATAACGGCGGTTGCGAGCATGCCGTTGGTACCCGCACCGGGTTCGGACTCTGCGAACGGAAAACCGTCGAGATCGGTCAACGCGATCCGCAGCCCACTCTGCTCCGCAAGCATGAATACGAGATCATCCACACCACTCCAGGTCCCGTTGAGGACGACGTATGTCGTGAGTTCCGACAGCACACTCGTCTGAATGCTCGCACCGGAGTCGAACTCACTGATCAGATCCGCTGATGTCGTATTTGCGACGACCAACGCGGTGATTCCCACGGCCGGCACCGCGAGCAGTAGACCAGCAACGGTGAGACGGGTACGGAGACTATTGAACATCGAGGAAGCGATAGCCGACGCCGTAGACGGTCTCGATGAAACGCGGCTCGTTCGGGTCGTCGCCCAGTTTCCGCCGCAGCGTGCGAATGTGGGCATCGGCGGTCCGCTCAAGGCCCTGGTAGTCAAAACCGAAGGCTCGCTCGAGCATCTGCGCCCGTGAGAAGACACGCCCCGGTTCGCTCGCGAGTGTCGTCAGGAGATCGAATTCCTTTGCGGTCAAGTCGACACTCTCACCATCAACGGTGACCTCATGACGGACGGCATCGACCTCGAGTCCGTTGAGGCTTATCCCCTCGTCTACCGTTGCTCGACTATGCCTGCGCAGCAGGGCTCGAACCCTTGCCACAAGCTCGCGAGGTTTGTACGGCTTGGAGATGTAGTCGTCCGCGCCCAGGTCGAGACCCGCAAGTAAGTCTTCTTCGGTGCTGCGCGCAGTGACCATCATGATGGGGATATCGCTCTCGGACCGGATGACGCGACACACGTCCAAACCATCGAGGTGGGGCATCATGATGTCGAGCAGCACCAGGTCGGGTTGACGGCGGCGGATCTCCTCAAGGGCACTCAATCCGTCGGTCGCCACAACGACCGAGTGGCCCTCCCGCTCGAGGTAGAGCGTGAGGACCTTGGCCTGTTGTGGGTCGTCTTCGGCGACGAGGATCCGACCGGTCAGCATCGTCCTCCCATCAGCACTGTTTCCCCATCAGAATGGTCCTCCCATCGTGACCTTGTGGTACCCCTGCGACACAAAGTGGA
>JAADIG010000078.1 GCA_013151445.1 Actinomycetota bacterium
TCTCGGCGATACCGGAGACGAAAAAGATCGCGAACGAGGGGATGAGCACGATGTTCCACGTGCCGAGGAATCCGAAAGTAGTTCCGGCCTGCGCCGCGACGATGCCAGTCAGCGACGCCGTGCCGGCGAACATGAGAACCGGGATGAGCGACAAACCCATCGCGGCTTCATAGGAAATCATCTGCGCTGACCCCCGCACCGAGCCAAGCAGTGGATACTTTGAACCCGAGGACCAACCGGCGAGAACAACGGAGTACACCGCAATGGACGAAATCGCCAGCACATATAACACGGCGATGTTGAGATCGGTTACCGCAAGGGTGATCGTCTGGTCACCGAATTGGAAGGGTGCGCCAATCGGGATGACGAGGAAGATCAGCAGTGCAGGCACCAACGCCATCACTGGTGCTGCGATGTAGAGACCGAACTGAACCTTGCGGGGCGTCATCGACTCTTTCATCATGAGCTTGATGCCGTCCGCAACAGTCTGAAGCATGCCCCACGGTCCGGCACGGTTCGGACCGATCCGGGTCTGCATGGCGGCGACAACCTTGCGCTCCATCCACACGATCACAATCGTGGCATTGAGGAGCAACGCAAACGCGACAAGGACCTTCACCGCAGCTATAACGAAGAGCGTCATTTACGAACCTTCCCCGCGTACCGCGTCAACTTGAACAATCAGTGAAGCACCGAGCGCCCGCGAGTTGTCCATGTTCGCCTGGACGTAGACCGTACCCTCGGCGAGCGACTCGTCAGCTCTCACAGCCAGCTCCACCGTTCCGTAGTCTCCAGCGAGCCGGACCGAGTCGCCCGGCTGGACCGCCAGAACCGCCAGGTCGCGAGGATGGAACGCGGCCGAGGCTGGCTGCACCAGCACATCCAGGGACGGACTGTTGCGCACCACATCAGCGTTGTCATACAACACCCTTCCGAGGTGAAGGGTGAAACGACCAGTGGTTGCGGTGACCGATGTTTCGACTGGCATGTGCTGGAGCGGTTGGGTGCCGTCGGGTCCGGGGAGGACAACTCCGTCTCGACCCTCGCCCCAGTCAAGGAGTGCCCAATCGATACCGGCATATGCGGGGGCGATCGACGCGATCTCCTTCATGATCGTCTCGGCGTCATGGGCGCCGAGGGTCGCACCCATGCGTCGCGCAAGATCGTCGAGAACCGACCACGTTGTACGGGCCTGCCCCGGCGGAGGAATAATACGGTTGAGTTTTTGGACACGACCTTCGAGGTTAGTGGCGGTGCCCTCAGACTCCCCGAAACCCGCAACCGGGAGCACGACGTCGGCCCGTGCGGATGTCGCGTTCAACAGGGTGTCGAGAGACACGACGAACTCTGCCGATTCGACGGCCTCGCCGGCAAGTGCAGGCTGTGGATGGTTTCCAACGGGATCGGCGCCAAGAGTGATCAACGCCTTCAGATCACCCGACTTGAGACCTTGGAGGATCTCCGTCGCATGTTTTCCGCGTCCCTCGGGCAATGGCCCCCACGCATCCTCGAGGGCCGTCCGACCCTCGGTGTCGCGGACACTCACACGCCCGGGCAAAAGATCGGCTGAAACACCCATATCGAGCGCTCCGTACACGTTCGCCCGACGCGCTAGCGGCATGATGGCGGCATCCGGGAGCGTGCGAGCGAAAGCTGCAACGGACTCAGCGAGCCGAGGATCCTCGGCCCCACCGGTTCGACCAACGATCGTCATCACGGGTCCAGAATCCAGTGCCTGGCGGGCCTCGGCAAACGGCCCATCGCCTGCCTTGAGTCGACGCAACGTGTCCGCACCCTCACCCGGTCGGTAGGTGAATACATGATCGGCAACATCGCTGAGACCGGTCCGGCGCGGATGGATAACAATCAGGGTCGCACCAAGAATTGTTGCCGCCCGACGAACCCTGAGGTACAACACCGGAAGTTCTTCCTTGAGATCACCCGCCCAAACCAGGATCGTTCCCGCCGTCTCGAGGTCGTTGATCTCGGCACGGTTCAGCGTGGCAGCGAGGAACTCGTCGCTAAGAGCATCATCCAGTTGGGCATCCATGTGCGGTGTGACGACAACGGATCGGAGGAACTTTGCAAATGTATACGCCTCTTCGTTGGTGGAACGGGCGGCTCCCAGACCGGCGACTTCGTCGCCGCGCACGCTCCCGAGCCGCTCCGCCACAAGCTCGAGTGCCTCTCCCCAGCTCGCCTCGACGAGTTCGCCATCCTTGCGGACGAGGGGAACTCGAAGGCGGTCCTCGGAATGGATCGCCTGGAGGGTGAACCGATCCTTGTCCGACAACCAGCCATGGTTGGTCGTATCGGAGTCGACACCGTTGATACGAAGTACCTGGTTCTGGCTGGTCTGCACCGAAACCTTGGAACCGACCGAGTCAACCATCGAGATTGATTCGATAGCTTCGAGGTCCCAGGGTCGGGCGCGGAACCGATAGGGTTTAGCGGTGAGGGCACCAACTGGACAGATCTGCACCGTATTACCGGAGAAGTACGAAGCGAACGGTTCATCAAAGAAGGTAAGTATTTGAGTGCCGTTACCGCGATCGACAAACTCAATGAGGGAGTCGCCGGAGATTTCGTCGCAGAAGCGCGTGCACCGGGCACACAGTATGCAACGTTCCCGGTCGAGAAGGACGAGGTCAGAAATCTCGATCGGCTTTTCGTAGTGTCGCTTCTCCTCGACGAACCGTGACTCGCCGGGTCCGTAGGCAACGGTGTGGTCCTGAAGAGGACACTCCCCTCCCTTGTCGCAAACCGGGCAGTCCAGCGGGTGGTTGAGCAGCAAGAATTCGAGGACGCCCTCTTGAGCCTTGTGGACGACGGCGTTCTCGCTATCAACAACCAGGCCTTCGGTACACGGCTGGGTACATGACGGCACAAGAGCAGTCCCACGAGGTCCCTCGACCTCGACCAGACACATCCGGCACAGACCGACGGGCTTGAGGCGGTTTTGGTAACAAAAACGCGGAATATACGTGCCAGCTTGCTCCGCAGCATCGATCAGTAGCTGACCCTTGCGGACCTCGGTATCCACACCGTTGAGGGTGATCGTGACCAGCTCGGGTTGTGGTGTATCAGCCAATGGAGACACCTCCCTGAACGAGTTCGTTTGCGGCGATCATGGCCTCAACCTCTGGGCGGAAGTGCGTCATGATTGAGTTCACCGGAGCAGTTGCAGAGGGACCGAGGGGGCAAATCGTCGTCATTGCCGGTGGCCATCGGAGACCCGGGCTGATGTTGTCACACACATCCAACAGAAGGTCGATGTCCTCGGGACGACCCATGCCATGACCGATCCGCCACAGGACTCGCTCGAGCCACGTCGTTCCTTCCCGACACGGGGTGCACTGGCCACAGGACTCGTGAGCAAAAAATCGCACCAGCCGGTGGGCGGCGTGAACGACGTTCGTCGTTTCGTCCATGACAACAACTGCCCCCGAACCGAGCATCGATCCGTTCTGGCCGACATCATCGATGGTCACGAGGGTGTCGAGAAGGTCCGGCGTAAACCACGGCGCAGAAGCACCCCCGGGGATCCAACATTTGAGTTCCCTACCGTCGGGAACTCCGCCCCCGAGGTCGTAAATGAATTCGCGCCAGGTGAGTCCCATGACAATCTCGTAGTTGCCGGGATTGTTGACGTGCCCCGAGAGGGAAAACATGCGGGTGCCTGCGGAGCGCTCCGGTCCGATCGCTGCATACGCCGCCCCACCGTTGTTCACGATCCACGGCACGTTCGATAACGTCTCGACGTTGTTCACGATCGTGGGTTTGGCGTATAGGCCCTCGACAGCCGGGAAGGGTGGTTTGAGACGGGGTTCCCCGCGTCGTCCCTCCAATGAGTTCAACAGCGCCGTTTCTTCACCACAGATATAGGCGCCGGCACCGAGATGCAACGTGATATCGAGCGAGAATCCCGAACCCAAAATATTGTCGCCGAGATACCCGGCGGCCCGGGCCTCGTCGATCGCCCGCTGAACTCGACGCGCCGGTTTCGGGTATTCACCGCGAATGTAGATAAATGCCTTGGCGCAGTTCAGCGCGAACGCGGAGATAATGATGCCCTCAACCAGCTGATGAGGATCTCGCTCCAGCAATTGGCGGTCCTTGAATGTGCCCGGTTCCGATTCGTCACCATTTACCACGAGGTAACGAGGTTCTGCTGGAGCGAGGAAACCCCATTTCACACCAGTCGGAAATCCCGCACCGCCGCGACCACGAATATTTGATGCCTTGACCTCGGCGCGAATCTGCTCCGGCGTCATGGAGTTGAGACCCTTGCGAAGCGCCGAATATCCGCCGGATTGTTCATAGCTGGCGAGCGTGTTCGAGTCCGTCCGGTTGGCAACCATATGCCGAGTGAGAATATGGGGCTGGCTCATGACGCGTCCCCCGCCGAGTCGTAACGTTCAAAGGCCGGCACATGACTCGTTGCGCCTTGTGGTTCGGCAATGCCCCAGTCGAATGATTGCTGACCGCCGAATAGTGCCTGCATCTCATCGGCAAGCACCGTCTCAGGTTGGGTGTCCTTCAGCCACTGGCACAACGCTCGTCCCTTGTCCGGAAGGACCCCTTCGATGAGCTCCCAGTTCACGGCCACGGCGGGAGCGCCACCGCACGCCCCGGAGCACTCCACGTGCTCCACCGAGAACAAGGCATCGTCGGACGTTTCGCCATCGGGCGTATTCGTTTCATCCTCGATAGCGGCCAGCACGTCGTCGGCGCCACGCAGGAAACACGAGATCGAGGTACAGACCGAGATCACGTACTTGCCAACGTTCTGGCGGCGATACATTGAGTAGAACGACGCTACCGACTCAACCTGAATCGATGTCAACCCGGTGATCTTGCCGACTTCTACCATCGCTTCTCTGGAACAGTATCCGTGCTCACGGGAGGCGAGGTACAGCAGCGGCATAACGGTTGAGCGACGCTCGGGATAGGCAGCAAGCACCGCACGCGCCCGCTCCTGACGTTCGGGACTCCACCGGGTCAAAACCCTGTCGATGGCTGGATCCATCATCGGTCAACGTCTCCTAGAACGGGATCTGCCGAAGCGAGCGTTGCGACAAGATCGGCGACCAGCGAGTCCGTCATCATTACCGGCATTGCTTGCACGGCTGCGAAGGATGGGGCACGGACATGGAGTCGCCACGGACGGGCACCACCCTGGGACACGATATATACACCGAGGTGACCTCGGGGAGACTCAACCCCCTGGTACGCCTCGCCGGCAGGCACACGAAATCCTTCGGTGAAGAGCTTGAAGTGGTGGATCAACGCCTCCATCGACTCATCGATGCGTTTGCGTGGCGGAGGCGTGACCTTGCGGTCCTCCGTGCGGTAGTCGCCGGCTGGCATCGTGTTGAGGACCTGGTGCACAATACGCAACGACTGGCGCATCTCCTCCATACGGACAAAGTACCGGTCGAGAACGTCACCGTGTTTGCCCACGGGAACATCGAACTCGTACTGCTCGATTCCGCTATAGGGGAAGGCCTTGCGCAGATCGTGAGCGATGCCCGAGCCGCGGGCAATCGGCCCCGAAACACCATACTGACGGCATTCCTCCGGTGTGATCACACCGACACCGCGGGTACGATCCAAAAAGATTGGGTTCTTGTTGAGAATCGCCTCGTGACGGTCGATGCCGGCAGGCAGTTTCACGAGCAAACTCTCGACATCATCCTCCCACCCGTCCGGCAGGTCGGCGGCAACTCCCCCGGGTCGAATGTAGTTGTGGTTCATCCGCAGACCCGTGACTTTCTCGAAGAACTCGAGACACAGCTCGCGGTCTTGCCAGCCAAAGAGCATCATGGAAACCGCACCAACATCCATGCCCTGGGTCGCAACCCACAGCAGGTGACTAGCGACCCGGTTGAGCTCGGTCATGAGAATCCGGATCGCCTGCGCCCGGGCGGGAATCTCGACACGAAGTAACTGTTCGACAGCGAGCGAGTACGCCAGCTCATTGTGAAACGGCGACAGATAATCCATCCGGGTGACGTTCGTCGCACCCTGCATGTAGGACAGTGTTTCAGCGGTCTTCTCCATGCCAGTGTGGAGATACCCGATGATCGGCTTCACCCGCCTGATTGTCTCGCCCTCAAGCTCAAGATGGAGCCGAAGCACACCGTGGGTCGATGGGTGCTGGGGACCCATGTTGATGATCTGACGCTGATCTGCATCGGTGTCATCACTGTCAACAAAGTCGTCGTCGACGGCTATCCCCCGCTGAATCGCTGCCGCGGGATCATCGCCCTCGGGAAGCATTTCCTGAGCGCCCTCATCGGTTGCGGTGCGAACCCATTCGGGTTCCTCCGTCCCGGCGACCCACATGTCGTGCACCTCGCGACGTGACGCTCCCTCATCGACTTCCGTTACAGAAACGGGAGGTTCGATAATGGGTGTCTCTCTATCGCCGGTTACGAGGTCGGGTGTGTCACTCATGTCGTTTTGTACGAAGCCTTGAACTGGATTGGAACCGAACCAACGGACGCATCCTTGCGGAGCGGATGGCCCTCCCATTCGTCTGGCAACAAGATACGAGTCATGTCCGGATGCCCGGTGAAGTCCACACCCATAAGGTCGTAGGCCTCGCGTTCGAAGAAGTTCGCCCCCGCAAAGATATCGGTGATCGACGCAATCGACGCATCCGAAGCGGGAACACCGATCTTGATGCGGAGTCGCCGCGCCGGGGTGATGGATTCGATGTGCACCACAACGTCGAACCGGGGAGTGCGGCGAAGATAGTCGACCGCACACAGATCAATGAAGAGCGTATAACCGGCAGCTTGGGCAGCAGCGACAAGTGCGTGATACTCGTCGGCAGAGACATTGACGATATCCCACGAGGCACCGGCGGCTTCGAACACCTCGAACCGGGCGCTGGCGAATTCAGTGGCAAGTGCGGCCAATGTCTCATCCGCCGGCAGCACGCGCTCAATCTCCGGGCCGTCGGCGCCTTCGATTCGGCCCTCTTCAGTTGTGCTCTGTTCCTCAGACACGAATGTCTCTACTCCTGGACTACCGGCGAATCGTGCCGGCCATGATTTCTTCTTGCAGACTCAAAATGCCGTGCAGCAGTGATTGCGGACCCGGCGGACACCCCGGAACGTACATGTCGACCGGGACGATCTGGTCCACACCCTGCACCAGTGCGTAATTATTAAACATTCCCCCGGTCGACGCACAGGCCCCCATTGAAATAACCCACTTCGGTTCCGCCATCTGGTCATAGACCTGGCGCAGCACCGGAGCCATCTTCTGCGACACGCGACCCGCAACGATCATGAGGTCTGCCTGGCGTGGCGACGCCCGAAACACCTCCATACCGAACCGCGAAATGTCGTTGTGGGAGCCACCGGTCGCCATCATCTCGATCGCACAACATGCCAGCCCAAAAGCAGCGGGCCACATGGATCGGGTCCTGGCCCAGTTCACACCCTTGTCCATGGTGGTGAGAAGAATCCCGGGTGGCGTGGTTTCTCCTGCCACTATGCGGCCTCGTCTTCGTATTCGGCAACAACACGGCGGTAACGGTCGCGGTGCGCCACGTTCCAATCGAGGGCCCCACGTTTCCACACGTAGAAGAGGGTCTCGACAAGCAACGCCACAAAAATTCCGATGGCCGCAATACCGGTCCACCCAAAGGCCTCGAACCGGACGGCCCACGCGAAGAGGAAAATAAGCTCGACATCAAAGATCACAAACAACATCGCAACGAGGTAAAACTTGACGGGGAATCGCAGGGCGGGTTCCTGGAGCGGAACAATGCCGCACTCGTAGGGGGCGAGTTTTTCGGGAGAAGGAACGTTCGGGGCGATCTTCCAAGAGACCCACATTGCGCCGGTTGCAAAGCCGATTCCGATCAGCATCATGAGACCAATTGGCAAATAATCAGCGAGGGTCATCGGGACAGGCCTCCTTCCATGACGCAGACTAGAAACGATGTTGCATTCCACCAAAACTACGCGTGCGACGGTGGACTCACGCGACGTCAGCCGGGATGACTTCTCGACCTATCCGGGCGAGATAGGTGCCGCACTTTTATGTCACCAGGCGCTCCAACCAGTCCGAAAGAGCTCG
>JAADIG010000149.1:0-3118 GCA_013151445.1 Actinomycetota bacterium
GCGGCTTTACGAAGCTGCGCTACGCCATCTACGACGGCGAGGACGGGCGTGGTTACGTAATATTTCGGACGAAGGAGGCCTCACCCGGGACGGTCCGCTTCGACGAGATGTATGTGACCTCCGTCGCGGCCCGACGTGCGCTCCTCGAGTTTGGCTTGGGTTTTGACCTCTGCCGGGACCTCATTCTGTGGGGACGTCCGGCCGACGACCCGATTCGGTGGATGCTCACGGATCCGTACTCGATGAAATCAGAGAACCATGACTACGTGTGGTATCGGCTGGTAGATCTCAAGGCTGCGCTGGAGGCCCGTCGATACGAGATGGACGGCACGATTGTCATTGCCGTGATCGACGACCAGCTCGACCAGAACAGCGGTACCTGGCGGATCGCCGTGGACGATGGTGTGGCCACTGTCGAGCCGAGTAACGCCGCTCCCGACCTGACGCTTCCTATTGCTGTGCTCGCTGCGTTGTACATGGGTGGCCGCCGACTCGCAAGCATTGTCGAGCCAAGTGTGGTGGGAGGCGACCCAGACAGCGTTGCGCTACTCGACAGGCTGTTCCGCACAACCGTCGTACCGTGGACGAGCGAAGAGTTCTAGGCGGCTGACGAAAATCCAGGTGGACTCGACGCGGTGGGTGGTCGCGTTTCTATGCCGGGTCGGGGAGAATCCTTGGATGAGATGGATGGTGTAGTAGCTGGGACCGGTTGATGGCAATCGAACTCCAAACTCAACTACGAACGCGAGAAGCAATCGTGTCACCAGGGACAACCTCCCCGGTCGTCACACCTAGACCTCGGCGAACGAAGGTAGACTGAACGTGGACTCGCGAAAGCGACCGCGGAGACCTGAGGAGAAGCGCATGGACCATCTCGAACCGGAACATCCCCACGATGCCGGTGTCCCCGAACAGATCCCAGACGTCATGCAGTTCGAAGGTGCCGAGTTACTCGCGAACGAGGCTCGTGCACAGCTCCGAAACGATGGCTTCACAGACGGGGAGGTCGATGAGTGGGCTCAGACCTACATAGCGATCGAGCACTCCGGTGACGTCGAGTCGTTCCTCGCATGGATCCGCAACCAGGAGAAAAGCAGCGAGGCGTGATGACGTGTCGGTGCCGGACTCGCATCGATAGCGGCTCACGATCTCATATCCACCACAGTGGAAGCCGGTAGGCTCGGGTTGAAGCTGGTCGGTGCTGACCGGCAGGAACAGGAGTGACACGATGGTCGGGATTCCCGAACTGAACGCCGTTGTGACGCAAAAGGATGAGTTGACGCCTCGGCTCATGATCCTGCGAGTCGAACCCGACGGCTGGGAGCCTCCAAGTTTCGAGGCAGGCCAGTACGTGCTTCTCGGCCTTCCACCGACGGTGAAACGCTGTGTCCTATCGGTCGAGGAGGAGACTCTGCCGAGACCAGATCATCTCCTTCGTAGGGCGTACTCGATAGCGTCATCATCGCTAAACGGCGAGTACATGGATTTCTATATCAGGCTCGTGAGCACCGGCGCACTGACCCCGCGGCTCTTCGCTCTCGGGGTCGGTGACCGACTCTGGATGTCGGGAAACCCAAAGGGACTGTTCACTCTGGCCGATGTGCCGCCCGACAGGGACGTCATCCTCGTTGCGACCGGGACGGGGCTGGCTCCATACATGAGCATGTTGGGCGCCTACCTCGAGTGCGGCGGTTCTCGTCGAATCCTGGTGCTCCACGGAGCTACCCATTCATGGGATCTGGGCTATCGGTCCGAGCTCGAGGCGCTCCAGCATCTGTGCTCCAACTTCAGCTACATCCCAACGATCGACCGGCCAGACGACGAGCCCGTACAGTGGCACGGACGTACCGGACGGGTCCAGCAACTCTGGCAGTCCGGGGACATCGATGAGGCCTGGGGGCGTACCCCCAGCCCCGAGGATACAGACGTCTTCCTCTGCGGTGTCCCGGGTATGATCGACGACATGGTCGCGGTCCTCACTACCGAGAGCTTTATCGAGCACACCCGCACCGTGCCCGGTCAGATCCACGTTGAGCGCTTCTAGGGGTGATAACCGGGGACAACATCCCTGGCTGTCACACTTACGGGGCGACGTCGCAAACTGAGGGTTCGCTGCTTGGGATGGCAGCACCGGTGTCGTCAAAGTCGTAGCCAAAGGACCACCCGTCCAGGTCCGCGAGAATCTTTGCGGTGTCCGAAGCATTGGCAGGCCGAGGGCGACCCGCCACGATGCGGACCGGTCGCACTCTGAGTGCGACATCGTTCTCAGTGATGGTGAACTCGTACATTGCCGAGTACGAACTTGGACCGCGTGCCGAGGGGAACGCAAAGTTCCCCGTTGAGTTGATGAGCCACTTTCCCTCGACCTGTTCGACCCCCTGGAGAACATGGGGGTGCCCGCCGACGATCAGGTCGGCGCCGAACTGGGCCCACGCGCGGGCCAATTCGCGTTGGTACGGCTCAGGGCAATTGTTGCGTTCGAGGCCCCAATGGACCATGACGATGACGAAGTCGGCGTCCGCGGATGCGTCCTTGACCGCCTGGATCGTGTCGCGAATGAACGGGTCACACGCCCACGCGACCTGTGGGCGGGTGTTCTCACCGCTCGCTGCGAAGTGGCACGGGATACGCGAGAACGAGACGAACCCGATTCGCCACCCCTTCTTTTCGATGAACGTGGGTGCATAGGCAGCCTCGGGGTCCACACCGGCTCCCGCGGAGGCGATGCCGCCGGCGTCAAGGAGTTCGATCGTGCGAGCAACACCGTCGGGTCCCCAGTCCAGGATGTGGTTGTTTCCGATTTGAACCGCATCGATGCCCGCGGCATTGAGGAGGTCGACGGAAACCGGGGGAGACTTGAAGGTGAACGTCGCATCGATCTCGACGCCCACGTCGGGCTCGGCGATAACGGTTTCCAGATTGACGAACATGAGGTCTGGTGCCGATAACCAGTCGGTGATGTCACCGAGCGGGTCACGCGTCTCGCTGCCGTGGGTAAAGGACGTATCCCCGGCGAAGGTGATCACGAGCGGGGGGAGCGTGGTCGTGGCCGGCAGGGTGGTCGTGACGGGAAGGGTTGTCGTGGCCACGGTCGTGGCCGGCACGGTGGTCGTGGCCG
>JAADIG010000149.1:3137-15445 GCA_013151445.1 Actinomycetota bacterium
GTCGTGGCCGGAAGCGTCGTTGGTGCGGGTGTTGTGTCTGGAGGAGAGCATGCTCCAAACACGAGGACACCAAACACGATCACATACAAGTTTCGCATCTCGTGAGCGTAGCGGGTGACACCCGTAGATCCGTTTCAGTCTTCGCTTCGGAAAACCCCTAGCTGTGCCATGTGTATGGCTACTATGACTAAAGACGATACCCGCGAAGTAACTAGTTATCGGCGATCCGACGACCCCAAATCTGGTTTGGTAACCACCACTCCACCAAGATTCCCTCCCCGGGAAAGCAGAGCGCAAGTCCCCCACCAATCCCCCTGCTTGCGTGCAAGCCTCACCTGACGGGGTGAGCAATCCCGGGGAGGGTTTACTCCCTCCCGGTGAGATCGGTGTCCTCCGAGTTTCTGTGAACACCATGCAGGGGTCTTCCGTTGGAGCGTCTGGCTCGATACGGTGGGAGCGTGCTCTGGTTAGAACGTCCCCCGTACCTGCGTTGGTTTGCTGGGTTTGTCATCGTCGTACTTGCGCTCGGTCTCGAAGTGTCGGGACCCGACCTGGAGGTTTACCCCTTCCTGGTGCGCAAGATTGCGGTCGGCGAGTCTGTTGTCGGCGACGACCTTGAGTGGCGTGACGTCCCCGCGGGTCTGCTTCCGGAACCGTCGGCATTTGTTGGCCTGGCATCACGCACCCTGAGCGCCGGGGAGCCGTTCATGGAAGGGTCGGTGCGGGAGGGGTCGGCGGTCCCGGACGGGTGGTGGGTCGTCCCGGCACCGGTTCCCCGCGGTGTGTCGCCCGGTGTTGCGGTACGCCTCATTTCGGTAGACGACGGTTTCGCCGTCGATGGTGTCGTGACCGCGTCGGGGGTGGACACCGGATTCGGGGATACGGAAATCGGCGCCGTTGCGGTCCCCGAGGCTGCGGCGGTGCGTATCTCGCTGGCCGCTTCATCGGATCGGCTGGTGGTACTGGTCGCGCCCTAATCCGGCGGTGAACCCAACCTGCGATTCACCTATCTAGACTCCGTGGAATGATCGATGCGATTATCTGGGGGTTGACCCAGGGGCTCACAGAGTTTCTTCCGGTTTCGAGTTCCGGGCACCTCGTGTTGGTACCCGCCCTTTTGAACCGTGCCTCTCCAGACCTCGCGACTGCTGCCGTACTGCACCTCGGAACACTCATTGCTGTACTGGTCTACTTCCGTGCCGAGATGATGCGAATCCTGCGTCTCACGACGGACGGTAAGAAGCTCTTGAAACTGTTGATTATCGGTACGATCCCGGCTGGCCTCATCGGCCTCATCGGACGGGATACTCTCGGGGGTATGGCCGAAAGTGTGCGAGGTGTCGCTTTCACGATGGTGCTGCTCGGTCTCGGTTTGCTCGCAACACGTTTCATTCCGATGGGGGAGCGGACCGGCGCCACCTTGCGGGTTCCCGATGCCGTTGCGATCGGTCTGGCACAGGCGGTGGCGTTGATTCCCGGGGTGAGCCGATCCGGCAGCACGATCGCTGCGGCGATGATGCGGGGCGTCGACAAGGCCGATGCGGCGAGATTCTCATTCTTGCTTGGGATTCCAGCGATTGGTGGCGCCGGTTTGCTGGAGATGCTCGACGTCGCCAAGACTGACGCGGGGATTACCTCGGAAATGATCGTCGGAACCATCGTCGCTGGTATCAGTGGATACCTTGCCATTGCGGCGTTGATCAAACTCATCAGCTCATGGGGGCTTGTTCCGTTCGGTTATTACACCCTCGGGTTTGCGCTGCTCAGCCTCGTGCTTCTGTAGTTTCGGCGTCCATGACGACCATCTATGGCCGAAATGGATGCCAAAACTAGAATCCGTAGACGGAGCTCATCCGGATCTGTTCGCCGATATGGACATTGACAAGGGATGCCACACCGCTGTCCTGCGCACGTTGCAGGGCGGGCAGAATCTCCTTGGGGTCGGTGACGAATTCTCCGTACCCGCCAAGGGCTTCAACCATCTTGCCGTATGGGCGCACACCGAGATCGGAACCGGTGGTGACATCTGGGTACATCACACGCTGCACAGTCTTGATGTTGTTCCACGCGCCATCATTGCCGACAACGCCGACCACCGGCATATCGTGACGGATCAACGTGTCGTACTCCATGCCATTGAAACCGAATGATCCGTCGCCATAGACGATGCCGACTCGTGTATCGGGTTCCACGGTCTTGGCTGCAATAGCGAACGGGGCACCGACACCCAAGCATCCGAACGGACCAGGATCCAGTAAACCCCCCGGTCGTGAGGTCTGGAGCCACTTTGCGGTGGTCGACACGATGTCACCCCCGTCGGCGCACACGATGGAGTCGTCGCTGAAAAACTCCGCGACGTCGCGCGCAAAGCGTTCCGGGTGAATAGGTGAGGCATCGCTTGCCGCGGCCTCCTCTGCTTCGGACCTCTTGGCGGCCTCCATCTCGAAGAGGCCCTCCGTCCATGTGCGTTTTGCGTTGGGTGCAAACAGCGAGGCGTTCTGTGCAAGCTGTCGTACGACCGCACCAGGGTCGGCAGCGATACCCAGTGACGCCGCTCGGTTCCACCCGACGCGGGTCGGTTCGGCATCGACATGGATGACCGTTGCGTCGGCGTTGACCTTGGATCCGTAGCCAGTGCGGAAGTCCCAGTCGACACCGAGGGCTAGCACAACGTCGGCATTCTTCAGGGCGTGGTTACGTGTTCGGTTACCGAGCAGTGGGTGGGTGCTGGCGAGTGAACCTCTGGCGAGGCTGTTCGTATACACCGGAGCCCCGAGCGCTTCGGCGAACGCGGCGAATGCGGCGGGGAACTCATCCTGGCGACTCCATCGCATCCCGGTACCGGCAAAGACGACGGGGTTCTTTGCGTTCTTGAGCAGTGCGGCAGTTTCGGCGAGCACGTCAGAGTCCATCCCGGCGGGGCGGTTCGGACGGTAGTCAGTGGGCCACGTGATCGAGTCCTCGGCCATCGTCTCTGCCTGGACATCCCACGGAATGTCCATGAACACCGGCCCTCCTCGCCCGCTGAAGGCCTGCCGGGAGGCAGTCGCAATGTACTCGGCGAGACGTCCCGTATCGCGGGCAGTTGCCGACCACTTTGTGATCGAATCGAAGAGTCGGGGATGGTCCATCTCCTGGAGACCGCCGCGCAGGTCCTCATTCGTGAGATGGCGACCACCGAGCAGCAACATGGGAGTGTTCGCAAACCAGGCATTTGCGACGCCGGTGAGAGCGTCAGTGACACCGGGCCCTGCGGTCACTACCGCTACTCCCAATCGGCCAGTGAGCCGAGCGTACGCATCTGCTGCGTGTGACGCGGACTGTTCGTGGCGAACATCGACGACCTTGATCCCCTCCTTCTCACACCCGTCAATGATCGGGAGGATATGACCGCCGGTCAGCATGAAGACTGCTTCCACACCCTCGGCTCTGAGGGCCCGCGCAATGATCTGTCCACCGTGTATCTTCGCCATGCTGGCCCTTTCGTTGTCGGAATGATTCAAGTCGAAAACGGCTGTCTATGCCCAAGCAAGACGCTTGTAGACTCCGTTGGGTGGAATACGCCTTCGCTCTCGCCGTTGCCTACTTCGTCGGATCCGTCGATTTCGGCGTCATCGTGCCAAAACTCATGGGCATCGACATCTACTCGGAGGGATCCGGCAACCCAGGCACCTCCAACGTTTTTCGCACCCTCGGGAAGAAAGCCGCCGGGCTGGTTCTTGCGGGTGACCTTCTCAAGGGGGTCGGTGCCGTTTGGGCCGGCGCCATGATCGCCGGAGCACCTTTTGCGTACTGGAGCGCAGTTGCGGCCGTGATCGGCCACAGTTTCCCCGTGTGGCACAGGTTCAAAGGCGGCAAGGGGGTAGCCACCGGCCTCGGCGGTGCCTTGTTCCTGCAACCACTAGTTGGCGCATTCGCCGCCCTTGTTTGGATCGCGATCGTGTTGAAAACAAAAACCGCATCGGTCGCATCCCTGATCGGGATTGGCATCCTCCTTCCAGGTTTCGCGCTACGAGATGTTCGCGGAGAGCAACTCGTCGCAACCGGACTGCTCGTAACCATTGTCTATATCCGTCACGCACCCAACATCAAACGCATGCTGGCTGGCGGCGAGAACACCCTGGAGGCTGGATGATTCCCATCACCGACATTCAACGACAGATCCTCGACGGATTACCTCTCCTGCCCATCACACGGATCGGACTCCGCGAAACGCGCGGGCTTGTCCTCGCCGAAGACGTCGCGGCGTCCGGGGACATCCCGCCGTTCGCCAATTCTGCAATGGATGGGTTCGCCGTAATCGCCGCAGACATCGTCGACGCACCAGTGGAGCTGCTTGTGACGGGTGTCATCGCCGCCGGGGCGATGCCGGAGGGCGCGGTAACTTCAGGGACCGCCATCAAGATCATGACGGGTGCCCCCATGCCCGCCGGAGCGGACACCGTCGTCAAAGTCGAGGACACCCAGGACATCGGGGGTGGACGTGTACTCATCGTGAATGGTGCACCGCGCGGCACTGCGATCCGCGCTGCCGGTTCCGATGTCAGCGACGGGACGGTCGTGATGCGAGCCGGAACCCGCCTCGACTCCCCGCAGCTAGGTCTGCTCGCAACGGTCGGCGTGGCCTGGCCACAGGTCCGCAAGCGGCCCGTCGTTGGATTGTTCTCAACCGGTGACGAACTCGTACCTCACGAAACCGCGGCATTGCAACCCGGGTTTATCCGTGACTCCAATCGGCTGACCATGCGTGCGTTGGTTGAGGAGGCCGGGGGCATCGTGGTCGACTACGGCATCGTGCCGGATCGCGAGGAGGTGCTGCGCAGTGTCCTCGGTCATGCAGCTAACACCTGTGACCTGGTTGTCACCAGTGGAGGTGTTTCGATGGGTGATTTCGATATCGTGAAGAGTGTTCTTACCGAGATTGGGGGAGTGGACTTCGTCAAGGTTGCGATGCAACCGGGAAAACCTCTCGGGTTCGGGCATCTCGACGGGACACCGTTTTTCGGTCTCCCCGGCAACCCGGTGTCGGTTTTTGTGTCGTTCCTCCAGTTCGTACGACCCGCGATGTTCGCCATGATGGGTGCGGACTACCTCTATCCGCCCGTGGTAAAAGCGGAGATGCAATCCGATCGTTCCACGGCTCCCGACAAGACAGTGTTCTTACGTGGCTTCGCCGAACAGAGACAAGGCAGACACACGGTTGAGATCTCGGGTGGCCAACAATCACACATGATGATGGCGCTCTCCGACGCCAATTGTCTTATCGTTGTCCCCGTCGGAGTTGGTGATGTGTGCGTCGGCGATGAGGTGGATGTAGTGATGTTTGGTGGCCGGGAGACGCGTACTCGCAAGGAGGTGCTCGGTGGTTGAAGACCTCACCCACATAAACGCTGATGGTGACGTTCACATGGTCTCGGTCGGGTCGAAGCAGTCGACGGACCGTGTTGCCATCGCCGAGGCGTTTGTCACGATGGACGATGACCTGCGCACCAAGGTGTTCGCTGGCGACACGCGCAAGGGTGACGTTCTTGCGACCGTACGAATCGCCGCGATCATGGCTGCAAAGCGGACGAGCGAACTCATTCCACTGTGCCACCCTCTCACTCTTTCGGGAATCTCGGTCGACGTTGAACAAATCGATACGGGCGCCCGGATCGAGGTACGGGTCGAAACCAGCGGCCAGACCGGCGTTGAAATGGAGGCCATGACGGCGGCATCGATCGCTGCTGTGACGATGTACGACATGGTCAAGTCCGTGTCGAAGGGTGTCACCATTGGGCCGATCCAGCTCGTCCACAAATCCGGGGGCAAGTCCGGGGAGTGGAATCGATGAGGGCGACGGTGGTAACAGTCTCGGATCGCGCCAGTCGTGGTGTGTACACCGACGTTTCGGGACCCGCCTGCAAGGTGATGCTCGCAGAAGCCGGTTTCACGGTCGGGGATATCGTGGTGATCCCCGACGGCATCGATAGCGTGCGGGCCACACTTGCGGGCCTCGTCGGAGCGACCGACCTCATCGTCACAACGGGTGGCACCGGGTTGTCGCCGAGAGACCTCACCCCAGAGGCCACGCGTCTCGTGATCGACCGGGAAGCGCCGGGTTTCGCTGAGGCCATGCGTGCAGCGACACTCGGCAAGAACGTCTACGGGATGCTCAGCCGTTCCGTGTCCGGGATTGCGGGTCGGACCCTGATAATCAACGTCCCAGGGTCAGAAAAGGGGGCAACCGAGTCGCTCGAGGTGGTCATGGGAGCGCTCCAACATGCAGTGGAATTGCTTATAGGCCACCCAACCGACCACAATACGTGACCGCACGTATGGCAAACCCTTTGGCGCACGGGTACCTTCCCCTACGCTTTGTGGTCATGGAGTAAGAGATACATGCTGTTGGGCTTTATTTTAATAGTTGGTCTCTGGGGCGCTTTGCTGCTTCCCGGTGTTTTCGGCGAGATGCGCGCCCGTCCGGGTGCGTCTACTCGACGTCACCATCAGTCGACCGCGGTACTTGCCGCGGTTTCGACCACCGAAGCGGGACGAGTGATGCTCGCCAACCGACGCGCATCGGGTCGTCGACGCCAAACCCTGATGCTGCTCGGTGCCGGGGCCTTCGTCACACTCGCATTAGCCGTCCTCACGGGCGCACTGATCTGGCTGTTACTCACCTTTGCGATCGATCTTGCGCTCGGAGGGTTCGTGGGAGCGTTGCTCGCCGCCAAGCAGGCCCATCCAGTCGTACAGGCGAGCGTTATCCCGATTCGTTCGGAGCCGCCGGTCGAAGTGGTGAGTGTGGAATCGACAACAGTCCGTGTCCTCGCCGGTGCCCGCTAAAGGACCCGTCGACCTCGCTGCTCTCGATGCTGCGGTAAGACTCGAACTTGATGCCAAGAACGCAGCCCGCGAACTCGCACTCCGGAACTGTCGGCAGATCATTCGCGGCTCCGCAAACGCCATCCGGGCGCTTCACCGGGACGAACCCGAGGTCGCAGAAGGGCTGCTCGTCTCAGTCCGTCGACTCATTGCCGAAGCCGAAGCGCCATTGCGAGACCACCGCGATATCTACCATGCCGGGTTTTTTTACGACGCGGTAAAGGAGTTCGCGGAGGCCGAACTTACTCGGGCACTGCTCACGGGTGTCGAACTGCCGCTACCCGCTGATCTCGGTCTCGATGCGGTGCCGTACCTCAAGGGGCTCGGCGAAGCGGTAGGGGAGCAGCGGCGGCGCTTGCTTGACCAGCTCCGCAAGGGCCACCTGGATGCGGCCGAAGCGACCTTCGCAGACATGGAGGCCGTTCACGACATTCTCACGTCGCTCGACTACCCCGACGGCATGACTTCGGGTTTGCGCCGGACCACCGACGTTGCGAGGGCGCTCATCGAACGTAGTCGTGCGGATCTCACGACCACCATCGTGCAAGAACGTCTCCGCGCAGAGCTTGAGCAGCGTTCCGTCGAGCAGCCCGGGTGACAAGGCATGTCCGACCAACATTCGACGGGTAGGATATCCGCTTCAATGTGGGACACCCAGATCCGGTACGGGGGAGGAGAGGTCCAGTGAAACGTCTACCTATGGCAAAGCTCGTGGTCGTATTTGCGATCATCGCGGCTTCGTGTGGCGGCGGAGCGGACATGACAACGTCTACCGTGCCGGCAGCCGCGGCTGCTCCGGCAACGTCAACGACTGTGCTCGCGGCAACTGAAGAATCAGATGTGCCGGCGTGTCTTCGCGTCTGGCCTGAGGACCGGGTCCAGGATGTCACCGAAGGATCGTTCACGCTTCTTAGCTCGAGCCCTGACGGACGGGCATGCATTTTCAACTCCGGTGCTAGCTCGGTCGCGATCTTCATGCGACCCGGTGACCAAAGCCTTTTGGATCAGGCCGAGACGGGGGCCGGGCTCGCTGGAGGTGTTGAGGATCAAGCTATCTGTGACGGAGGGTACAGCACGACCGTTGGCGAGATTGTGGTCGTCGAGGCGCTCGACCTTGACAAGGCGCTCATCTTCAACGTCGCTCTGTCAGGTGTCGACGACCCTATTGCGGCAGCTAAGCAGTTGCTCGGTGACGCCTGTTCCTGAGAGGACGTCTGGACCGATTCCGCGACGTGTGTGGTGCAGGTTCAGCAAGCGCCCGAGCCGCTACACTGCGTCCTCGCACGGGGGTGTAGCTCAGTTCGGCAGAGCACTACGTTCGCAACGTAGGGGCCAGGGGTTCAAATCCCCTCACCTCCACCCAAGGAAACGGGTCTCTTCGCGTGGTTTCGAGTCCCTGTCGGGCCTCGCAACCGCTACCCGTCTCTGTCTGGTGTTGAAGAGTGCGCGTCTCGGGTTGGGTGTCTCGGGGGAGGTTCGGTGGCGGCGGGGTTCGAGTCTCTAGGTTCAAATCCCCTCACCTCCACGGGAACGCCTTCGGCGTTCCTTGGGAGTTGCTCTGCAACTCCGTGTCGGTTTCGCCCTTCGGGCGAAGCCCTAACTCGAGTTTGCTACGCAAACTCGGTGGCGTCGGTTTCTAGTGGTTTCGAGTTCTGTGTGCGCCCGCGTCGGCGCCCGTGTCGAGGGGTTCGTGGAGGTGCCCGAGGATGTCCAGGGTGGTCTTAATCGAGCGGTGACTGAGGCGTGATTTCGCCAGCCTGGGGCGGGGGCTAGACCCTAGACGAACACATCCCAATGCGGTATGCTAAACGCATGACACAACTCGTTACACGCGTCGATGAGGATCTTGCCTCCCTCGTTGACGAACTCATCGCCGAAGGCGTGGTTGAGTCCCGTTCCGACGCGGTGCGCAGGGGCCTGCGCGTGCTCATCGATCAACACCAACGACGTCGCACCGCGGAGGCGATCATCCGCGGCTACGAACAACAACCCCAGACTGACAACGAGATTGGTTGGTCAGACAAGGCGACCGCCCGCATGATCACGGACGAACAGTGGTGATACTCGCCCAAGGGGACATCTGGTGGGCCGAAGCCGAGGACAAGCGGCGTCCAATGCTGATTGTCACCAGAACTGAGGCGATACCCGTGCTCACCTGGATTCTCGTGGCGCCGGTCACGCGGACCATCCGGGGCATCCCGACCGAGGTCAGCCTGGACATCGACGATGGCATGCCTGCACCTTGTGTCGCTGCTTTTGACAACCTTCAGCCCATCCGAAAGGTATTTCTTACCGAGTTCGTTGGATCGATCTCACACCGACGATCCGAAGTCTGTCAAGCCCTCTCGGCGCTCGCCGACTGCTGACACCTACGCTCCGCGATCGCGCCACGTGAAGAAGACCAGGACCGTCGACTACCGAGCAGAAACGAGCTTTCCGCCGAACGTCTCGGGCGGGCGCGTCGGGGGAGGGTCACATCGGACTGCGGAGGCGCAGGTTGTGCAGTTGGTCAAGTCAGTCCGGTTGCGAGTCAAGAGGTCAAGCCTGCGTTGGACGCGCGACGAGTTCATCTCCTGTGACACCCGCTTCAGTGTCGCCATCGCGCACAGGCATCCCCGAAGCACATACGCACGTGCAACACGGTTGCTCGCGTATACATGTGGACAGTCCAGGTGGTCGTGATAGATCTTGGCCGGGGTGCGCATGCTGAGACCGACCGCAAAACTCTACGAGTCCTGGCCAAGGCGAGCGCTATCAGATGGTGAGGTTCCTGCGACTTCAGCGATGTGGCTGACGTGGCGGTGCTACTGCCAGCGGGGTAGCTCCGTTCTTGGCACGTCCCACAGACCGGGCGAGCGCCCTGGACATGTTGTCTGCTAGAGTGGACACTATGCCTAAAGGCCTTGGAGGAACAGTGACGACGAGAGTGTCCAACCCTGTTATCACAGTACAGAATCTGCGCAAGACATTCGGTTCCGTCGAGGCGGTGAAGGATGTGAGTTTTAATGTCGAGCCTGGGCAGGTGCTTGGGCTCCTCGGTCCGAACGGTGCAGGTAAGACCACCACCATCAACATGATCAGCACGCTGTTGCATATCGATGCCGGGGAGGCGTCGGTTGGTGGTTTTGATGTTCGGACCCAGCCGGAAGCGGTGCGACAGTTGATCGGACTAGCGGGTCAGTCGGCTGCGGTGGATGAGAAGCTGACCGCACGCGAGAACCTGGAGTTATTCGGTCGCCTCTACAAGATCCCGCGTGTTGAACGTCGGCGACGCATCGATGAACTGATCGAGCAATTCGATTTGGGCGAATTCGCGGAGCGGCCTGCGAGTACCTATTCGGGTGGCGAGCGGCGAAGACTCGACGTGGTCGCAGCGCTCGTTGCCGAACCTCCGGCGGTGTTCCTCGACGAACCGACCACGGGCCTTGATCCGAGGAGCCGGAGCGAGTTATGGAATACCGTCCGGTCACTCGCGGCTAATGGTGTGGCGATCGTGCTGTCCACGCAATATCTCGAAGAGGCCGACCGGCTCGCCGACGAGATTCTGGTGATCGACCAAGGCAGCGTCGTTGCTCAAGGAACGCCAGATGCCCTCAAGCGCGACTTGGAGCGGGATGTGCTGGAGGTTCACGTCACAAGCCGAGCGGACCTCGATGTAGCCCGCGAGCTACTCGGATTCGATGAGAGCATCATCACCGATATCGAAGCTCGTCGTATCGACATACCGATCCCAGACGGAGCGGATCGCTCACTTGATCTGCTCCGACAGCTCCAGGAGGGTGGTGTCTCGATCTCGAATTTCCAGCTTCGGCAACCAACACTCGACGACGTGTTCCTGGCCCTCACCGGTGCGACCGTCACGGAATCCGAGGAGTTGACGACATGACGACCAAGGACACACCTACCAACACACGGACGGTCGTGACCGACCCGAACGTGGCTCTCCGAATCCGGAGAGCCAGCCAAGACACCGGGACGGTGTTATGGCGCGACATGATCCGCACCGCCCGCCAACCAGAGATGCTCGTCTTCGCAGTGGTGATGGGCGTGTTCTTCCTACTCCTCTTCAACTACGTCTTCGGTGGCGCGATCGCCGCAGGTGCGGGATTCGACTACCTGCAATACCTCCTGCCGGGAGTACTCGTGATCACCGCCCTCCAAGGAGCGCAGCAAACCAGCATGGGCCTGGCCGCCGACTTCACCGAAGGGGTCAATGACCGATTCCGCTCGTTACCTATGAGTCAGTCAGCGGTGATTGCCGGCCGCACGATTGCGGACGCTCTACGCAACATCGCGGGGCTGGTGCTTGTAGCACTCGTTGGCATCCTGATGGGTTTCCGGTTCGCGTCGTTCGGTGGTGCAGTCGTGGCTATCGCTCTTGCCACGGGAATCGGCTACGGGTTCTCGTGGCTGGGGGCCGTTATCGCAGCGAAAGTGAGACAGCCAGACATGGTTGGCATGCTGTCGATGTTCTGGCTCTTCCCGCTCATGTTGGCCAGTACGGCGTTCGCGCCGGTCGAGACGATGCCAGGATGGCTTCAGCCGTTCGTCACGTACCAACCGATTTCAGTAGCGTCTGACGCGGTACGTGGACTTGTCAACGGGGTACCGGTGGGCGATAGAATCACTTGGACGCTCGCGTGGATCGTTGGTCTCCTCGTCGTATCGGCTCCGATGTCAGTTCGTCTCTACCGGAAGGTCGGCTAGTGGGCAACACCACACCAGCAGCACATCCAGACGGTCCGATGACAACTGATGATCGGATCATTCACGCGACTCTCACCCTCATCAGTGAGCACGGCCTCGGCACGGTGACGATGTCACGAGTCGCCGACGTTGCCGGTGTCGCGCGTCAAACGCTGTACAACCACTACGGGGATATCGACACCATCGTTGCTGCCGCGATCGACCAGCACAATCGCGAAAGTATCGATCTCCTGGACGCGGCGTTGCAGGTGGCGGAGTCCCCAGCCGACAAGATCGAACAGATGGTTCGCCACTTCGTCATGGTCGGCGCACACGCCCACCACGCTTTCGCCCTTGGCAGCGGTCTCTCACCAGACGTACGAGCCACCCTCGATTCCTACAACGCAGCCGTCGAGGGACATATCCGCAGCATCCTTCAGGATGGCCAGCAGCGTGGAGACTTCGGATCTGACCTCACACCAGAGATCGATACGATTCTCACTCGATCGCTCCTCGACGGCATCTCCGAACTTGCTGCGAACATGCCCGACCAAGCAGCCCGAATTGCAACCGCCGGGACACGCACCGTCCTAGCCGCCTTGAGCTGAGCACCAATTGCGACCCGCGCAAGGACGGCCTGAACGGTTTGATACATCGACGTGTCCGGTGTGGCACACGTCTGCGGGTCTCCGTCATCTCGACAAGCTCCCCGACAAGGTGCGACACGCTGCACTGGAATCCATCGTCGGACCGAT
>JAADIG010000016.1 GCA_013151445.1 Actinomycetota bacterium
GCTCGTTCCCCTCATCCACATCGCCCTCCTCCCGGCGGGACGTATCTTCCGCTCGCCGATGCACTGGCTCACCGAACCGGGGACACAGATTTCAGCGCACACAAACGTCGTGTACATCACGGGTCCGAGTCGCACCGCAGACATCGAACAGCAGCTGAACCTGGGCGTCCACGGACCTCGAGAGCTCCACATCATCCTCGTGTAAATCCCGCACGGGATGCTGATATCAGATCCGGTATTGGTCGATGATGTCGGTGTATGTGTCTGCGTTGGTTGCCGGGTCGATGTTGGCGGTTGCCGGGTTGGGGAACGTGCCGGGTTCTGCTGTTGGGTTGTGGTAGATCGTCCCGATGGGGATGCGTCCCTCGGTTTCGAGTTTGACGACTGTGGCGAATGCTGAGGTTCGGTCGGTCGGGTTGTAGGTGTCGTCGGTGTCGAGGTCGATGTGTTCTGTTTCCCATCGTGGGTATGTGTCGTTGTAGGTGACGCATGGTGAGAGGACTTCGAGGAACGCGAAGCCGCGTCCTTGTCTGGTGTGGGTGAGGGCGGCTGTGGTGAGGCGTCGAAGTTGGTCGGGTGCGCGTGTGAAGCCTCGTGCGATGAATGTGGTTTCGAGGACTGAGAGGCCCAGGAGTACCGCGTCGAGGGTTGGGGTTCCTTGGCGGGTGGGGGAGTTTTGGCCTTTGGTGAGGCCGTAGATGCCGTTGTTCATCACGATGTAGGTGATTGATGGGTTGCGTCGGAAGGTGTGGATGAGGTGGCCCATTCCTATGGCGTAGCCGTCGCCGTCGCCGCCTGCAGCGATGACGGTGAGGGCCGGGTTTGCTTCCCATGATCCTGTGGCGGTTGGCAGGACCCGTCCGTGGAGTGCGTGGTATCCGTAGGTGCCCATGTTGTTTTGGATGGTCCCGGAACAGCCGATGCCTGCAAGGATGAGGGTTTCTTGTTTCGGGATGTCGAGGTCGGCGAGTGCTGTGGTGAGGGCTGCTTCGACTCCGAAGTGGCCACACCCGGCGCACCAGATTGGTTCGGCTGGCCGGTATGTGGCTGTCATGTTGCGGTTTCCTTCTCGGCGATCCTTGCGGCGAGTTCACGGGGGGTGAATGGCACACCGTCGTATTTGAGGATGCTGGTGACGGTGGCACAGTCCTGTCTGACGGAGGCGAGGATCTGGGCGAGTTGGCCTTCGTGGTTGTGTTCGATCACGTAGACGCGTTCTTTGGATGTGAGGAATGCGAGTGTCTCGTGGGGTACTGGCCAGATGGTGCGTGGTTGGAGGCCTGCAATGGGCAGTCCTGTTGCGGCGAGTTGTTCGACGGCTTCTTGCATGACGCCGCTTTCCATTCCAATGCCGAGGATGCCGATGGGGGCGGATGGGTCTCCGAAGCGGTGGCCTTTCGGCAGAGACTCGGCCACTGTTTCGATTTTGCGGGCACGTTTGTCCATCATCGCGACGCGGTTTGTGGGGTCGGTCGATACTTTGCCCCATTCGTCGTGCTCGTTGCCGGTGACGAGGCCCATGCCGCCTGCCATGCCGGGAACTGCGAGGGGTGATGGCCCGTCGTTGGTGATTGCGTACCGGCGGTACTCGTTGAGGGTGTCGAGTTGTTCCTGGGTGAGGCGGTGGCCGTGGTTGATCTCGATGTTCGAGACGTTGAATGGGGGGACTGTTGTCGAGTCCTGGGACACTGCTTGGTCGAGCATCAGGTATACGGGGCCCTGGATCTGTTGTGCAAGGTTCGTTGCTGTCACAGCGAGCTCGAAGGCATCCGTTGGGTTGCCGGGTGCAAGGACGATGCGTGGGAAGTCTCCGTTGCCGCCGTGGACGAGCATCCCGATGTCGGACTGTTCCGATTTGGTTGGCATACCGGTCGAGGGGCCAGCGCGTTGGGCGTCGATGATGACGAGGGGGAGTTCTGTGGCCCCTGCGTGGCCGATGCCTTCCTGCATGAGTGAGATACCGGGCCCCGATGTTGCTACGAGGGACCGCACGCCGGCCAGTGACGCACCGAGGGCCATGTTGACTGCAGCAAGTTCGTCTTCGGCTTGGATTGCAACCCCACCGTAGGTACTGATATGGCGGGTCATGAACTCGAGGACCTCCGTTGCAGGGGTGATTGGATACCCGGCAAAGAAGCGGACACCTGCAACGAGGCAGCCCAGGGCTGCTGCGTGGTTCCCACTGATCAAGATCCGTTCGGAGTGCCCGGTGTCGGTGAGTCGTAGTGGACCGGCGTTGTGTGTGAAGCCGTGGTCGTCGGCGAAGATGAAGCCCTCAGCCAGTGCCTGAAGGTTCGCCTCGACAAGGTCGGGGCGTAAAGAAAAACGTGCCTCGAGGACCGATGCTGCTTCGGTGTCCGAGAACGTCAGGATCCGAGACACCACACCGAACGCAAGAGAGTTCTTGTACAGCTCACGGCGCAGATCCCCAACGGCAAGCCGCCCGAACGGGATCTCGACGACCGTCACACCGTCCCCAAGATACCCGGGGGGGAGCGGGCCACCCGACGAGTCGTACACCACGAAACCGTTGCCAGCAACACGATGTCCTGAGAGTTCGATCGCTTCGGTGTCAAAGGCAACGAACACGTCGAGGGTGTCTCCTATGCCGGTACGCGGTGCAATAGAGCCACGCAGGAGGGCAGCAGCCGGTCCTCCCTTGATACGCGACGCAACATCACGAGTCGAGTAGAGGTGGAAGCCACGCCCTGCAAGGAGGTTGCCCACGAGTGTGACGACCGTCAACGAGCCGTCACCACCCTGACCGGCAACCATTGCGTTGAGATCCGAAACCACCCGTGTCACGACGTCCCCTCAGTCTCTTCGGGGACACCGGGCCCTTTGGTGTAGAACGTCTTGGGGTTCAACCAGCCGAGAGCCTCACGCTCAGCAAGGGTCGGCATCTTTGCAGGAAGCGGCCGGTTCTTCTTCTTGGCCCCAGCAAGCATGTCGAAAAGGAACATCCCCCGCGGTTCCGTCTCGAGGGGCTGGGTCTCGATCCACCCATCATCAATCGCCCCCTGAAGCGCACGATGCCCCGCCTCGGTACGCACAAGGGTCAACGTCCAACCGTCCAACCCGACGCCACCCGCCGAGATATCGGCGTTCTCCGCGCCGTAATCCAGGCAGTACAGACACGCAGGCCTCGCAAAGTCCTGATACTGCTTGAGGGACGCAGTGCGGATCTCGCCATCATCGAGACGAACCACGACCTTCCCCTTGATATTGATATTGTCGATACGAGACGGCTCGACGTCGATCATCTCACCAAGCTTCGTGACGCTCTCATGGGTGAACGCCTCAGAACACAACAACCCGATCACAAGAGTGACGTTGTCGCGGTACCAACGGGCAACCGACAGCGAAATACTCGAGTTCTGCTGGAGGCGCACACCGTCGACCTGACACGGCACACCGACAACAACAAGAGGCTTGACATCACGGCGCATTGCCTCGACAAGCGCAAGCGTGTTCGGCGAGTACGTATAACGCGAACCCGCAGCACCAAGCACAGCTTCACGCGTCGTAGCAAGCAGCGGCCGCCCGATCTGTCGCTGCTCCGGGACCACGTCACCCAGCACAGCCCCCTTCAAAGAACCGCTTTCAAGGCCGTGGATCACCAAACCAGACACCAGACCACCATCCTGGGCACGAGCAACCCACTCAGGGTCACTCGAACGTGCATACACACCGTAACTGTACGCACCGAAACCCTCATCGACCCCCGGTGGACGTCGTTCGAGCATGACGGGAAGGTCTCTGTCGGCGGGCCTCAGAACCGGACACACCTCCACACACAACACACACAGAACACAAGCATCCGACCTCGTATCGAGCGGCCGCTCATCAACATAATCGAACACATCGACCGGACAGATCGTCACACACGACGCACACCCAACACACTTCCCAGACTCAACGACCTCATCCATCAAGAAATCGACCGCCCTGAACCCACCCCGATTCAACTCCCGACGCCACGCATACGCCCACTCATGCGGATCACCCCCATCACGCAGAGACCGATAACGCTCACCCACCCGAAGCGACCTGACGTCGGAACGACCCGGCGATCGGTCGTCTGCTCCCGTATTCAGCGACCAGAAATCCAAACCAGCACCTTCAGTTCATCTCAGCCGACGACTGCGCTCGTGGACTTGTGTGTCTATCTCCACACCACATGCGAAGGAAGTCGACCTATCATTTACTCAGCAAAGTTCGACGACGACGTCTATTGTTGACCGTTAACAACGGTAACCGAACTGTGGGGAGATGCCAACGTGACCAGTATTGAGGCCCGGACCCTGGGGGAACAGATCTACCAGGCGATCGAGGCTGCGATTCTCGACGATGAGCTACCCCCGGGTACAGAGCTACCTGAGATCGAGCTCGCCGAGCAGTACGGAACCAGTAGAGGCCCTGTACGCGAGGCTCTTCGCCAACTCAACTCGGACGGGTTGGTCGTTCTCCGACCGCGTCGTGGGGCGGTCGTGCGGATGCTGTCTCGTAAGGAGTTTCTCGACGCGTACCAGGTGCGTGAGGTGTTCGAAGTTCTCGGTGTGTGCCTTGCTGTTCCGAGGTTGACTCCGGCACAACTCGCTGATCTCGATGGCCTCATGGAGAAAATGAAGACAGCGGTGTTCCGAGACGACGTGAAGATGTTCTTCGATGCAAACGCAGATTTCCACAGATTCTTTATAGATCATTCGGGGAATATCCCACTGCAACAGCTGCATCTTCAACTGAGTCGCCCGATGGTGAGGTACCGTCGCAGGTCCCTCGCCCTACGCGGCAATCTCCAGTCATCCCTCGAGGAGCATGAAAAGATCATGGCTGCCGTTCACGCGGGTGACGCCGAGCTTGCAGCAGATCTCACAAGGAGCCATGTGGCGGTTCCGCTGGAGCGCGTCGAGGGTCTTGATGACAATGAGTGGGAGCAGATGCAGACTTCGGTCCTCCCGAAGGGGCACGCAGACAGCGGTCGTTGAAGACGGTCTGGGGCGTGGCGTTGGTGGCGCAACATTGGCGAATCGGGTGATTCTCTGTCGTGATCTGTTCGTGTCCGTTTTCCAACGTCACGAATATGTGTTGACATTTAACTGTTAACATACAAGACTGACCTTCAATTCGGAGTGTATCTGTCTCCGGTTGAGGCACTGCCCGATCGAGCGATCGTAGGAGGTTCGTCTTGCATTTCGGTGTCAACCTGAATAACCGTGAGCCACTTATCGCCCCTCAGTACTCGCTCCACGATTTGCTTGACCTGTCGTCCGTCGCGGAGGACGAGGGCTTCGACTCCGTATGGGTCGGTGACAGCCTGTTCTCGAAACCGCGCTATGAGGCGATCAGCCTGCTCTCAGCGATCTCGCAACGCACCGAGCACGTCGATCTCGGCACTGCATGCCTCGTGACATCGACGCGCAACCCCCTCTACCTCGCCCTCGAATGGGCGACGCTCGACGTTCTCTCGGGTGGCAGGACGATTCTGGGCGCATGTATGGGGAACCCCGAGGAAGGGGTTCGGCGTGAGTTCGCAGCACTCGGCCTCGAGTTCAAGCGCCGGGCCGGGATCTTCGAGGAGGGACTTGAAGTTCTCAACACCCTCTGGAGGGATGGATCGGTTTCCTTTGAGGGAGAGCACTTCTCGTACGACGACGTTGCCTTCTTCTCAGGGACAGAGATGGGTCCGCTCATGCCTATCCAATCCCCCCCACCGATCTGGGTGGTGTCGAACATACGCCTCATGGGGAACCTCGACAGTGACGTAGCCACCCGACGGTTGCACAGAGCCTGTCGACGTATCGTCGAACTTGGAACCGGTTGGATGACGTGTTGTCGTGCACAGCACCCTGAAGAGGTGGTGGAGCAACTCGGCTATCTCAATGAGGCAGCGAACGTGTTGGAAGTCGACATCGCCGACTACGCCATCTCGTATCAGGTCACGATGAACATAGGAGACTCGGCTGAGGAGGCTGAGGCGGCGTTTGGTCAATACATCTCGCAGTACTACCCGGAGTTGAGCAAGTCGATGGATCTCTCGAACTGGGGGCCGGTGGGGACGCCGGACCAGATTATCGAGTGGCTCGAGACTTTCCGCGACGTAGGCGTGACTCATTTCATATGCCGTTTCGGCGACCTCGACCAGTTCGGTCAGGTCCAACGCTTTGCGAATGAGGTGCTCCCGCACTTCGCAGAGAAATAGCACCAAGGAGGAATGGTGGCAGACAACCAAGAACAACCCCGCACCGAACAGCAGATGAGAGAGGCTGCCGAACTCATCGTCGACACATGCTTCGAGGTCCAAGAGGGCGACGTCGTGACGATCATTACCGACTCGCGGCGCAGCGAAGAGGCAGACATGGTCGCCACCGTCGTATCTGAGCGCGGTGCCTGGCCTGTTGTCATGAACAACGACACCCAGGTCAGAAGAGGCCTTCAGGACACCCACTTCCCCATGGCACCCCCTCGCAACCTCCATACCGCGATGGTGACGGCGGATGAGATCATCATCATGACGAACCTAGAGTGGGCGAACCGCTTCGCCCACGTCAGCGCTGTGAAGGAATCGTGCGCCAACAACGCGCGGATCGGCTCGGTTGAGGAAGGGTTCGGTCGCTGGCCGATCTCCGTCGATGACATCGAACGGACGATTGGTAATGCAAAGGCTGCAATAGCAAAGCTCGAAGGAGCGACACGGGTTCGGGTCACATCTCCGGGAGGTACCGATGTCATCGTCGACATCGAACGCCGACCTGCCCTCGAAGTCGTGCCGGTCAAACAGCGTGGAGCGATGATGGGACCCGTTCCACTGTGGGGAGAAGTCGCCTACGCAGCGGTCGAGGACAAGACCGAGGGGACGATTGTCGTCGACGGGAACATGTTGGGGATCGGTGTTCCTCATAACGTCGAGACACCGATCACTTGGCACATCGAGGGGGGTCGCTATCAGGCGATCGAGGGTGGCGCTGAGGCTCGCCGGCTCCGTGACACCGTCGAAGGCGTCGAGGGGGCCGATGTCGTTGGAGAGTTCGCATTCGGGACGAGTGACTTCGCACCCTTGGGTTCTCCTTCCGAGAAGGGCCGCAAGGGCACCGTTCACTTTGCTCTCGGAGACAACCAGAACTGTTATCCAGGCGGTCAGAACACATCGAGACTGCACCTTGACGGTGTGGTGCACAACGCCACTTTGGAGATCTTGGACAGCGGCGAGTTCATCCTCAAGGATGGGGTCTGGCAGTTGTGAGCGGCGTACGGGTGGTCGCGCTCGAAGACGTCGACCCGATCGAGCTTCCTCGGGGGAGCTGGAGTCGGGTGCTGATTGGATCGTCGACTGTTGATGGCAACACGTCCAGTCTCGGCTACTCGGTGTTCACATCTGGAATGGAAACTGATGATCTCTCCCACGCTGTTGAGGAGCTCGCCTTTGTCGTGTCGGGACGCGGTGAGCTTCGCTTGGAGAGTGAAGTCGTCGTGATGCGCTGCGGCAGTGCCGCGTTCATCCCTGCACATCTGTGGCACACGGTCGCCAACACGGGTGACGAGGATCTCGTGATGGTCTTCACCTTTCCCGATCAGGGCTATCCGGAGACCATGCATCGGAAGGCCCGCTCATCATCGAATGGAGGTGCGTGATGGCGTTGGACAACCACAGTGACGTCGTGCAGGCAGAGTCTGCCGAACAAGTGGCTCTGGCGTGTCGCATCATCGCCGCATTCGGGCATGAGGACTTGACGCTAGGTCATGTGTCCGTCAGACGTCCTGGAGACGATCGCGCCTATATCAAGAGGAAAGGGATCGCTCTTGGAGAAGTGACCCCCGACGATGTCATCGTCCTGCAGCTCGATGATCCCGAATGCCTCTCTGCTCCCGGTATGCACCTAGAGGCTTCGATCCACGCTGAGATCTATCGAAGCCGCCCCGATGTCGGGGCAGTCATCCACAGCCACCCTCTCTACGCCACGGCTCTTGGTGCAACAGCAACGGATGCACCACACCTGGAGTTCCTCACGCACGATTCGGTCCTCTTCGTGGATGGGTTGGGGGTCTACGCCGACTCGGCCCAGCTCATCACCACGAGCGAACAGGGGAAGGGGGTCGCCGAGGCACTCGGGAGTCGCCGCGTAGCGTTGCTCAAGAACCACGGTGTCGTCGTCGTTGGAGAGGACATCCGGTGGGCAGTTATGGCTGCTGTGACACTCGAGCGAGCCGTTCGCCTGCAATCACTCGCAAGAAGCCTCGGCACTCTCGACCCGCTCTCACGAGAGGCAGCCGAGGTCATCTTTCCCGCCAAGTATCAGGATGGTCTTCTCGACGAGTACTGGGCAATGTGGACACGTCGGTACGCAGCAGTGGCCGTCGACGACTCACCTGATGGAGGAGAAGGGACCTGATGGTTCGTATGAACACGATCGTCAACGGTGTGCGCATCGACCGTGAGATCGACGCGAACATCTCTCTCCTCGACTTCCTGCGTGACGAACTCGGCCTCGTCGGAACGAATCGGTCGTGCGACGTCCAGGTGTGTGGAAGCTGCACCGTTCTCGTCGACGGGCTTCCGGTGAGCTCTTGTACGTTCCTCGCTAACGAGGCCGACGGCGCACAGGTGGAGACGATCGAGGGTATACGAGACACCGAGTTCTATCGACGCGCTGAGGCTGCGTTCGTGAGCCACGCTGCCGTGCAGTGTGGCTTCTGCACACCGGGCTTCGTGATGACACTCAAGGCGATGGCCGACGACGGCGTTGGGGCGGAGGAGGCGCAGCTTCGTCGAAGTCTCAGCGGGAATCTGTGCCGGTGCACCGGGTATCGGTCGATTCTCGACGCTGCAGCGGAGATCGTGAGCGACCGATGACCTCCCCGACCCTCGTTGAGCGTAAGTCCCTCCATGGAGCTGGAGCCGTCGGCTCGAGTGTTGCGCGGGTCGATGCGATTCCCAAGATCAGTGGTACAGCCGAGTTCGTTGGCGACCTGTCGCTCGCAGGAATGCTCCACGGCAAGGTCCTGCGCAGCAACGTCGCACACGCCCGGATTCGTGAGATCGATACCGGGTCGGCAGAACAGATGCCGGGAGTCGTTGCGGTGCTCACCGGACGCGACCTCATGGACATCGATCCCTACTTCGGTCACGCCATACGCGATCGGCCTATCGTGGCCATCGACGTGGTGCGGTTCGTCGGCGAGCCGATCGTTGCAGTCGCCGCCGAAACTGAGGCCCAGGCAGAAGCTGCATTGCTTGCAATCACGGTCGAGTACGAGGATCTGCCTGTCGTGGCGAGTCTCGATGCCGCTCTTGCTCATGATGCCGCGCTCGTTCACGACGGTCCGACGAGGTCGGGGTTCGCTCATGGGCTCGGAGAGCTTCCCGAGCGCGACGGAAATATCTGCTATCGGTACGGATTCGAGCGGGGTGACATCGCTGAGCAGGCGTCTCTGGCCAGCATCGTCATCGATCAAGAGTACGACTTTCCTGCCGTCTACCAGTACGCCATGGAGACCCACGCGGTGATCGCTCACCACGACGGCGATGAGATCAACCTGTGGGCGAACTGCCAGCATCCGTTCCTCGTTCGCGCCGAGATCGCGACGCTGTTCGGGCTCCCCGTCGACAAGGTGCGCATCGTCGTCCCATTCCTCGGCGGGGGCTTTGGGAGCAAGTCATACACGAAGATGGAGCCCATCACCGTGGCGCTTGCTCGCAAGGCAGGCCGACCCGTCAAGGTCGTCAACCGCGTTGATGAGTCGATGGTCACGACCCGCCGACACAACATGAAGTGTCGGATGCGCACACTGGCGACGAAGGAGGGAGAGCTCCTCGGGCGCAGCGTCGAGATCTGGTTGGATACCGGCGCATACGCCGACAACGGCCCCAGGGTGACCGCCACTGCCGCAGATGCCGCATCAGGACCGTATCGGTGGCCGTCGGTGGAGGTACAGGCCCACTGCGTCTACACCAACACCGGGCCTGCCGGATCCTATCGAGCGTTCGGCGCCACGCATCTGCAATGGATCGGGGAGTCCCAGATCGACGAGGTTGCCCGACTTGCAGGGATCGATCGGTTGGAGTTCCGTCGCAGGAACCTGCTGCGCCCCGGTGAAGAGGTTCGACCGGGAGGCCGGCCCCTCGACGCCGATCTCGTCGGCGATGTCGAGAAGGTGGCCGCCGCGATCGGTTGGGGAAGAGAACATATCACCGACAGGGGCCTTGGGATCTCGGTGGGTCTCCTCGCTGCGGGCGCCCACCCCGTGTCTTCTGCCTCGGTGCGGATGGATGCCGACGGCGGGGTCGTCGTGCTGGTCGCTTCGACAGAGATGGGACAGGGGACACGGACCGTCATGGCACAGATCGCTGCCGAGGTTCTCGGGATGGATCCCGGTGGGGTGGCCGTGCACGGGGCCGACACCCGGTTCACACCCTATGACCGATCCACTGGTGCGAGCCGCTCGACGACCGTGGCAGGCAAGGCCGTGGAGCGGGCGGCGCGAGAGGTGATGGATACACTCATCGAGACTGCCGCGACGTTCCTTGACGTGTCTGATCTCGACGAGCTTTCGGCTTCCGACGGTCGGATCTGGTGCGGGGAGACGTCGATCGGGTACGCGGAGCTGATCGCCAAGAGGTTCGGCTTCGTCGGTGGCGAGCTGCGAGGCTACGGAGAGGTGAAGCCACATGGGGGTGGTGGCTCCTACGCCGAAGGGCCGGTGTTCTGGGAAGTCTGCGTTGCAGGCGCCGAGATCGAGCTCGATCGGGACACCGGCATGATCCGTGTTCTCCAGACATCGAGTGTCGCCGACGTTGGAAGAGCGATCAATCCACAGTTGATCGAGCGGCAAGATGAGGGTGGTGCTCTCCAGGGCATCGGCAACGCCCTTTTTGAAGAGATGCTCTACACAGATGACGGTGTGCTGCTCAACGACACACTCCTCGACTACCGGATCCCGGCGACCGAGGATGTGCCAGAGAAGATGACGTGCATCATCGTTGAGAACGAGGATGGGCCGGGGCCCTTTGGGGCGAAGGGGTGCGGGGAGGGTGTTCTCGCCGCGCTGCCGGCGGCGATCGTGAACGCGCTCGCAGATGCGGGCGTCCCCATGACCGAGTTGCCACTCACCCCCGAACGTGTGTGGCGCCAGATGCAAGAGATCGAATGTCAGGAATGAGATGAGAGAGGAGACCGCAATGGCTATGTACGAGACAGCAGCGATCGTTGGAACAGGAACGATGGGACCCGGTATGGGGGCCGTCCTGGAGCGGATAGGAACGAAGGTCTATCTTTACGATATCGATCCCGCAGCTCTGGATCGGGCGAAGACAGGAGTCGAGCTTGCCCGCGGTGTCCTCGATAGGCTCGATGCACCCCAGGCTCCAGGTGGATCGATAGAGTTCTCGACCGATCTTGCCAAGGCAGTTGGTGAGGCGACACTCGTCATGGAGGCAGTGCCCGAGAACCTCGAGCTCAAGCAGCGGGTGTTCGCAGATCTCGTTGCGCTTGCCCCCGATGGTGCCGTGCTCACCTCGAACACGTCGGGGATACCGATCACGAAGATCGCCGAGGGTAGCCCCGCCGCGAGTCGCATTATTGGTATGCATTGGTCGAACCCCCCTCACCTCATCCCGATGATCGAGGTCGTGCAGGGTGACCAGACTTCCCCAGAGGTGAAGGATCAGCTCATCGAGTTCATCCACTCCTTCGGATACGAGGCCGTGACCGAGCGTGAGGTTCCGGGTTTTGTCGAAAACCGGATTCTGTACGCAGTGTTGCGAGAAGTTGTCGAGCTCGTCGAGCGCGGGATCATCAGCCACGCAGACATGGACACGTGTGTCAAGTGGGGCATCGGGTACAAGCTCGCGGTGATTGGTCCTCTCGAGCTCATTGACATGGCTGGATTGGACATCTACAGCAGTGTCGGATCGTACTTGAACCAGGATCTCTCGACAGCATCCGAGGTGTCGAGTCTCATCACCG